>DJPQ01000035.1:0-29089 GCA_002439805.1 Bacteroidales bacterium UBA6408
TTTTTTTGATTCTAGTAATACTTGTAAAAGAGGGCAATGGAACGGACCCCGGCGAAGAACTGGGAGAGGAGATAGGACTCGTTCGGGGAATGGATGGTGTCACGTTCCAGGCCGAAGCCCATAAGAAGCGGGTCTATGCCGAGGATGTGCTGGAGGTCGGCGAGAATAGGGATGCTGCCTCCGCCCCGTGACGGTACCGGCTCCGTGCCATAGACCTCCGACATGGCGCGGGAAGCCGCCTGATAGGCCCTCGATGAAATAGGTATGAGAAAGCCGTTGCCGCCATGGCATTGCTTCACCTCTACCTTGACATAAGGAGGGGCTATGGAGAGAAAATGCTCCGTGAAGAGGCGGCTTATCGTCCCGCTGTCCTGATTCGGGACAAGGCGCATCGATATTTTCGCGTGGGCCTCGGACGGAAGCACCGTCTTGGAGCCCTCGCCCGTGAAGCCGCCCCAGATGCCGCAGACGTCAAGGCAAGGACGGATGCCGGTGCGTTCGAGAGTTGTATAGCCATTCTCCCCCTTTACCTCCTTTATGCCGAGGAAGGACTTGTACTCGTCAAGGTCGAACGGGGCACGGGCAAGCTGTGCGCGGTCGGCGGCCGACAGTTCAACGACGTCGTCATAGAATCCCCTGACCGTGATGCGCCCGTCCTTGTCGATGAGGGAGGAAATCATGTCACAGAGGACATTTATAGGATTCGCCACCGCTCCTCCGTAATGCCCGGAATGCAGGTCCTTGTTCGGTCCCGTAACCTTCACCTCAAGGTAGGCAAGCCCGCGCATACCGCAGTTGATGGAAGGAACCTTGTCCGAAATCATGGTCGTGTCGGAAACAAGTATGACCGACGCCGCAAGCCTGTCCTTGTTTGCCTCGGCCCACTTCGCAAGCGACGGGCTGCCGATTTCCTCTTCGCCCTCGAAGATGAACTTAACATTGTGACGAAGCCTTCCCGTGCGGACAAGATACTCGAATGCCTTTATATGCATGAACAGCTGACCTTTGTCGTCATTCGCTCCCCTTCCCCAGACTGCGCCGTCGTGTATTTCCGGCTCAAACGGGTCTGAACGCCAGAGTTCAATCGGATCGACCGGCTGAACGTCGTAGTGACCATACACGAGGACCGTCGGGAGTTCTGGGGATACCATTTTCCGCCCGAACACGACCGGATGTCCATCCGTCGGATAGACTGCGGCTTCATCCGCCCCGGCTTCTCTCAGCAGTTCCGTCAGCCTTTCGGCGCAGCGCAGCATATCTCCCTTATGATTCGGATTCGAACTTATTGACGGAATCCTCAGCAGCGAGAACAGTTCCTCGAGCCACCGCCCCTCATTGTCCTTGATGTATTTTTCCATAATAGTAATAAAAATTGTATTAAGAAATGTGAAAAAAATAAGTTGCTTCAGATTGGGGATTTATTTTTGAGTATAGATTTCTTTTGGAAGAGGGAGTGTACTGGAGGTACATGACCGATGAGAAAAGGAATATAGACCAAAAAGAAGCCACAGGATGATGCAAGTTATTTTTTGAAGATTTCTAAGATTGAATAAAAAGATGGAGTGCAAGGCTTGCGAAATCTTTTCAACCGGAGCAACCTTGTGGTTGTGAGGATTAAAAGTTGGGCGTAACGAAGCAATCCGCTTTTTATTCCATCCGTAATTTTGATTTTGCGTATTCCAGAGTAAGATTGAATGTCTTGCTCTTCGACGACGGTGCGTCATACATTGCATCGGTCATAATCCGCTCGCAGATTGCACGCAGCCCCCTCGCTCCAAGTTTCTCGCTTATAGCCGTATCCACAATGAGTTCAAGCACCTCAGGCTCAATCTCCAACTTTATACCGTCAAGCTCGAACATCTTTTCGTACTGGCGGATGATTGCGTTCTTCGGCTCGGTGAGTATGCGGAGCAGTGCCGGCTTGTCGAGATTATCAAGCCATGTTATGACGGGAAGGCGGCCGATAATCTCCGGAATGAGTCCGTAGGCACGCAGGTCGGCAGGCTCGACATAGCGGAGAAGGTTGTTCTTATCCACTTTCGGCCTGGAAGAGACTCCGTAGCCGATTATCTGCGTGTTCATCCTTTGGGCTATATGCCGTTCGATACCCTCGAACGCGCCTCCGCATATAAAGAGGATGTTCTGGGTGTTCACGTGAATGAACTCCTGTTCAGGATGCTTGCGGCCTCCCTTGGGCGGGACATTGACGACATTGCCTTCAAGCAGCTTCAGCATGGCCTGCTGCACTCCCTCTCCGGAAACGTCACGGGTGATTGACGGGTTGTCTGACTTGCGGGAAATCTTGTCAATCTCATCGATGAACACGATTCCCCTCTCGGCCTGCGCGACGTCGAAGTCAGCCTCCTGAAGAAGACGTGTGAGTATGCTCTCGACATCCTCGCCGACATAGCCGGCCTCCGTCAGCACGGTGGCATCGACAATCGTGAACGGGACGTCAAGCATACGCGCTATCGTCTTGGCGAGCAGAGTCTTTCCCGTTCCGGTCGGGCCCACCATCAGGATGTTGCTCTTCTCAAGCTCGACATCGTTCTTCGCGGCATCAGCCGAAAGATTGTGTTCCAGACGCTTATAGTGGTTATAGACAGCCACGGCAAGCTGTTTCTTAGCCCTGTCCTGACCGATTACGTACTGGTCGAGAAACGCCGTTATCTCATGGGGCTTGAGCACTTTCTTCCTACCGGAAGCCGCCGCCTTCGACGATTTTTTCTTCGTTTTGCCGAACGCTTCCTCGACATACTGATGCCCAAGCTCTATGCAGTCCGAACAGATGCAGGCGTCAAGCCCCTGAAGCAGAAGGGGAACATCGTTCTCGCTCCTGCCGCAGAACATACAGTATCTAAGGCCGTCGCCCTTACTTTTTTTCTTGTCCATAAATAATCCATTGAATCTGCTCCCTTCAATCAGGAGCAGGAGTAAACGGCTAGCGGGTCTTCTTCACGAGAATCTCATCCACCATTCCGTAGGCCTTCGCCTCCTCCGCGTTCATCCAGTAGTCGCGGTCGGCGTCGGCGGCAATCTTCTCAATGCGCTGGCCGGAATGCTCCGAAATGATGCGGTAGAGCTCCGTGCGTGTCTTCTCAATCTCGCGGGCGGCAATCAGGATGTCCGAGGCCTGTCCCTGTGCGCCTCCGAGCGGCTGGTGAATCAGCACGCGGGAATGCGGAAGAGCCGACCTCTTGCCGGCGGCGCCTGCGCACAGAAGCACAGAGGCCATGGAAGCGGCAAGTCCGGTGCAGATTGTGGCGACGTCGGGCTCGATGAGCTGCATGGTGTCATAGATTCCAAGTCCCGACGAAACCTGCCCGCCGGGGGAATTGATGTAAAGGGATATGTCCGCAGACGAGTCGGACGAAGCGAGAAAGAGAAGCTGCGCCTGAATTATGTTGGCGACGTCGTCATTTATCGGAACTCCGAGAAAAACGATCCTGTCCATCATCAGACGGCTGAAAACGTCCATCGAAACCGCATTCAGTTTCCTCTCCTCAATGATTGTCGGGTTGAGATATCCGTCAAGAGCAGCCGCGCCCGAACGGGACACGGCTGTCTGATAATCATGCATCTTCAATGACGATATTCCTTCCGACCTTGCGAATTTTTCAAAATCAGTCATATTATTCATTTTTATAGATTTATGACGATAAAAAGATGGAGTGCAAGGCACTCGGTGATGATAAAACCGCAGCAACCTGATGGTTGTGAGGATTTTATCAAGACGAGTAACGCGGCAATCCGATTTTTAGCGTTATAAATCTCTGAATTTCTCCACGGAAATTTTCTTATGCTTGAGCGTTATCACATTCTTCACCGCAGCGACGGTCTTCTCGTTCTCCACCTGCTCAAGAATGCGGCGGGCCTGCTCCTCATTCGCGAGCACGCTCTTGGCGTATGACTCAAGCTGCTCCTCAGGGACATTATTCATCCCGTACATAGCGAACTGGTAGGCGGCAAAGCCCTTCGCACTCGCAAGCAGGTCGGCCTGCTCAACCTTCACGCCGTACTTGTTCATGAGGTAGCCGCGCACGAGCTGCCAGCGGTAGTCCTCGACGAACAGTCCGAACTCCTTCTCGATTTCCTCCATTGTGAACTTGCCCTCATTGGCGGCGTGAATCCACCTCTTCATGAACGCCTCCGGAAGTTTGAGGTCAGCCTTCTTCACCAGATAGTCACGGAGATCCTTCGAAAAGCGGAAATCAGCCTCATTCGCGTATTCCGCCGCGAGCCTCTCGGCAATCTTCGCGTCGAATTCCTCCTCAGACTTCACTACGCCCGGCCCGTAAATCTTGTCGAAGGTCTCCTGGGTGAGCGGAGCCGGAGAGAAGGTCTTGACGGACTTCACCGTGACCTTATACACAGGATCGATGTCCTCAAGTTCCTCCTTCTTCACCTTGATGAGAGCCGCGCGGTCGTTCTCGTTCTCGAACGCCTCATTCACGTTCACTTCGAACGTGTCGCCCGGCTTCACTCCGACGAACTGCTTCTTTGCAGCCTCGGAGACATTGCGGAGAGCGATGTAGGTCCCCTCAATCCTGTTCTCTCCCTGCTCAAGGTCGGCGACAAGGAAATCATCCTCCTTCGCAGCATCGCCGTCAGTAAGCTCGCCATACTGCTTGAGAAGGCTTTCCCTCATCTCCTTCTTGGCCTCATCCGTCACGGTGATGTCATAATAGACGACCTCGTCCTTCTTGTTGAGCTCTATGCCGACAGCAGGATTGCAGGCGATGTCGAACTTGAACTCAAAGCTGTTGCCGTCGGTCCACTCGTTCTTCGGCTGATCCTCCGCAGGAAGCGGCTCGCCTATCACATTAAGTTTCTCATCCTTGATGAAGGAGTTGAGCTGTTCAGAAATCACGTCGTTCACAGCATCGACAAGAGCGCTGTTTCCGTACATCTTCTCTATCAGGGACATGGGAACCATTCCCTTGCGGAATCCCTTGATTTCTGCCCTGCGGCGGATGTCGGCGAGCTTCTTTTTCTTTCCTTCCGCATAATCGGACGGCTCAATTGAAAGAGAAACCTCCATGCTGAGATCATCAATTACATTCTTTGTCAGTTTCATAACTATAAATTTAAATTTTACCTATTTCTTCCTTTTTTCCTTCCCGAAGGATAGGCCACACGCGCATGATAGACCTGGCGGATATACTCCTTCAGATTCTCGCTCACCGTGTGAAGTTCCTTGAGGGATATGTCCGCCTCGTCGAACTGACCCTCGTCAATCTTGCCCTGAACAATCCTGTCAACAAGTTCGGAAATTCCGTTCGGAGTGCGGTCCTTCAGAGTCCGCGACGCCGCCTCAAGCGTGTCGCAGAGCATCAGAATCACCTGCTCCTTAGTCGTGGGGCGCGGACCCGGATATGTGAAGTCGGCGACGTCGGCCGGGTCTCCGCCGGCATTGACATATTTGCTGTAGAAGAACGCGGCCTTGGTCGTTCCGTGGTGAGTGGCGATAAAGTCCCTGATTACAGACGGCAGCTTGTACTTCTCCGCCAGCTGCAGCCCGTCGCTCACATGACGGATTATCTCCCGGGCACTTTCCTTCGGGTCAAGCGACTGGTGGTAGGTCTCCCCCATAGTCTCGTTCTCTACGAAACACTGCGGGTTGCAGACCTTCCCGAGGTCATGATAGAGCGCACCTACCCTCACGAGAAGGGCGTCGGCGCCGATGCTGCGCGCGGCAGAGTCAGCGAAATTGGCAACCTGAAGACTGTGCTGGAACGTTCCCGGAGCCTTGCCGGCAAGTTCCCTGAGAGCCCTGTTATTGGTGTCCGACAGCTCCATAAGACGGGAGGAGGACACGAGGTTGAATATCTTCTCAAAGAGATAAATCACCGGATAGAGCGCGACTGAAATCATCGACGCGAGGAAAAGCCTCAGAAGTTCCCAATAATTCACGGTGCCGTTCAGCCCGTCGATGAAACGGAATGAGAACCACACTACGGCCAGAGTGAAGAACACGATGACGGCGTTCACGAACTGGAGCCAGCCTCGGTTGAAGAAGTCGAAGATATAAATCGCCACTACCCCGGCCACGGTGTGCATCACGAAAAGTTCAATCCCGTTATGCCCGAAGACCAGCAGCGGAATGAGCGACACGATATAGACCGGAAGTATCAGTTTCCTGCGGAAAAACGCGAGGAGGTAATACGCGAACAGGGGGAACGGCACAAGATAGAGTGAACTCGGGGAGAGATTTTCCACGACCGATGCGGTGAATGCCGTGAGGGTGAATATGAGAAGCAGGTAAAGATACCTGTTCATCTGAGTGAAAATCTGAGGATTCGTGAACCATATCACGAAAAACAGGACGAGTACAATCGCGAACGCAAGCAGAATGTCTCCGCACCACATCACCGCCCGGTTTCCGGAATACCCTATGCTTGAATCATATTCCGCACGATAGGAATCCAGAATCTGCTCGACCTCCGCAGTGACAATCTCGCCTCGGGACACGATGACCTTCCCGGCGCTCACGACTCCCTTTGTCGGGGATATCTCCTGCGCGTTCTCGGAATTGACAAGCTCGGACATCTGCCTGTCCAGCGAAAGATCCGGCACAACGAGGGAATAGATTCCGAGTGCCCTGCACAGCGAATCCGCAGCCGTCTCTCCGGAAAGAGAGGCAAGCAGCTCAAGCCTTGCGGAGGATACGGAGAATATCTCCTCCACGGGTTTCTTCACGGCACGCTTGTCCTTCTGGACATAGACGAGAGTCCAGTCGTAGTCTCCGGACTGCCGGCCTCCGAAATACTCGTCGTCCGCCGCGACTCCCTTCTGGTAAATGGTGCCGAGAGAGGCGGCCACAGCCGGCTTCATCCGCGCATATTCCCCGAAGTCAATCGAGTTGAGGGAACGGACTGCCTGAAGACCCACGTTCCTGTCCTGCTTGTAGTAAGGGATTATGCTGCTCTCCTCGGAGTTCCTCTCCTGCTGGAGTTCGGCGGCCGTCTTGAGTATCGGGAAATCGAATTCGGCTACAAGCGTCTCGTACATCCACGGGGAGCCCTTGCTGTAGCTGTAATTGAATTTCGTACTCCTCGGCATGAACAGCACAAGAAGTACGAAAACTACAGCCAGGGGCAGATACACCCTATAATCCTTCGGAAGCCTTTCGCTCATAAATCAGTCAGGGTTGAGACGGCTATGCGTCAACATTTGCGTAATGCGCGTTCTGTTCGATGAACTCGCGGCGAGGCGGGACATCGTCTCCCATGAGCATGGAGAACGTGAGGTCGGCGGCGGCGGCGTCCTGAATGGTAATCTGACGAAGCAGGCGGTGCTCCGGATCCATCGTCGTGTTCGCAAGCTGCTCGTCGCTCATCTCGCCGAGACCTTTATAGCGCTGCACGGTCACGCCCTTGTCGGTGCCCTTTCCAAGCTGGAGGGTAGCCTCGCGGCGCTGGTCATCCGTCCAGCAGTAAATCTCCTCCTTGCCCTTCTTCACGAGGTAGAGCGGCGGAGTGGCGAGATAGACATATCCGTTCTTGATGAGATCGAACATATAGCGGAAGAAGAATGTCAGAATGAGGGTCGCGATGTGCGAGCCATCGACGTCGGCATCGGTCATGATGATGACCTTGTGGTAGCGCAGCTTACTGAGATTCAGAGCCTTGCTGTCCTCTTCAGTGCCGACGGTCACGCCGAGCGCCGTGTAGATATTGCGGATTTCCTCGCTCTCGAACACTCTGTGTGTAAGCGCCTTCTCCACATTGAGAATCTTACCCCTCAGAGGAAGGATGGCCTGGGTCTTTCGGTCGCGTCCCTGCTTTGCCGTACCGCCTGCGGAGTCTCCCTCGACGAGGAAGAGCTCGCATTTCTCAGGATCCCTTTCGGAGCAGTCCGCGAGCTTGCCCGGCATTCCGGCTCCCGACATGACGGACTTTCTCTGCACGAGTTCACGCGCCTTGCGGGCCTCGTGGCGTGCCGTCGCGGCGAGTATCACCTTATCGACGATGGCCTTGGCCTCCTTGGGGTTCTCCTCAAGGAATGCCTCAAGCGCCGAAGACACGGCCTGAGAGACGGCCGGATCGACCTCACCGTTTCCTAGCTTGGTCTTGGTCTGCCCCTCGAACTGAGGTTCGGCGACCTTGACGGAAATCACCGCCGTAAGTCCCTCCCTGAAGTCCTCGGCGGCGAGGTCGAACTTGAGCTTCGACAGGAAATTGTTCTTCTCCGCATAGGCCTTGAGGGTCTTGGTGAGTCCGCGGCGGAAACCGGTAAGATGCGTACCGCCCTCTATGGTGTTGATGTTGTTGACATATGAGCGCACCTCCTCAGAAAATCCGGAGTTGTACTGGAGGGCTACCTCAATCGGGATAATCTTGGAAGTCTCAAGACAGATTACTGAACTTATCGGCTCGTTGTGGCTGATGGAGTTGATGTATTCGACATACTGCTTCAGACCCTCCTCGGAATAGAACTCCTCCGTTCCCGGATGAATCGCATCCATCATTTCCTTACCGCCGTCCTCGACAGGCTCGCGCAGGTCCGTGAGAGTAAGCCGGATTCCTTTGTTGAGGAAAGCAAGCTCGCGGAGACGGTTCGCAAGCGTCTTGTACTTGTAGAGGGTCGTGACGGTGAAAATCTCGGCATCCGGATGGAAGGTTATGGTTGTCCCGGAGTCATTTGACTCGCCCACGACCTCCACGGCCGTCGTCGGCTTTCCCTTGGAGTACTCCTGAACGAAAATCTTTCCCTCCCGGTGAATCTCGGCACGAAGGTAATCCGAAAGCGCGTTGACGCAGCTCACGCCGACGCCATGAAGACCTCCTGAGACCTTGTAGCTGTCCTTTGAGAATTTTCCGCCCGCGTGAAGCACGGTGAGGACGACCTCAAGGGCGGAACGGTGCTCCTTCTCGTGCATGCCCGTCGGGATGCCTCGTCCATTGTCCTTTACAGTTATGGAATTGTCCTTGTTGATTGTGACGTCGATGCGCGTGCAATATCCCGCAAGCGCCTCGTCTATACTGTTGTCAACGACCTCATATACAAGGTGATGAAGACCTCTTTCGCCAATGTCTCCGATGTACATTGAAGGTCTCTTCCTCACGGCTTCAAGCCCTTCGAGAACCTGAATGCTGTTTGCGGAGTACTGCTCTTCCGCCGCCTTGATTTCTTCGTTTTCAATCATCTCGCAAAATTCGTTTTAGCCTGCAAATATAGCGATTATTTTCCAAAACTCAAACGCAGTCCGACGGTAAGTTCCGGCCCCCGTTCCGCATAGAGGGGCGTGCGCTGAATCGTCTGCCCGGTAAGCCGGCTGCCGTGAAGCCAGAATGCAAGCAGCCTGCTGTAGCGGAACTCGGCGGAGAAGTAAGGGTCTCCGAAACCGGGAATCCGATAGTCTGTCATGACGCCAGACGCTGTCTCCATCTGTCCGAACCTTACGGTGGAAAACTCGCATCCGACACCGAGGAATACCCTTCTGATTATGTTGAACTGCACGGAGACATCACCCGTAAGAGCCGCAGGGGCAATGTATTGGAGGGCATTGTCGCGGACAAAAAGTCCGTTGTAGCGCAGCTTCGCGTCAATCCGCCCCCAATCGTCGGAATACCTCGCGTCAAGTCCTGCCCGAAGAAGCCCCGAAGAAGCATAGGCAAGGTCATACACAGGCTGCGCCGACACGGCTCCGCCAAGTTCCAATTGTGTCATACGCACACTCTCAAGAGCCGACGTTGCCCGCTCCGACCATAACACGAAAGCCTCATATCCGAAAACCGAGCGGATGCGTCCCCTGATGCCGAAAGATGCGTTCACCCGCTCCACGGTGTTTCCGAGCGTCGGATGGGAGAGGAGCGCGGAGGCGGAGGCTCCGTAATGGCGGTAGTCATCGACGACCGACGTATATGAGTTCATATATTCCCCGCCTTCAATCCGCAGCCACAGACCAAGGGGCGCCCGGCGGAAATCGTAGCCTATCTTCAGCGCCGGGTAGGCATACTGACTTTTCGCGTAGTTCTCGTAACCGGCTCCGGAAGACGCGAAAGGAACATCAATCCTCAGCCCGAGGTCGAATGACCAGCCCTTCACATTGAGCCGATACCGAGGAGTGAACTCAAACAGGGCTGCCGTGTGCGTCAGGGCATACATATAGGACGCGACGTCGGCGTTCATGTCCAGCACGAAGCGTCCGGCCTTTTTCGTCCTGACATTGAGGCTCACGCCGGCCTTGAAGCTGTTTTCACCGACGGCAAGGCGCTCCCCCGCATATTTCGGGTCCATGCAGTCATGACCGAAGCCGTATTTCACCCACGTCTCGAATTCCACGCCCCCGCTGACGGTGTCCTTGGAAAACACCCGCACCTCCGCAGTCCCCCTGTCAAGGCTGCGGCTGCGGAGCCAGTCACGCTGCTGCAGACCGGCATAGGCAATGTCGGCTGTAAACCCCACGCGGCTCCAGTCATAGCGGAAGGACATTCCGGCATCGTTGTCCATATCGTAGTTCCATCCCGTCCAATACTGTCTCCGACCATCCTCTCCCCTGAGCCCGACGAGACGGCCCCGGCTGTCCAGCCCGACCTTGCGGTAATCCCCGGCATAGGAATGATGGGAGCCATAGACATCGACTGAGAGCCTGCCGTTTGAAACCGGAGACCAGACAACGTCCAGCTCAGGATGAAGCGTATAGCCGAGCCCGGCGTTCATGTAGAACACTCCGGGACGGCGGTTCCCCACGGACGGCTTCATATCGACGCTATACGGGCTGAATTCGTATGCACCACGGTAGGGACGGTCGAACACCGAATAGTCGAACGTCATGTCGAAGCGGCGCACGGAATCCGGGACGGCCATCTCAATCTCCCCCTTATGGGCATCTTCAGTCGCCGCCCTGTACCTGTTGGTGACGACGACGGTAGGACTATAGTTCTGCGCGGACGCGGCCCCGGCAAAAGCGCAAAGGCCGGCGAAGGCAATCATATATCTTCTCATATATCCCATATAATCAATGACTTTTCAATTTATGACTCATCCGACGGTTTCCTATTTCACATCCATCTCAGCAAGGCGTTCCAGCCTCATGCGGACATTATCCGGGATGTCATCTGTGTCGGAAACAGGCTTATAGCCGTCCCGCACGCTCTCGAAGGTTGCCCTTGCCTGCCTGAGGTCTCCCTGCTCGGCAAAAGAGTCCCCGAGAACAAGGAATGCCTTCGCCAGCCAATAGTTCTGCCTCGTGCCGGAGTCCGAAAAAGCATAGACAAGTTCCTCGACGGCACGGTAGTCGGCGCGGTCGAACTTGTCCTGAACCAGCAGATACGCGGACTCTGCCCCATATGCGTCGGCAGGGTCCTTCGCCAGACGGGCAAAGAGCTCATAGGCGGTGTCACGGCGGCTGAGCGAGAGAAGCGACTTGGCACGTACATACTCGGCCTCCCTCAGCAGTCCGACGGAAACTGAATCCGACGCGGCGACCGCTCCGGCACACTCCTCGGCCTCGGGATAGAGCCTTGCCCTATAGGCGGAACGCATCCGTCCGACAAGCGCGCTTTTTCCGGTCTCTCCGGAGGAAACCTTACCGTATAGGGAAGTGTAGGCGAGATAGGCCTCATTCCAGTGTTCCAGAGTGAAGGACAACTCGGCGTAGCGAAACATCGCGGTCTCGACGAAGACACTCTCTCCCCTGTCAATGACCTCCTCATAGGCATCGCGGGCACGCTCGTAGTCTCCGGTAAGGCGCAGGCATTCGGCCATATAGAATCCGGCCTTGTCCCTGTTGCGTCCGGACGGATATTCCTGCACATACTCGGCAAGCGCGGACATCGCCTTCCCATACTCCCTGTCGAGGAAAAGCTGCTCGGCGGAAGCAAAAAAGAAGTCGTCCTTCTCCTCGTCGGTCTTGGACGCACCCTTTCCGATGCTCCCGATGTAGGCGAGATATTCCTTGGCGCGTCCTTCCGACTGATAGATGGACTCTATCGCGAGCAGGGCATTGTCGGCATATTCCGTCCCGGTCATATTTTCCGCCACGCGCTTGTAATACCCGAGAGCCTCGTCCCTGCGCTTGGAGTTCCGGGCCTGCATTGCCTTTTCAAGCAGTGCCTGGGCCACATACGAACTGTCTTTCACGCCGTCAATCACACGGTCGAAGCATTCCGACGCCGCTCCTCCATCCTTCGCCTCGACATAGGCGCGCCCAAGTTCGAGCATGGCATCGGCATAGTGTTCGGCCTCCGGCTTTGCTTCCTTCACCTCGGCAAGCCGCTCAATCTTCTTGGAAAGCTTTCCGTCCAGGCCATAGGCCACGGCAGCCTGCAAGTAGGGATAGACATCATCCGGGTCACGATAGCTGTCGGCCACGGTTCCATATGCCTCCGCGGCCGCCTTGTAGTCCCCGCGGATGAAGCTGCAGTCCGCTATTCGTGTCAGAGCGTCCTTACGGAAGTCGGAAGAACTGCGCGTGTAGGTCCAGCTCTGCTGCATGGCGTACTCGTCGAACCACTTGACCGCCAGATCATAGTCTCCGAGACGGTAATAGGCATAGCCTATATTATAAGGAATGAGACTCCCCTCCTGCGTACCGCCGAGAGCGGAAATGTTGTAGAGCGACCTGGATACCGAGACAGCGTCGGCATAGCTGCCGCTCCGGTAGTAGGCCTCGGCGAGCCAGTATCGCGCCAGCTGATTGAATGAATCGTTGCCGTCGGAGTAGAAAGTCACTGCCTTGAGGCACGGCACGGCGGCGCGGAAAGAGCCGGCGGAAAGGAGCTGCTTGGCACGCAGGTAGTTGGCCTTCACATAGTTGCGACGCATCTCTCCGGTAAGTTCATCTATGTTGTCGTAGGCGTCTATCGCCCCCTGATAGTCCCGGCTGTAGAGCGCCGTCAGGGCAATGTAGCCGTAGATGTCCTGACTGTCTGTCTCCGGATAGCGCCTCAGATATTCCCTGAACACGGAGACGTCGGTGTTCAGGTCGAAGGCGAGCTTCGCGTAGTTGAACATCGCATCCTTCTCAATGGACTTGTCCCACGAGCGCATTGAGGCCTCGCGGAAAGCTTCCATGGCCGCGACCTTGTTTTTCATCTTTATATAAGAATAGGCCATGTGGTAGTCTGCAATCTGGCCGAGCGAGTCGGTCCTGTCCTCCATTTTCTCAAAATTCTCAATCGCTCCGGCATAGTCCCCGACCGCATAGAGCACCGAGCCGGCGAAGAATCTGTCCGAACGGTTCATCTCTGATTTTCCGTAAGCGCTGAGGTCGTAATATTTCTTTGCGGTCGCGGCATCTCCGGTTACAAGCGCTGACTCGGCAATCATCCTGTTCAGACGCGGCCTTCTGTCGGACGGGACGGTCTCTGAAAGCCTCGGCCCGTTCTTAAGCACATAGTCATACTCTCCGAGCATAAATCGGCACTCAAGAGTGTAGTAATCAGACATCTCAGAAAAGCGCCTATCCTTCCCGGACTTCGAGAACCAGTCGATGGCCTCCGCAAATTCATTCCGTTTGTAGCATATGTAGCCGAGCGAATACTGCGACGGGGCCGTGTAGTCCGACTTGGGCTGTGAAACGACCTGAGTGAAAAGCTCATACGCCTTGTTGTAATCACCGGTTTCCTGCGCGGAGAATGCATATTTGAACATATACTCCGTCCTCGACGAACGCCGAAGCTGCTCAGGCTCCATGCCTCCGAATATCTCCGCACATTCAGCGTATCTTCCTTGTTCAAAGAGATTTACGGCATGGGCAAAACGAAGCCGGGGAATCATCTCGGAAGAAGGATATTCGGCGACGAAAGATTCGATGTCGTGGACATATCCGTAGGTTTCGAGGGACGTCGAGCACAAGATGGAATATCCCTTCGCCTCCGTGGAGCCGGTATTCTCGTAAATCTCATCGAAAACGGTTCTAGCGCGGCTGTACATCCCCTTGTCATAGAGTCTGAGGGCACGGGAGAACGCGGACGAGCGTGTCATTTCTTCTGCGGCGACGGCATTTTTCGGCGAGGACGCCGAAGCTTCCGGCATATTTCCTGATGGCGCCGACATGAAGCCGAGCGCGGATATGACGGTGAATATATATATACCTTTGAACATAAGCCAAAATTTTTACAAATTTACTCAAAATTTCTCACTATCTTTGCGAGGATGTGGTCTTTTTGTACATATCCTTTTCGCATATCATTCCGAACGAATAATTTGATTTGACATGAATCCGCTGATACAATTCAATGACGCCGACATCATGAACGGCGAGACGACCGTGATTTACGGGCTGAACCTGACGGTAGAGGCCGGGGATTTCGTGTATATCGTCGGAAAGGTCGGCACGGGAAAGACCTCGATTATAAAGACGATGATTGCGGAAAACCCGCTCGGAAAGGGCGCAGGAGAGGTCTGCGGATTCAATCTGAGGACAATCAGGGAGAAAGACATTCCGTTTCTGCGCCGAAAGATCGGCGTGGTCTTTCAGGATTTCCAGCTGCTGATGGACCGGAGCGTGCACGACAACCTGCATTTTGTGCTTGAGGCCACGGACTGGAAGGCCGAGGCGGAGATGGAGGCGAGGATTGAGGAGGTTCTGACGGCGGTCGGCATGGCAAGGAAGGCTCACAAGATGCCGCACCGGCTTTCGGGCGGGGAGCAGCAGAGGATTGCTATCGCGAGGGCGATTCTGAACCGTCCGCAGGTGATTCTGGCGGATGAGCCGACGGGAAATCTTGACGTGGAGACTGCGGAGGGCATAATGCAGCTGCTCCGGAGACTCAACGAGGAGAACGGGACGGCGGTGGTGATGGTGACGCATAACCTGCAGCTGTGCGGGAGGTATCCGGGGCGTGTTCTCGTCTGCGGAAACGAGGAGTGCAGGGAACGTGAAGGCGGAGCGGCGAATCTGAACAGCGCGAACAATGGCAATGATGTGGCGGCGTCCGTTACCGTAAGGGATGAAGATGCGACGATGAATCCAGCCGCCAAGATGAGCGAGAACGCGGAATCTTTGACGGAGGGAACGGAAGAATGACGAAGAAAGAAAGATACGCGGCGGTTCTCGGAGCGCTTAGGAAGAAAATGGGAAATGTCGGAAGCGAGCTTATGTTCGCTTCGCCGTTCCAGCTGATTGTGGCGGTTGTGCTCTCGGCGCAGTGCACGGACAAGAGGGTGAATATGGTGACGCCGGAGCTTTTCAGGCGCTGGCCGGACGCGCAGTCTCTGTCGCGGGCATCATTTGAGGAGGTCTTTGAGGCAGTGCGCTCGGTGTCCTACCCAAACAGCAAGGCACGCCATCTGATTGACCTCTCCGGGATGCTGGTCCGCGAGTTCGGCGGTAAGGTGCCCTCGGAGACGGACGATCTGGTAAAGCTGCCGGGAGTAGGCAGAAAGACGGCGAATGTGGTCGCGGCGATAGCCTATGGGAAGCCGGTGATTGCGGTTGACACCCATGTTTTCAGAGTTTCGAGGCGCATCGGGCTGTCGGACGGAACGAATGTTGAAGCGGTGGAGAAGGATCTGACCGGGAACATTCCCGCGGAACAGCGCGCCGACGCGCATCACTACCTCCTTCTCCACGGGAGATATGTCTGCACGGCGCGTGCGCCCCGCTGTGACGAGTGCGCCGTGAGGGAATGGTGCCGGGAATTTGCCGAGGGAGGAGGAAATACGGGCAGTTCAAAACCGGATGCCCCACATCTATAATTTGAGAGGTTTTCACTTATGTTTTATGTCACGTCCGAAAATATTCTGTTCATAGGTTCGATACTTATTTTTTGCAGCATACTCGTGTCGAGGGCAAGTTCACGGTTCGGAATCCCTGCCCTGCTTCTCTTCCTTGTGGTGGGAATGCTGTTCGGAAGCGACGGTCTGGGAATTGTCTTCGACGACGTGAACAAGGCCAATTTCTTGGGTATGGTTGCCCTGTGCGTCATTCTGTTCACGGGCGGCATGGAAACGAAGATCTCAGACATCCGGCCGGTACTCTCCCCCGGGCTCGCCCTCTCCACTCTCGGGGTGCTGCTGACGGCCGCGGTCACGGGAGGGTTCATTTTTTTTATGAACGGCTGGAAAGGAGTGGGACTGGGACTCCCGCTCGTGTCCTGCCTGCTGCTCGCGGCGACCATGTCCTCAACGGATTCGGCGACCGTGTTCGCGATGCTGCGCGGCAAGAACATGAGGCTTAAGAACAACCTCCAGCCGATGCTTGAACTTGAGAGCGGCTCCAACGACCCGATGGCCTACATAATCACGGTCGTCCTCATCGAGATTGCGACAACCATGAGCAGCGGGGCGGGACTCGAGCCGGAAGCCAGCGCAGAGGCGGCGCACGCGGCAGGATTCGCGACGGCGGCAAGCTACACGACCTATATGACGGTGTGGAATGCAATCAAGGTGTTCCTGCTCCAGTTCATTGTCGGAGGCGCCGTGGGAGCCGGCATCGGCTATGCGACAGTATGGCTTCTGAACAAGGTGCAGCTCAACAACACGCCTCTCTATGCGATAATGCTGCTCAGCATCGTGTTCTTCGCCTACTCGCTCGCCGGAATGCTCTCTGGAAACGGCTACCTCGCCGTCTATATCGCCGGCATACTCATCGGAAACAGCAAGTTCAACCACCGCAAGCAGATCCTCGCGTTCCTCGACGGCCTGACGTGGATGATGCAGATAGGAATGTTCCTTCTCCTCGGCCTCCTCGTGAATCCGGTCCAGATGCTCCGCACGGCTCCTGCGGCCATGCTTATCGGAGTGTTCATGATGCTGGTTGCACGTCCGCTGTCGGTGTTCGGCTGTCTGCTTCCTTTCAGGAACATCAGCCCGAAATCCAAATTGTTCGTCTCCTGGGTCGGTCTCAAGGGGGCCACGCCCATCATTTTCGCGACATATCCGATTCTAAGCCACATCGAGGGCGGCGAAGTCATCTTCAACATTGTCTTCTTCATCACGCTGATGTCACTCGTAGTTCAGGGAAGCACCCTCCCGCTTGCGGCAAAGTGGCTGAAACTCAACGACGACTCCGCAGTTCAGGACAAGGAGTTCGACGTGGATCTCCCGGAGGAGGCAGGTGACCTCACAGAGACAACTCTCACGGAAGAAATGGTCAAGGATATGGCTGCGGCGGGAGGCACTGCACTAAAGGATCTGTCGCTGCCGGACGGCGTGCGCGTACTTATGATTAAGCGTAACGGGAAGTTCATCGTCCCGACCGGAACGACGGAACTTTGTACAGGCGACCACCTGCTGATTATCAGCGAATCGACGGAAGACTTAGGAAAAACGGTGCTGGTGTGACGGAGAGACACTCCGGACTGTGCGTTTACAGAGAGCGGTCGCAGCGGGAAATTGACTCAGTCAAGCGGGAAGCGCCGGGGCGGACGAACAAAAAAGAGGCGAAGTCTTATGAACTTCACCCCTTCCGTTATCATCAGAAATACTATTTCTTCTTGTTTGCGTACCTCTGGTAGAACTTATCGACACGACCGGCAGTATCGACGAGCTTCATCTTGCCGGTGTAGAACGGATGCGAGGTATTTGAAATCTCGACCTTTACTACAGGGTATTCAACACCTTCAATTTCAATTGTTTCGCGAGTGTTCGCGCAGGACCTCGTGATGAAGACCTGATCGTTTGACATATCCTTGAAAGCTACAAGACGGTAGGTTTCGGGATGAATTCCTTTTTTCATTTCTATATAATTTTAATTTAGTTGTCCACCATCCGCCGCAGTCCGCACGACAGCGACGCCCGTTTTGGGAGCGCAAATGTACGCAATATTTCCTTTTCCGCAAAGGGAAATCCGAATAAAATCAACTTCCCCCCCAAGAAAACCGCTCCGGCACAAACCGCAACGGTACGCCGACTGTTGAGATAAGAGGATTCGAACCTCTACAAAGAGAACCAAAATCTCTTGTGCTGCCGTTACACCATATCTCAATTCCGCTGCAAAGTTATGATTTTTTTATCGTTTCGCAAAATTATGACGCTCCTTGTGCATCTCCATCTGCTGCTCAAGGCGGTCAAGTCCCCGTTTTATAAGAGGCTCGCGGCTCTTGAACGGCACGGCTTTCCCGGTCTGCGAAAAATCTATTGTCTCCGGAGCCAGTTCCCGCACATAGCCGGCAGCTTCAAGAGCCGCACAGGCATCGGCATATCCCCGTCGAAACAGTTTTTCTATCGACGACATATCATAGACCCCGCAGCCGTCGGTGTTCAGTTCGATGTAGGTGTCCGCAAGACGGGAATCGGCCATAATGTTGGACATAAACATCATACTATAGGCACGCATGGCTACATAAACCAGATTGTCCCGATACGGCTCCGGCTCTATCTGACGAACACTAAAGGCTATCACTTTATCGCAAAGTTCCCGTATTGCAGGTACAGGAAGGTTCTGGAACACCCCGCCATCGACATAATGAACCCCATTGATTACCATTGGCTTGAATATTATAGGAATGGAGCATGAGGCGACAAGGCGGGGAGCGAGTTTCCCCTTTGAAAAGACTTTCGGACAGCCGTGATCCATGTCCGCAGCCACGATATATGTCGGGACAGGCAAATCTTCAATGTCCGAATAGGGCAGTTTTTCCTGAAGCAGTTCAAGCAGAGGCGCCGAATCGAACAGGCCGCCCCTCGGTCTGGTCGGCGAGACTATATCCTTGAAGAAATTCATCTCACGGAACATCCCGATCATCTGGACCGGTGTGAATCCCGCCGACCAGAATGCGGCGACAAGAGAGCCGGCGCTCGTTCCGGACACCACATCAGGCCTTATCCCGAATTCTTTCAAGGCCTGAAGAGCCCCGCAATGAGCCGCAGCCTTTGCCCCTCCGCCGCTGAAAGCAACTCCCAGTTCATATTTTTTCCTTGTCATATCGCCAACTCTCTGATTATCAGATAGAATATCCGCACCAACGAAGTTTACGACAGAATGTCCGTCCGTTCTGTCCCTTTATTCTATATGTCTTCGTCACATTCCACTGCCCGCCATACGCACTCTGCGAACCGGTGGAAATGTATTCGTTCCCATATTTGTCAACGAATATGTCTTCTCCCATCCCAAGCAGAAGCACGGCAAACCGCGACCATGCACGCCAGCCGTCCTTTTCGTAAAACACGCTCCCCCACAACGCCGCAGCGGCAAAAGCCATCGGCAGAACAAGTGTAATTATAGCCTCTGTCATATTTCTGTCATTCTGATGGTTTCAAAGATACTAATAATCTAATAATAATGGACATACCGCGAAATATTATTTCGCAATCATTAAGGGCTACTTCACCCTGTAGGGCTGGTCGTCGTAGAGGAGGTATTTCTTGGCCTTGCGAATCCATTTCTGCTCTTCGGACTTGACATGTTCGCGCATTTCGAGAGGGTCGAGACTGCCACGGATGCAGGAGAGGATGACGGGGTCGGAGAGCTTCCGGGCGAATGTCGGGTCGAGTTTGAAGTCGGAAAAATTCTGATGCATATAGCGCATCAGGTAGGCTGTATGAAGAAGGGAGTGGTACTCTATGCCGGGCCGGAGCATAATCTGGTAGCCGTAGCATTTCTTGCCCTCGTAGCGTCCGCAGGCCGGGGTGAATGAGCATGGACGCATCATGACCCCTTCCGGGGCGGGCGGCGGGATGAGACCCGGCTGGCCGCCCGGCGAGGCTGTCTTGATAAAGGGGGCTCCGATGTATTCGTAGGGGCGGGCAGTGCCGATGCCGGCGGCGACATTGGTGTTGTTCCAGAGACCTCCGCCGCTGTACATGTCGCAGGTGAACATCCCCGGGATGTCCGAGCATGGGGCAATAGTCCATGGAAGAAGAGTTTTCGTAGAATCGGTCGCATTCGCCGAAATCACATGCAGGGCATATTTCGCTCCGATTTCCATATGGTAGAGGAGGGCAAGTTCGCCGAGCGAGAGGCCGTGGCGGTGCGGAACCTTCGGTGTGTGCAAATCACAGTCTGCTTGGGGCATCGAGCCTTCCACCACGCGACCGGCGGGGTTCACATGATCCACGATGTAGAGCGAGGGGGAATCGTCGCCGAGGTCGCGGAGGGTTTCCATCAGAGCCATCACATCCTTTGTGTAGTTGAAATACCGCACGCCGACATCCTGAATTTCAACGACGACTGCGTTGAGACTCTTAAGTTCGTCGGGAGTGAATTCGATGTGGTTCGTGAGCGGAGTCAGTTCCGTGTCACGAGGCGAGAAAACGGTCTGAAGGTTTCCGCGCCGGCGGAACAGCTCGTACATATACTGACCGGATGCCGTGTCCCAGCAGTTCTGGGTGCAGAAGCAGCCTACCTTGCCGTCAACGAGAGCCTTGTCGAGCTGTTCATGAAGGGGAGTGGTTCTGAATGAGAACATATTTACCCGAGAAATTTCGCAAGCAACACAACACGGTCCGGAAAAACCCCACCAAGGAGAATCCCCGAACCGACCGAATAATAGGGCTACCGGCCGATAATCTTTTTTGCAATGCCGATTACTTCGGCGGCAAGTGCGTCAGCAGCCTCTTTGGTTGCAGCCTCGGCATAGATGCGGATAATCGGTTCGGTATTGGAGCGGCGCAGATGAACCCACTGCTTCTTCTCCTCAAACGAAATCTTGACGCCGTCAATTGTGTTGATGTTCTCTCCGGCATAAGCCTTCTGCATCTCAGAGAGAATCTTGTCTATCATCGCCTTGTCGGAAAGCTCGATGCGGTTCTTGGTGATGACATACTGCGGGTAGGTTTTCAGGAGCTCCGAAACCTTCATCTGCCTGTGGGCAAGATTTGTAAGGAACAGAGCCACGCCGACCATAGCATCACGTCCGTAATGAAGGGCAGGATAGATGACTCCCCCGTTTCCTTCGCCGCCTATGAGCGCTCCGCATTCTTTCATTTTGGCAGTGACGTTCACCTCGCCGACAGCCGAGGCAAAATACTCGCCGCCGTACCTCTCCGTGACATCCCGCAGCGCACGGGAAGACGACAGGTTCGAGGCTGTGGTCATGCGATATGGAGCGCATACCTCGTCAAGCGATTTACCGCTCTCAAGAGCCTCGCTGTATGCCCGCCCGAGAAGGTAGTCGGCGACACTGACGAGAGTATATTCCTCCCCGAAAGGCTTCCCGTCCTCACAGATGAGAGCAAGACGGTCAACATCGGGATCGACGGAAATTCCGAGATCAGCCTTTTCCTTCACAACGGTTTCGCAGAGTTCCACGAGATTCGCAGGAAGCGGCTCAGGGTTGTGCGCGAAGTCGCCGGTCGGATTGCAGTTGAGTTCAACGCACTCCACGCCGAGGCGGCTGAGAAGCCGCGGCATTATTATACCGCCGACAGAGTTCACAGCGTCGAGCACGACCTTGAAGCCGGCCTTGCGCACCGCATCGGCATCGACAGCGGGAAGCGCGAGCACGGCATCAAGATGCTCGTCCGTGAAATCATGCTCCTCAACCGTTCCAAGCTCCTCAACAGAGGCGAAGTCAAAGTTCTCTTTCTCCGCGCATTCGAGTATCGCCGCGCCCTCCTCGGCATTAAGGAACTCCCCTCTCTCATTCAGAAGTTTAAGGGCGTTCCACTGCTTCGGATTATGTGAGGCAGTTAGAATGATTCCGCCGTCTGCCTTGGAAAAAGTCACGGCCATCTCCGTCGTAGGCGTCGATGCAAAACCGGCCTTCACGACATCAACGCCGCAGGAAATCAATGTCCCGCAGACGATGTCCTCAACCATCTCGCCGCTTAGGCGCGCGTCCTTTCCGACGACGACTTTGTAGCGGTCGCCGGATGGCTTGGGGCGGCGTTCGCGAAGTTTTTCGCAGTAGGCATAAGTGAATTTCACGATGTCAATGGGGGTGAGAGCGCCGCCCGGAGCGCCGCCGATGGTGCCTCTGATTCCGGAGATGGATTTTATCAGTGTCATATCAATAGAATTATGTAATTTCGCGCACGGCCGCATCCTGAGAACAGCCCTGTTCTGGATGAAAGATTACCGAATCGTGCAAAATTACAAAAATAGGGATATATTTTCATAATTTTTTGATGATGTTTTCAAACATATTCTTACTTTTGCCGCCACAAACGGGTCCGACCACAACCTTGTGGCCTTCATGACCTCTCAACCCACGGACATTATGATGAAAGTAATATATACGATTCTGCTCCTGATTTGTTCAAATATTTTCATGACATTCGCTTGGTACGGCCACCTCAAGCTACAGGAAATGAAGATTTCAACCGGGTGGCCTCTGATTCTCGTGATTCTGTTCTCATGGGGCATCGCGCTGTTCGAATACTGTGCGCAGGTTCCGGCAAACCGCATCGGATTCTCCGGAAACGGAGGTCCGTTCACGCTGATGCAGCTCAAAGTCATTCAGGAGGTCATTTCCCTTACAGTGTTCACCGTACTCGTGACAGTATTTTTCAAGGGAGAGGCGCTCCAATGGAATCATTTCGCGGCTTTCGTCTGTCTGATTCTTGCCGTATTCTTCGTCTTTCTCAAGTAAGAAATGCAAAAAATTGCGGAGAAAACCACAAAAAGTTTGCAGGATAAAAAATTTTACCTACCTTTGCAATCCCAAACGAAAAATGCTGGGTTCGTATAACGGTTAGTACTCAAGATTCTCAATCTTGCAATAGGAGTTCGATTCTCCTACCCAGTACCAGAGAAGTTCCAGACGGAGCTTCTTTTTTTTGAAAGGAAGGCATCGCTGCAGCCGGATTTACGTCAGGCAAGTTTCAAGCGAACGGTGAGCTTCCGACAAGATTGGAGAGATGCTCGAGTGGCTTAAGAGGCACGCCTGGAAAGCGTGTATACCCCTAAAGGGTATCAGGAGTTCGAATCTCCTTCTCTCCGCCCAATCACCCTAATTCTCTGATTGACAGAATTTTAGCCGAATTTTCGGAGAAAAACGGGACAAACACGGGACACAGTCTTTCGCCGTCGTCCGACAACCTCTACAGGGTTCTGTCGGAGCTGTGCGAAAGAAAAAAAATGTCTTTCTTCAAACCAACCCCCTACATTGAATATACGCCCCCTAAACTGACGCAGGGCAAAATCTGGTACATCACTTATTACGTCCAGGACCCCGGGACGATGAAGCTCAAGCGGATGAGAATCAAGGTGAACCGCGGAGACACGCTCCGTGAACGCAAGGCCATGGCAAAGGCCATCATGGGACGGCTCTCCGAAAAGCTGGCTATGGGCTGGAATCCGCTCGTGGAGAAGTACGCCCCTAAGGCATACAAGCGGCTGTTCGAGGCATTCGATGCCTTCCTCGACGCGAAACGGCGCGAGCTTGAGGCCAACTCTCTGAGGAGCTACAACTCGTTCATACGAACCATAAGGGAGTGGTTACAGGCGCACGGATGCGACGAGAACACCTACGCCTGCGGATTCACCGGAACGATGGCCATCGACTTCATGGAGTCCATCGAGAGCAACCCGAAGATCTCGCCGCGGACCTACAACAACTATCTCCTCTTCTGCCGCGTCCTGTTCGACTGGATGGTGGAGCGGGCGTACATTTCGGAAAACCCGTTCACATCCATCCGCCGGAAGTCGAAGAAACTGATGAAAAAAAAGAGGAGGATTCTGTCGGACGCGGAACTTTCGAGGCTCTGGGAATATCTGGCGCGGGAAAATCCGGAGTATCTCGTGCTCTGCATGCTCTGTTACTGTTGTCTCCTGCGTCCCAAGGAGATTTCAATGCTCAAGTGTTCGGACATACGCCTCGACTCGCAGACGGTTCTTGTGCGCGGCGAAATCGCGAAGAACGACAACACCTCCACCCGGACAATCCCGGACGCGATGATGCCTTTCGTCCGCCGTCTCGACCTTAGCGACCCGAAGCTCTTTCTGTTCGGCGACCACAGCCATTTCAACTTCAGCCCGGGAAAGACGGCCGTTCCCGAGCGCCGGATTGCGACGTTCTGGAACAAATGCGTCCGTGCGGAATGCGGATTCCCGATGGAGGTGGCGTTCTACAGCCTCAAGGACACTGGCATCACAAACCTCGCGGCCGCCGGAGTCCCCGTCTCGTTCATCCAGCAGCAGGCCGACCACAGCAGCCTCGCGATGACCTCGATTTACTGCCAGCGCTCCTCCAAGGCCACGGCCGAGCTGAAGGGAGTGGATATCCTCAAGGTGACGGAATGAGCAGCATTTTCCTGACGGCACGAAAAAGGGCGACACCTCTGACGAGATGCCGCCCGTGGCCACAACCCACGAGTGGCCGGTGTTAAATAATTGAAGTCAATGACTTTTGTGGGTTAGAGTTTTTCGGCCGCCTTTCGGATTCTGTCAGACAAATCAAATAATGCCCCACGCAGTTGCTCAAGTTCCTCCGAAGTGAAACCGCCCTCGCCTCCGTTGCCGTCAATGCCGCTCAGCTTATTATAAAGCCACGAAACGGACTTTGAGAAGTATCTTTTGGCAATCTTTCCCCAAACGATGTCGAGTTCAATGTCATCGAGTTTCCTTCTTACCTCTGTGTCCCTAACTCTTTTCCGCGCCTTTTCGAGTGCCAACTTTTCGCGTTCAGTCAAATTTTCTTCCATAACGATATTGTTTTAAGCCTCCCCTTTCGGGGAGGTTGTTTTCAGTAGCTTTCCATCAACTCTTCAAAGAGGATTCTTGCATTCATTTCAAGTTGCCTTGAGTAGTTGTGTCTTGAGTTTCTGAAATCTCTGATTGCTTCAATCAGCTCGATTTCCTGTTCTGTCAGATTTTGTATCATTGCTTTAATTATTTAACGATACAAAGATACTGTAAAATTTCATATTACGCAAATTTTCAGATACTTATTTTGCAATATTTTGAAAAAAAATTCAGTCCTGACAGAAAATAATCTTGTGTTCTAGGTCCTTGTGAAGAATGGAGGACAACGCCTCGTCGAGCTCGTAGAATCCGAGGGTGGCGCGGTTGAAATCCTTGCCAAGCTTCTCATGCAGACTCCTGTCACGGTCATAGAGGGCGACCTGCCATTTGATGAGTTCCTCTGAAAGCCTGTAGAGCTGAAGGCGTGCATTCAGTATGAGTTCATCCGCCTTGATTTCATTGCCAGTGTCGAGCCGTGGCTGCTTTTCATTAGTGTAGTGCATAACTAACTGAAAATAAAAAGCCCCTCCGTTACAGGTCTGCACTACAATACTTCAGCCTTGCGGCAAAATATCAGTCACGGCTTTCGCCGATGACGACCATACAGAGGGGCAAAATCTCTATAATTATGTCAGCAATCTATTTGTACGGGAAAAATCATTGCCGCGAAACAGATTTGCCGGAAGTATTTGTAGTGCACGGCAAAGGTGACAACTATTTCTGAAAAAAGCAAGCCTTTCCAGGAAAATCAACAAAAAAGACGGCACCCTTCCGGATGCCGCCATCGCGTCACAATGCTTTTATGTCATTAAAAATCAAGAAACGCGAATATTTGTCAATTTGTGGCCGATGTCGTTGAGCGCATAGTTTAATGTCTCCATTTCACTCGCTGAGAACTTTGCGGGCTTGCCGTTTACGGAAAGGCCGTTTATTCTCTGGTAGAGCCATGCGCGGGACTTCTTGAAATATGTCTTTGCAATGTAAGACAAGGATATTGCCGGAAGCATTTCCTCCAACTGTTTCCGCACAAGAATCTCATCAACTTTCTTGTGAGTCTCCATAAGCTGTAGTTTCACAATCTCGGCAACGGCAACGGCATCTTCTTCGCAAATTTCATGAATTTCGGCATTCACTGCCTGACGTTCAGCTTCAGTTTTGGCATTTACAAACCTTTCTTTCAAGGCATCCATCTGTTCTTTCGTAATCATACTATCGAGTTTTTAACCCCGCCTTTCAGCGGGGGATTTTTACATGAACTTTAACTTTTCAACAAGTCTGTCAATCTCTTCTTCCAACCAACCCAAAACTCTTCCAACTTCATTTCGACCGTTCAACTCGTTGTAAATTTGGAGGTAATAGAGAAGTTCCCTTTCCGTTTCCCTCCGTTCTTTTGTTTTCTTCTTCATATTTACTTGATTTTTAATGACAATACAAAGTTAATAATCTTTTGATTATTTACAAAATTTTTCGACAGAAATTTTCGATTTTTATCAAAAAAAAGACGACACCCTTCCGGATGTCGCCAGTGGTTACGTCGCCGCTGTGAATCTCATCTTATTCTTTGCCGTTGTCATCTTCTTCCCGTTTCTTTTTGAATGCCTTCAGATGATCGACAATGATCTGGAGTCTGTCGGCATCATCGACATCAAAAATGAACTCATCAAAATCGCCGTATATGCTGCGATGACCACAGATGTATTTCATGGCAATCCATAGCCTCTTGAAGAATCCGGCAGGCTTGAGATGGACGGAACAGAACACCGAGCCCCAATCATCGTCAGCAGTCATTATCAACTGATGCTGTGGGTCACTGCACTGGCAAATAAAAAGTTCCTGAATGTCGTATTTCATGATACTATGTTTTACAAGTTATAAAAAGGGGTCGCGGTTGCCCTTGACCCCACGCCGTCAGATGAAGTACACGAATTGCTGCGATACAAAATCAGACAAATCTGACGGCCGATAATTCTTGACTAAATCTGTGCACACCGTCCTCTATTTTCTTTGCAGTCTTTGCGGACGGATGTCTGTAACCGCTGATGTAGTGGCCGAGCTGCTTCTGGTTCACACCTGTAATCCTCTCAAGCCCGGCAAGAGAGATTGTCTTTGCGTAATACTGGAGGAACGAAGCCACATCATATTGGTACTCGAATTCAACATCCTCGAATTTTTTCCCGGTTTCAGCGTAGTACTGCTTCATGTCCTCGTACCCGTCCTGAAAGACCTTGAGCGCCTCTTCAACGGTCTTGCCCGTGCCGGTCACAAGATATGACATATCATCGGCGTCCATATAGATGCTGTAGTTTCCGTCCGATGCCCTTTCGATAATTGCCTTTACCTTCCTCATTGCTTCTATGATTTTTGAAAAGCAGGGGGATTAAATCCCCGCTGCCCTTTTGATTGCCTTTAATGTTCCTGTCGCAACTTCTTCGGAACCGTGGTTGCTCATCTTGAACTCCTTTCCAGTCTTTGGGCTGAACCACAAGGGGTGTCCGTTTTGTTGTCGTCCGGTGTCGTAGCATTTCGCCTTTTTCAACAGCCGTTCCAATTCATTGTACTTCATAATGTCTGTGTTTTATATCGCACCACAAAGATAGTAGTTTTTCTATCAAATACAAAACATTTCCGGCAAAATCGATGAAAATTTTACCGGAAATAATGAACTCAATTCAAACGCACTATGAAAATAGTGATTTTGCGAACATCATCTGAGCCGCAGCCAGACGGAGGCGGCGAGAAGGAGGGTGACGAGGACTGCCCAGACGAGGACGTACCATGTCCATTTCGAGATGTAGGGCCTGGGGATTTCGACCGGGACGGGGATTTCCTTGGTGACCTGGACGATTTCCTGTTTTTCGGGAAACTTGGCGGGGACGGAGAGGGCGGTGCGCTTGTTCTCGATGGTGTGGCGGAGGTGTCCGGCGGAGAGGGTGGCGGTCGAGGTTGCAAGGGAGGTCTCGACGGTGGACGTCGTGTCGGGCGTGGAGATGACGACGGACTCGACCGGAAGAGGAGCGGATATGACGGTGTCGCGGACGGTCACGGTGCGTGTGACGGTCGTCGTGTCGTGGACGGCGACAGTGACTATGCGCGGGCTGCACGATGCGGCCATGAGCGCTGCGAGGAGGGTATATGCAAGGATTTTTCTCATTGTGAAATTTCTGGGATTTGCACTATACTACAACTTGTAGTACAATGAGGTTTTATTGAAGGGATTCGCATCTCACGACGGGAATCCGTGCTAAACAATATTATCAAAAAGGTTATGGAAAACTGTTCTACAGCTTCTTTCCCGTATATCTCCTGTTGTAGAGTATCTGCCCCCGCTGTTCACCTTTCAACTTATGCGAGAAATGTACGAACGAGGGATAGAGAATCATCTGGTCGAACGGGAGTCCGAGGTCGCGTGCGGTGGCGGCCAGCCTTCTGACGACCTCGACGTCGCCGCGGCCGTTGCGCCCGAAGGGGCACACGTCGGCGGCCTCGCCCCTGACGTGCTGTGAAGTCGGAACGCCTCCGACGGCCCTGTTCACCTCCGGACACCTGTAGCCGCTGTTTATCGCGAGCGGCTCGCCCCATGCGTCCCTCAGCGGCTGGATGACCTCATCGACGAGCGCCTTGACGGCGTCGCGCACCTCCGTCGTGGCGATGGTGTTCCGCACCTGCATCCCCGGAACGTCCGTCCTTTCAAATTCTTTGTAATCAAAATTTTTGCTGACTGTTCCCATGTCTATTCAATCTTTACCTGTTCGATTATGTTGGTGACGTCCTCGGAGACGGAGACCTTGGTCCCCATCGGCGGCTGGCGGTCGCCGCAGCCGACCTTCCAGCAGCGGACGATGGTAAGGCGGGCGACGTTGGAGCTGAGCCTGTCGTTGCGGTCGCGCAGGACGGAGATCTCCTTGTAGAGGGAGTCTATCTTGTTGTCCTTCACGGCAAGGTGCGCCTCGTAGTCCTCCTTGGCGGCCTTGAACTCGCCTCTCTGTTCGGCGAGCTCTCCCTTCACCTCCCCGAGGAGCTCCTGCCACTGGTCTATCGTCTTGCTGACGTTCTCCAGCACGGCGGCGGTCTTGCGGTCGCCGAGGAGGTAGATGGCGGTGAACGCCCCGGAGGTGATGAGGGTGATTATGATGTTAGTCCAGTCCATGGCTCAGAACGTCAGAAGGTACAGCCAGACACAGACCTGCGCGAGGGCCGCGCCGGCAATCGTCGCGTACAGGTCGGCCCTGTCGAACAGCCCGCCGCGCAGCCGGTCGACGAGTTCCTTGCCGATTCCTGCGGCGGCTCCTGCGGTGAAGGCGAACGGGGCGCAGTGCGGGACGAGCGCGAAGGCGGCGGTGACGGCCGCGCCGGCGATGAGGTGCATGTACTTGTCCGCGCCGAAGCCCGTGAGCCATGAATACGCCGCCCTGAAGGCGGACAGCGCCCTCGTGAAAAATGTCCTGACTCTTCCCATGGCCTATTCGCTTGTTTCGTTGAACGTCTCATCCGGGCGGAGACTCTCAGCCTCCTCGTCCGCGAGCCTTGCGCGGAGTCCGGCCAGGCGCGTCTCGTTGGCGTTGTACTCCGCGT
>DJPQ01000035.1:29226-32636 GCA_002439805.1 Bacteroidales bacterium UBA6408
GATTTCTTCTCTTGTTTCCATTTCTATGCGGTTTTAACAGATTATGCTTTCTGACGATTCTTTTTCTGCGGGTGTATTCCGGCTGCGGGACTATGCGGACGCGCCGCGTGTCGAGGCGGACGAACCGCCGCCACTCCGGGGAGAGCGCCTCCCATATCCTCCATGCCTGCGTGTGGCCGTTCACCTGACGGCAGAGCCCGATGTACGAGTTCAGGGACGAGAGGAGCGCGTCGATGTTCGACTCCCTCACGTCGCGGCTGAACTCCCTCGCCTTCCTTATGCCCCGGTTCACGATGCGGCGGTTCACGTACACCCTGTCCATCCTTATGTGCACCCCGAGGCATTCCACGCCCTTGGTGTAGTGCTGGCAGTAGAACTTGCCCTCGTTCAGCCGCGCGCCGAGGGCCGCGAGCCTCCGCCGCAGTTCGGGGATGAGCGCGAGCGTCATTTCCCTGTTGTTGGTCACTATGGTGATGTCATCCACGAAACGCTCGAAGCGGATGCCCCCGATGGAGGACAGCCACTCGTCGATTTCGTGGAAGTACCAGTTCACGGCGTTCTGCCAGACGAGGAAGCCTATCGCCGCGCCCGTGCCCTCCGGCTTCGTGAAGAGGCTCTTTTCGGGAGGTATGAGGGCGCGTTCCTCCGGTGTGGAGAGGACGCGGCAATGTGCCGTCGGATTGCTGAAGACGCAGGCACGGAGGATGTAGAGAAGCTCGTCGCGGTCGCGCCCGTGATAGCCGGTCTCTATGATTTCGCGCAGCTGGGCATAGGCGATGTCCTGACTTATGTTCGGGAAGCAGCCCTTCAGGTCGAGCTTCATCACCCACGTGTCGCTGCGCGTGAACCCGCCGCTCATCTCGTATATGTCCGAGATTACGGCGTTCTGGCAAGCCTTCTGCCCCATCCCGACGCGGTTGTTGAAGGTGTGCGGGCTGAGCCGTCCTTCAAGCAGCGGGCGGAGGCGGATGTCGAGGTAGTGGTGGAGAACCCTCGTGGCCATGTCGGAGGCGAACACCTCGCGGGGCCTCGGGGTCATGGTTACAAATGTGTAGGCGGCCGGCCGCAGGCGTCTGCCGATGACATCGCGGTACAGGGCGGCGCAGTTCGCCTCCCAGTGCAGCTCGAAGTCCGTCTGGTCGGCCGTCCTCCGTTTGTTGGAGCGGGCGACGATGTATGCGTCAATTATGTCCTGCAGTTCAATCATTGCATCTTCCTTGTTTGACCCTGTTTCAGTTCGAGACGGGGAGGGACCGGTTGCCGTTGTACATGTTGTTGTTCGCGAGGAAGCCGTTGCCGCCGTTCGCGATCCATGCGTTGTTGCCGTTGTACCGGACGCACGACCAGAAGTTCCAGCCCCTGTGCGCATATCCTCTCGTGTCGGTGTTAATGACACCCGCGCACCTCTGAAATCCTGTCAGCCGCCGCAGCCTTGCCCCTGCCGGGGCGCGTCGGGTGCGGTCCTGCCCTTTGCGAGTGACGACCGCCACCTGCACATTCCTGTATCTATCTTCGCGACGAGCTCGACGATCTCGATCTTGCGGGAGCTCACCGCCTCCTCCGGAGGCACGCCTATGCTCCCGTCCGGAAGGAACGCCGGCCTCGGCTTTCGCTTGGGGAATTTGATGATGTTCTCCTCGACGGCCGCGGTGAGGTCCATGCGGAACACCGAGAACCACATCGCCGCCTCGTCGGCCGCGCTGAGCTTCTCCGAGGGCTCGCGGCTCTCGTACGAGCGCGTGAACCACATGATGGCGGTCATCAGCGTCTGCACGAGGGGCGTTCCGTAGATTATCCGGTCGGCCTTGTTCATCATGAACTGGCACTGATAGACCAGCCGCCTGAGTCTCATGAGGTCGTGGAGCGTCCCCGCGCTGTGCTGCCTGCTGTCGTGTCGCTGCATCTTCGTTGTCGTTTTCGTCGGTTCGTTTATTGTTCTGAAGGCGCGCCCGCGTTGCCGACGGCCGCGCCAATGCCTAATTTCAAAGGATTGCCTCCGGCAATCTGCAGAGCGAGACGGGGAGGGACCGGGTGCCGCCGCACATGTTGCCGCCCGCGAGGAAGCCGTAGCCGCCGTACGCGACCCATGCGTTGCTGCCGTTGCACCGGACGCACGACCAGAAGTTCCAGCCGTTCGACACGGCGTCGCCGCCCATCGCCGCGAGGACCCTGTTCAGCGCGTCCGCGTCGCGGCTTGCCGTGGTCCCGTGCTGCACCGGCCCGAGGATGGACGCGAGGTGCTCCGGAGTGGGCAGGAGCCAGTCGGTGACGACGGCGCTGTCCGGGGAGGTCTTCGCGTAGGCGGCCGCCGGACAGAGGTCCTGAGCCGCGCCGTCGGAGAGGGTGAACTTCCTGGCCGCGAGGACGGCGGTGCGCTCCTTTCCGTTGCGGATGCCCATGACCCCGAAGTCAGTTGGGGCGACGACGGTCTGAGCCTTCATGTAGCGCAGCCATCCCTCCTCCCCCTCGCCGTAGGCCGAGCGCAGGAGGGCGCAGTGGTCGCCCTGATACTGCGACGTTCCGAGGTAGCCGGGGAGGCAGACGGGGTATCTCGTCTTCACGTCCGTGACGTCGGCCGCCGGATTGTATGTCGCGGACGGGTTGTCGTTCCTGAAATATGCGAGCGCCCTCGGGAGGTTGTGGATGCTGCCCTCCCCGTCCCGGGCGCCGTTGCGGCGCAGCATGTAGGAGCTGTAGGTCACGTCGGGCATGATTGTCGCCGCGAGCGCGAACCCCGACTTGCCGGTGTTGTACGACCACTGCTGCCAGAACTCGTAGCTGCACCCTATGTGGATTTCGCCGTCGGCCCCGTCGATTCTCGCGAACCACTTCTGCGTCGCGAATACAGCCGTGGCCGCGAAGAAGGCGTTGAGAGCCGCGACGAGACCCGCCTTGTCGGAGGCCGTGTAGGTCACGGTGAAGTCCGTGGCCGCCGAGGCGGAGCCGCTTTCGCATATGGAGAGCACGCCCGTGTGCTCCGCGCCGTCGAGGGTGTAGCCCGTGAGCCTGTATTCGATGCGCTCGCACCACTTCTTCGCGGCGCTGTGCTTCCACACTATGAGTATTTCCCTTCCGAAGCGTCCGCCCACCGCGCCTATGGTCTCGTAGGCGGAGGCGGCGAGCGCCGTCGGGTCGAAGGATTCCGCCGTTATGAACTCCGGCTCTCCGGTCGCGAGGTTGCCTACGACCGCGTCACCCCACACGGGGTTCTTCGTGAATATGTTCCTTGCCATATGTGTTCTGATTTAGCTGTTGATCCACTTGAGTTCCCATTCGCCGTCCCGCGCCGCGACGTAGCGCCCGCCGCTCTGGGCGGTGGTGTCGATGTACTGCTGCCCGACGGCCGACGGCCTGCCGTTCCAGTTGTAGCCCTCGCCGGTGGCCGGGTCGTACTGCCTCCAGTTGTCCGG
>DJPQ01000037.1 GCA_002439805.1 Bacteroidales bacterium UBA6408
AGCCCGTCGTCGAATTCCGCGGCCCTTTCTATGAGCTGTCCCCTGAGCTCCTCGGCCTGCTCCTTGAGCTCATCCGGAATCTCAAGGTCCTCGCGTGTTCCGTTCTCGTCCTTGAAATGATAGTACTTCATCTTGAGCACATCCACGAACCCGTCGAACGCGGGTCCCACGTTCACCGGGAACTGCACGATGACCGGCTTCTGCCCGAATGCCTCCTTGAGCCCGTCGAGGATGTTCTCCCAGTTCGCCTTCTCCCCGTCAAGCTGGTTGATTCCGAGGATTACAGGCATATTGTATTGATCCGCATAGCGCGCGAAAATCTCGGTTCCGACCTCAACGCCCTGCTGCGCGTTGGCAACCAGAATGGCCGTGTCGCACACCCTGAATGCCGAGACCGCTCCTCCGACGAAATCGTCCGCGCCGGGAGCGTCGATGATGTTGAACTTCGTGTCCATGAACTCTGCGTAGAGCGGGGTCGCGTAGATTGACCTCTGGTTGAGCTGCTCGATTTCCGAGTTGTCGGAAACCGTGTTCTTTGCCTCGACCGTGCCTCTTCTGTCGATTACCTTGCCCTCGTAGAGCATGGCTTCAGATAACGTGGTCTTACCCGACCGGGTGCTGCCGATCAAGACCACATTGCGGATGTCTTTAGTGGAATAAGTCTTCATCTTTTTGAGTGTTATTAGTGTGTTTTCGTTTCCCTGCCCGTGTTTCACGGGCGGTAATTGTTGCAAATTTAGAAAATTTATTCACAAAAACAAGCGAACTGCCCGTATGTCCTTTGCGTTGTGAAAAAAAATGAATAGTTTTGACTGACATTTTGAAAAATAAAAATATAAAATATGAAAGCATATAGAGTTTTTGCTATGGGTGTGGCAGCGATGCTGCTGTGTGCCCCATACGCATCGGGGCAGTCTTTTAAGGACGGTCTGAAGCAGCTCGGGAAGCGAATCGGCAAGCAGGTCGAACAGAAAGTGGAACAGAAGGTTGTTGAGGAAGCCACCAAACAGGTAGAGAAGCAGGTTGACAAGGCATTTGACAGCATGACCGGGAAACAGGGCGAAAAGAAAACTGAGAAGAAGTCTGAAAGAAGCACCGTGAAGAATGCCGGGGGAAGTGCGGACAGGACTGCCGAGAGAAGCACGGACGGGAATGCCGATAAGAACACTGAGAAAACTGCAGAAAAACGGACGGAGAAGCAGGAGTCCCAGTCCGCTTCCGGGAAGTCCGCCCGCGACAGACAGCTTGAGCAGCAGTACGAGGCGATGCTTGGCTCCGATGCAGGAAAGGATGACGGGGATTCGACGACTCCGGGCGTAAGGCTTCCGAAGGAGCATACCGCTCTTTTTGCCCCGCTCGGCTACCCTGTGGATGCTTCTTGGGGAGTGCAGTCCATCAAGCCTGTCCTGCCTCCGACGGCCGCGGCGAAACAGGTCGATTGGGTCGATAAGATGCCGTATATATTCAATCTTGACAATCGGAGTGCTGTCGACGAGTATATTCTGCTCAACCAATGCAAGGAGGACGGCTACATAGAGCCGCTCACACCGGCCGACCACCGCTACGACAACATCAAAAGCGAGGTGTTTGCCCGCGCTGATGAACTGAATGCCCTTGTGAAATACTACAATGAACTCCTCGACGAGTACGACAGCGGCGACCCGCAATGGGTCATAGCGGGTCTTGAAAACAAGCTTGCCGCAGTGCTCGGCGGTGAGATATATAAGAGAACCCTCCGCTCGTCGATAGCTCCTCTCTTCGAACTGAAGGGCTTCATCAATGAGGATACCAGGGCGTATTTCGCCGCGCACGGGGGCTACGAGAACGCGATTGGTCAGACGTTGACCGTCTGGGATCCGCAGCCGGACAAAAAGGGCATCACCACCTCTGTCCCGGGACAGACCGGATTCGTGGTCGACGAGGTCGGGGCCGGGGCGACGGTTGACATCGAAGGCGTGCAGTATGTCCTGCATAACCAGAGCGGCAGGAGCTGCTGGGCCTTTGCCTCCGAGGTCGCTGCCACAGCGGTCGCGGGCAAGGACATGGTAATTCCGGACTACATATATTACAATGGTCGGGAATTCCCGGTGCAGAGTATGCGCGGAGGGCTCTTTAACGGCACGACGATAAAGTCTGTGAAACTTCCGAACACGCTTACTGAGATTTCCAACGCCGTGTTCCGAGGCACCCCCATAACGGAAATTGTCATTCCGGCTTCCGTGAAGAAACTTCAGGGTTCCGTTTTCCAGGACTGCACTAAACTTGCGAAAGTCGCGTTTGAAGGTGACTATATGGAAGAGTTCAGCGGCAGTTTCCGGAACTGCACGAGCCTGAAGAGCGTAGTCTGCCCGCGCCGGGTCGATATGATCAGCTACGATATGTTCAGCGGCTGTTCCAATCTGACGGAGGTCGTGCTTCCCGAGAACATCAAGGAAATCCCATCCGGCACATTTGAGGGCTGTCGGAAACTTACGAAAATTGATGTTCCGGCGACCGTCACCAAAATAGGCATGAGCGCGTTCGGCAACTGCGGTGTGACGGAACTGGACCTCCGCAACGTGACCGAGTTCGAGGGCTTCTGCTTCACCGGATGCAAGTCTCTGAAAAAAGTGATACTCAGTTCCAAACTGAAGGATGATTTCCTTACGGAAACATACACCGAGTTCATGGATTGTCCGCTGCTTCAGGTGAAATATGAGAACAACCAGTACATCTATCCTGCGGGCTTCGTATTCGTGCCTTAAGCGTCTTTGGGGCATCCCAAGCTGGTTAAGCAAAAGATAAGGACAGAATATGGCAAATAACATAGAGCATCAAGATAAGGATGCACTGGTCACAAATTGTGACCGCTTCCTTTGTATTGATGATGATGTGTATCAGATAGTCCGATAAACAATATAATATATGAACGGAAAAACAATATTCCTGATACTTTCGGCGGCAACGATGGTGTTGCCGGTGACAAATGCGTCGGCTCAGAACAAGCCGGTGATAAAGTCCGTTGATTTCACCCTCCCGATTCCTAAGCCGGGAGAGTCGCTCTTTGACGCCCGTGAGTTTCAGTTCACCTCGGCCAAGACCGAATACGGCGACCTTGCCCCGAGCGGGGAGATTGCAGTGTTTGACCTCGACTGGATTGGTGACTTCAACACGAACGATGACGGGGATATGTTTTTCCGCGACGGCTTCAGCTACAAGGT
>DJPQ01000049.1:0-18048 GCA_002439805.1 Bacteroidales bacterium UBA6408
AGGGGCACATACACCAAGTTGCGGATCTTCCGATGCCACCGCCTGACGGTAATAGTTCTTCCAACAGCGCTGCTGCTCACCACATTGATTATGAGCATGTTCTGGTGTCTGCCAGCCAATGCTCATATGCGGTCGCTGCGTGTTGAATCAAACAATTTGAAAAAAAGTAAAAATATTTTTGCATCTTTGCAGACTGTTTCGGCGGCGTGGCAAGTGCCGCCGGGATAAATTTGAAACATATTTTGTAATATAGAGCTTAGCTCTTCTCCTGGAGTCGAAAATCTGGAAAATTTTAAGAACACACAGGATAAGATGCGAAGGTTCACGCTTAGGCGTGAACTGTTTCGTTTTATGCTTATCGTTGTGTTTGGCTTTTCCAGAGCCTTCGACTCACGATAGCAAGGCGGGATAGTTTGCGCCTTTTTATTGCGAGGAATGGGCTGGCTACAAAAGGAGACCGCCCGATGAAAGCAAACCCACAGGAACTGATAGCCCGCATCCGGAAAGACCCGTATCTGAGCCGGGAGGAGAAATCGCAGTTGATAGAATCTCTGCGGAAGACTAAACGGTATGGTCTTGTTTGGGAGGAGAAGCGGGAGGAAGTTGAGGAAAGGCAGCGGGACCGGATTCCTGTTCTGACGGAGGTCAAGGAACGGGCGATTGTCAGTGATGCGGCGGATGCTCCGAACCATATTCTCATCGAGGGCGACAACCTCGACGCGCTCGTCGCCCTGACCTACACCCACGAGGGAAATATAGACGTAATCTACATCGATCCGCCGTATAACACCGGAAATAAGGATTTTATCTACAACGACTGCTTTGTCGATAAGGAAAGTCCCTACAGACACAGTCTGTGGCTCTCGTTCATGTCCCGCAGGTTAAAAATCGCAAAGCGTCTCCTTTCGGACAAGGGTGTCATATTCATATCAATAGATGACAATGAGCAGGCGCAATTGAAACTGCTGTGCGATGAGATTTTCGGGGATTCCAACCATATATCGACTTTGATATGGAAAAGTAAGAGTGGGGGAGCGAATGATTCAAAATATATCGCATCGGATTCTGAGTATATTTTTGTTTACTGCAAGTCTGAGACACACTTTGAATTGGGAAAGGATAAAGGAGGCTCTGTTACAACACAATATAACAGACAGGATGAGAAAGGTGATTATTCTTTAGATAGATTGGATAAGCAAAGCATCAGATATTCGTCGTCATGTGACTATGAAATAGTTGGCCCAGATGGAACAATATATCGTCCGCAGCATAAAGACCCTGCAAGGCCGAACGCATCTTGGCGTTGGGGGAAAGATACTGTGGAGGAGAGGTACGATGAACTCGTCTTTGAGAACGGCCATGTTTATACAAAGAACTACCGCAAAGATGAGATAATCCCGCGGAATCTATTGATAGACGAGCGTTTCGGAAGAACTAGGACGGGGAAGACAGATTTGTTTTCAATCATTGGTGCGAATGGTTTTAATAATCCGAAGCCACCAAAGCTAATATACTACCTTGTAGGCTTGTTCCCAGATAAGAACGCCACCATCCTCGACTTCTTCGCCGGTTCGGGCACGACCCTTCATGCCACAATGGCCCTCAATGCCGAGGACGGCGGGCACCGGCAGTGCATACTTGTGACCAACAACGAGAACCGCATCTGCGAGGAAGTGACATACGTCCGGAACAAAAAGGTCATCGAAGGCTATGTCAATGCCAGGGGTGAAACAGTCAAGGGGCTGACAGCCAACAGTCTGCGCTACTACAGGACGGACTTCATCGGCCGCGACAAGACCGCACAGAACCGCCGTGCCCTCGCAGCGGCATCAGCCGACTTGCTCTGCATACGCGAGGGCGCTTACAAAGAACTCGGTATCTTCGGCAGCCTGAAACTCAAACCGTCCGTGGCGCGGTATTTCACGGGTAATGACAAACATATACTTTTGATTCTCAATGAAAACGCAATCGAATATTTCATAAGAGAAATAGAAGGCATGGATAACCCCGCCAAGCTCAAGGTCTATGTGTTCTCGCCGGGAGACTATGCCTACGACGATGAGTTCATGGATGTCGCCGACAGAGTTGAGCTTTGCGCCGTTCCGTCTTCGATTTACAACGCATACGAGAAAGTGCTGCCGAAGCGGGTGCGTGATGCAGGTGAAGAAGAATCTGATGACTTTGCCGAAGGCGGAAGATCCGGGCTTCTTGGGGATGCAGGAGATTTCTGCGACCGAGGAGCGGAAGATCCGGAGCGAAATGTAAATGATGTGGAGGAATAGCCTATGCTGAAACAGGTTAACTATCAGGACAAGGCCGTTGATGAGCTTGTCGAGAAGGTCATAAGGCTTCTGAACGCTTCCGGACAGCGCAAGAGGCTGGTTTTCAAGGCTCCGACCGGCTCGGGAAAGACCGTGATGGCCTCGGGGATGCTGGCGAGACTGGCGCAGGAACTTCCCGAGAGGACGGACAGCCTCGTGAACCGGGTGTCGTTCATCTGGATTGCGCCGAACAAGCTCCACGAACAGAGCTACTTCAAGATGAAGAACTATTTCACCGAGTCGCGCCTGCTCAGACCGGTGGTCTATGACGAGCTCGACCAGTCCGTTGACGGGTACATCCGCCCCGGGGAGATACTTTTCGTGAACTGGGAGAGCATAAACAAGGACAACGCCCTGATGATTCGGGAGACCGAGCGCTCCGCGTCGCTCTATGACATCACGGACAGGACTCAGATCGACAACCGCATTCCCATTGTCGTGATTGTCGATGAGGAACATATGTTCGGAGGCAAGAACGCGAAGAAGTCCGAAAAGGTGCTGGCCCGCATAAACCCGAAACTTGAGATTCGCATCTCGGCGACTCCTATTTCGCAGGGTGACGAGATGGTGACGGTCTATCGGGAGGATGTCGTGAAGGAGGAGATGATAAAGGAAAGCATAGTCCTGAATCCGGCGCTGAACCCGGGTGACGAGAGTCTTACGGAGACTCTGATTCGGGAGGCGCTGGCGAAGAGGACTGAAATCGCGGACGCCTATAAGTCTCTGAACATCAACATAAATCCTCTGCTGCTCATCCAGCTTCCGAACGACACTAATGAGGCAAACACTGCGGAGGACACGAGGATAAAGGACGAAGTCGTGAAATATCTTTCCGCCAAGGAGGGCATCACCGTTCAGAACGGTCGTCTGGCGGTGTGGCTGTCTAAGGAAAAGGAGAATCTTCAGGGCATCGAAGACCTCGATAACCTGACGGAGGTCCTGCTGTTCAAGCAGGCCATAGCCCTCGGCTGGGATTGTCCACGCGCTGCGGTGCTGCTGATTTTCAGGAAGATGGAGAGCTTCACCTTCACGATGCAGACTCTCGGACGAATCCTGCGTATGCCGGAGCAGAAGTTCTACACGAACCCGCTGCTGAACAAGGGCTATGTCTATACGGACCTGAGCCGCAGGCAGGTGGAGATAGCCTCGGATGACATGGCGTACATATCGCGTATGCGCGCCGAGCGCCGTCCGAAGCTGACGAACGTCGAACTGACATCGACCTATACTGAGCGGAAGAGTTCAGACCGCCGACGCCTCGGGCCGAAGTTCCGGGGGATTCTGAAGGATGCGCTCGCGCGGCAATGGAGCCTGACATATAACCCGACGCTGTTCAGCCTTTTCGAGGATGAAGACGAACCGACAGACGATGTGGAGGCGAAGAAGGCCGGCAACCGCGTGATCGCGGCAAGGACTGTAAAGCTCGACGTGTCAAGCATATCCGTGGAGATTCCGAAGGACCTGGTGATTGCGGATGAACTCGGGACGGTCGAGGTCACGAACCGCGTGAGGTTTGCGAGAACTTCCACTGAACTGAGCCGCGTCTTTGACGACTACTGTCTTTCGCAGCTTTCCGGTTGGGAGAAATACTGGAGCCTGCCGACTTTCGAAAACGCCCTGATAGAGTCCTTTGACGAACTCCTCGGAATAGACGAGCTTTCGACGAAGAAGATTGTCCTCTATCATCAGAACAGGTCGTTTTTCTCCGGCGTGATTGAGAATGCGCTCGTGGAATACGAGAATACGATGAATGAGCGCCGCAAAAAGGCTTCAGAACGGGATTTCATCAGATACCAATGGGAAGTGCCTGAGGAGAGAACCTACAATGAGCAGTCCTGCCACGAAGAGAATGATGTTCATAATCACGCACTTGAGCCGTTCGTGAAGGAAAACCGTGCCTCGAATCCTGAGAATCAGTTTGTGAAGTTCCTTGAGGCCAATACGCAGTACATCGACTGGTGGTACAAGAACGGCGAGAGCGGAATGAGTGACTATGCCGTCCCTTACACGAAGCCCGGCGGCGAGAAAGGCCTTTTCTATGTCGATTTCATTGTCCGCATGAAGAACGGCGTTGTCTTTCTTCTCGACACAAAGACCAGAGACAGCCGCCCTGACGACCCCTGCAAGCACAACGGCCTGATTGACTACATCGCCTCTCAGTCCGGCAAACCCCTGACGCTGAAAGGCGGTGTCCTCATCGAAAGCCGCCCCGGCGTATGGCGCTTCTGCCCGCAGAAAGTCGAGAACACCTCCGACCTCGACTCCTGGACTCAGTTCCTCCCGAGCGAATATGCGGAGTAGGCAGATGCTGTTATTTCGATGCTGATTTGTTGGACAGGAGACTCTTTCCCTTTTTCCGTCGTTATGAACTTCTGGTTTCGGCTTTTGGGCTTTTCGGGGATTGTCAATTCTATGAGCCCTGCTGAAACGATCGGTTCTATATGCTTTTGATACGCGAATCAATGTTCAGCATTTCAACCCCTGTCCCGGGAATTGTCTGTTCTGACTTGACACCGAATGCCTGATTGCGGAACATTGCGGTGTCATACCACTCCAAGTCGTTGATTCGATGTATCAGTTCTTCCTTTGTCATACGTCAGTTCATTTTTGTCGGCTAATGTACTCACAAAACCCGAAATCGGCAAAACTATTAAATCCGTTGTGTCTTGTTTTGTACAATATTTGGCAAAAGTTAAATTATTTTTGCATCTGTCTTGCAATAAGATACTCCACTCCAATGCGGACTCGACTAATCCAAAGAAGTACTATAATCCTTTGGATGCCGCGCCATTGAATCCGAAACATGATGCATGGAAACTTAATATATTTAAGAAATATGCCGAAGAGACATTCAATAATCTTGTCTTATATATGGCATTAATTGTTGAGGAGTTGAACGCTTCCGTGCAGAATGCCAAAGAAGAGGAAGACTGGCAAACATCGTAACCAAAGGAATATGTTGATTCGATAGATTGTCAGCAGACGGGAAGTGTATTTGTATCGAGATGCACTTGTCCTATAGACAGAGTAGGGCATACCTCAAGTTCATTCGTCACTCATCATCATAGTTAGTCGTGAGATGGCGTACAGCGGACAAATTGTGACATGACGGACAGCATTGTCCGCCAGCTTGTCCGTGTAGTCGAATTTTCCGAAGTTCTCAAGTGAGCAGCGGATTGCTGCGGAAAGATTTTTCTCTCTCATGAATATCCATAGGCTTTTCATGCCTCCCTGCGTCTCTGCCTTGACCTCTATCGGAAGAATGTTGCTGATGTGGCTTGTGACATAATCGATTTCCGCGATGGAATTTTTTGCCTGTCTTGTCCAATAAAACATTTTATGACGAGTGTTCGGACTTTGGTACCTCAACAGCTCCAGGCCTGCAACCATTTCTGCCATAGGACCTTTGTTTACCAATTCCGTTTCGCTGGAAGTCAATATGTCTTTTGTGATTTGTGTCACGTTCCCTATGGACAAGTTCAGTAGCCGCAGCATTATACCTGTGTCCAGAAGCATCATTTTTCGATAGGTCTCATCCTCTTCGCTTCCGAGCGGAAGTCCGTTGGCTTCAGTGTGCGTAACCGGAATCAGAATTCCGGCAAGGATGAGCATATCAACTGCCTGTTTGATTTCTTTAGTTTTGTAATTGTCGCCTACCTGTGAATACACGAACTTTTGCGTAGTCTGCGCTGCCGCACTCCTCATCACTCTTCGTAATAGTTCGGGGGCGACTTTCTTCCTATATTTGGGAAAATCATCCTCATAGCTTGTCACGAGGTCGTCCTGAATTTCCTGACACTTGAGAAAGTCATTGGTTTCTACCCATTTATCGACGACTTCGGGCATCCCTCCGACGAGAATGTAAATACGAAACATCTGAACCAGTCTGTCATGCAGCGGCTGAGGAAGAGGTGCTTTCGCAGAGCATCTGTTTCTTGCTTCCATAAGCAATGTCTCTCCGGCCGCCTCAAGAAACTCGTCGAATGTCATGGGGTACATGAACATTGAATGAATCCGTCCGACACCGAAGGTGGGCAGTTCTTCCAAGGCGAATTCAAGGAGCGAGCCGGCTGCGATGACATGAAGGCCGGGCAGGTCTTCCTTGAAAAAACGGAGTGACATTATCGCTTCCGGGCAGGCTTGAATTTCATCAAGAAACAGCAATGTTGTCCCTTCCTTAATCGAATTGCCGCACATTGCCTCCATGAGCGGAACAATCCGGCCGACATCAAGGTTGTCCTGAAAAAGAGCCTTGTATTCCGGCTGCTTCTCAAAATTTATTTCAACATAGTTCTTGAATTTGGTGCTGAGTTGCCTCACCGCTGTTGATTTTCCAACTTGCCTTGCACCGCGCAACAGAACCGGTTTGTGCGCGCTGTTCTTAGCCCATTCCTCAAGGTACTTGTCTATGATTCTTCTGTGATATTGCATAATTCATTGATTATTATGTTGCAAAATTACTGAAAAGAAAAAATCCAAACAAATAAATCGTCGAAATCGGAAAAAATCCAAAGAAATAAAATGCCTGTTTTGAGAAAAATCCAAAGAAATACGGCTCGGACAATGTCGCCGGTGCAGCAACTTACAGAAGAAACTCTTCAATATTATCTGGTGTAATGACCTTAAAGGTGGCGTCAGGGTATGCCTTCGTGAATGTCAAAGGAGCCCTGGCGTTCCTTTTCGGGTTGTATTTGAATTCATAGGCAGACAGTTTACCGTCTTCTTCCTCAAGGTAGTCAACCTCCTGCTGTTGTGCCGTTCTCCAGAACCAGCTGTTGCAGAATCTCCCGTTGTAGCAGTTTGCCTTGACTCTTTCGGAAACTATGTAGTTCTCCCAAAGTGCTCCTGTGTCGTCCCGGAGTTCTACGGGATTGAAATTGGCGATAATTGCGTTGCGGATTCCATTGTCATAGAAATATATCTTGCGTGACGCTTTGAGCTCGTTTCTGAGATTCCTGCTGAAAGATCCCAGTCGGAACACGATGTAGCATTTTTCGAGAATGTCAATGTAATTCTCTACGGTTCCGCTCGACAGTCCGCAAATCTGACCTATTTCATTATACGAAACCTGCGAGCCGACTTGAAAGGCCAATGCCTGCAACAATTTGACAAGCTTGTCGGATTTTTGTATCTTGTCGAAGGCGAGGATGTCCTTATAAAGGTAGTCTTCCGACAATTCCTTGAGTATCCTTTTCTCCTGCCCGTCATTCATGACCACATCCGGATACCCTCCATAAATCAGGCGGTGTCTCAGCATTCTTTTTTCTTCCAGCAACCCGTCGTGACCGACCAGTTCGCTGAACGACAGCGGAAACATTCTGTGTTCCCATTTTCTTCCGGTCAGAGGTTCGTTGATTCTGTTTGCCAGTTCGAATGACGAGCTTCCGGTTGCTATGACTTGAACATCGGGGACGTTGTCTATAATGAGTTTCAGTTTCAGTCCTATGTCTGTAATTCTCTGAGCCTCATCGAGTATTACAATTTCCCTATTTCCTGTAATGGCCTTGAGAGCCGTTGATGTGGGATTCTCAAACATCGCCCGAACATCCGACTCGTCCCCATTGAGAAAGAGAATCTGTTTCTGCTCTTTGAACATGTTTTTCAGTAGGGTTGTCTTCCCTACCTGACGTGCCCCGAGGATGATTATAGCTTTCCCTTTTCCGATTTCTCTTTGGATTTCCGATTCAATGCTGCGCTTTATCATAAGAACTTTCTTTGACGACAAAAATACTGACAATTCTGCAAAATCGCAAAATATTATAATATTTTTCAAATCAATTCGTCAAATATTATAATATATTTCAAATTCACTTATACTCAGCATATTTTCATTCCCAGATGCGTTATGCCTGCAATATCGAAATCCGAAATTTTCATTAACAAATCGGGCGCATTTTCGTCAATTATGTGGCGCGTCGGAAAAAGACAATGAATTTTTATTATTTTTGAGTATGAAACGAATCGTAGCTATCTTATTTATCGGATTGGGGCTGCTTATGGCCGGAGCCGCGACCTCATGTGCGAATGCAGGGAACGCCCCTAAGTCCGAAATCAAAAAGCTTATCAAGGAATTTGACAGGAAAAAAGGCGTTGAGGCCGTCAATCTCGGCTCTTTTGCCATGTCGATTGTCAGGAAGGCGGCGACGGCGGATGCCTCGGATGACGATGAGACCATGACGGCAGTCCGGGCAATGGACAAAATCAGCGGGCTGACCATTGTCGATATGGAGGACAGCAGCAGGGCCGTCAGAGACGAATTTCACAGGAAGTTCACGGCGCTTATGGGCGAGGGAAGCCTTCTGATGAGCGTCAAGGACGAAGGCGAGGACATTCTATTCTATGGCACGAGTTCTCCTGACGGAAAGACGGTTGATGACCTTATTATCTATATGCCGTCTGAATTGAGTCTCATGTGCCTGTGGGGCAGCATCTCCACCGAAGCTCTGGCCGGGCTTGCCGATTCGATAAAGGAATGACCCGGGAGACCTTCATAAACGACTGGTTTCCGCTGCGTGACGGGCTTTACAGGGTCGCCTATAGGCTGCTTGGTTCTGCGGCTGAGGCAGAGGACGCCGTTCAGGACCTCTATCTGAAGCTCTGGCAGGCCGGGGGCTCGCTCGACAGGGTGCGCAATCCTAAGGCATATTGCCTGACGCTGCTCCGAAACAGCTGTCTGGACAGGCTCAAGAGCAAGCGGCTGAGCGGGCGCTCTTCCCTTGACGGGGTGGAGCCGGAGCAGCCTCCGGAGGATGGGCAGATTGCCGGGCGGCAGAAGATGCAGGCTGTGCTTGAGGCGGTGGAGAGACTTCCGGAACGTGAGCGGACGGTCTTGAAGATGAAAATCATTGACGACCTGTCATACGAACAGATACAGAAGCGGACGGGCATCCCCTACCTGAGCCTGAGGGTTCTGCTGAGCGGGGCGAGGAAAAAACTGAAGAAAATTGCTGATGAATATGAAAAGGATTGAAGACATAGAGAAACTGACTTTGGAGGATTTGGAACATCTGGCTGAAGATGAGAGCATCGTTGTTCCGGAGCGCCTCGGCGAGAAGATAGAGGACCATATTCTTGCCTCGGAGATTCTCCGGCGCAGCTCTCTGGAAACGGCAAATGATGAGCCTCGGGCTGCCTCGGGAAACTATGGCGCACCTGATTCCGGGAACTCCCGCCCGTCTGTGCGGCTTTGGAAAAGGATTGTACCTGTTGTCGCGGCCGCAGCGGTCATCGCCGTCGCCGTCGGTCTCGGTCTTCATCGCTCATCCGCAGCCCCTGTCGACACGTTCAGCTCCCCGGAAGAGGCCTACGCCCAGGTGGAAAGGACATTTGCCATGATTGGCAGCAAGGTGGGAAAAGGAAAGAGCATCGCCGACGCGGCTATTCCCAAGATGCAGAAGACATCCAAGTTCATCGGAGAGACATTCTGAGCGGATTGTCGATATTGAATTGATTGTCAATATCGAGTAACTGATTGAATATAAATTGGCCCAAAAGACACCAAAAGAACGGATACAGAAAAATCTGAATAGCTTTTAAAGTCAAACAAATAAAAAAAACAGAAAGACATGAAAAGAATAGCAACAATAATCGCGGCGATGCTCGTATGCGCCGCCTCATTCGCCCAGAGCGGCAAGGACATCTACAACAAGTTTTCTGACAAGCCGAAGGTCAGCGCGGTCTACATATCCCCGTCTATGTTCCGCCTCATGGGCAGGCTTCCTGAGATCGATATGCCGGAGGATGACATAGACATCGCGCCGGTCGTCAAGGAGCTCAGCGGAATGTATATTATTGACAGCGAGAGTAATAAGGTGAATGCAGCCCTCAAGACGGAGGTTGACAAGTTCCTCAGGACCGGAAACTTTGAGCTTCTGCTTGAGGCCAAGGAAGACGGCGAACTTGTCCGGCTCTACACCAGCGGAGACGAGCAGACCGTAACCAGCTTCGTGATGACCTCAGTCGAAAAGGACGAGTCCGTATTCATCTGCCTCGAAGGCCGCATCGGCCGCGCCGACCTTGAAAAGCTCATCGCCTCCTCGGTGAGGTGATGGTCGGGATTCGTGGACGGAGGATAACAGCAACGGGTTATAGTCATTTCCCGAACAGCCAGCGAAGGCGCTCCTCCGTATATGCCTGTTCGCATGTCGTCTGATGCGACCATCGCTCTGATGCCGGAACTATGGTGCAGGAAGCATTGCCTCCTGCACCATTGATGTTCTCGCAGAATGCCTTGACATCCTCGTATGCGGTCTTCATCACCTCGTCAGACTCGCTCATCACCGTGCAGACACGCATTGACCTGAAGTTTGCCGCGTCTGCTGTTCCCGGTTTGCCGGCGACAGGCATTATCCCTCGGATTTTTGTGGGATAAGTGTTTGCCAATGACCATGTTCCGGTGCCTCCCATCGAGCCGCCAAGCACGAATATTCCGTCACATGAGGTCTCATACTCTTCAAGAAGCTTGGCAAGACTTGCGTTCATCTTTGCTCCCGGTGACTTCTGTCGTGCGAGATGGCGCATCATATCTCGCTCAATCTCATAGACACGCGAAATCTGCTTCTGTGTCAGGAATGTACTGTAGGTGTCGTAGTACTTTTTGCGGAGGTCGAGTATCTTCTGGCTGCGTTCGAAACGCTGTTTCATATCCTCCTCGCTCGGATTCTCCGACTGCTGTTTGCCGAGGCCCGGTCCCAATGCCCAAAGTTCCTTGTAGAAGTCGCAGTATGTCTCCTTGAATTTCTTGGCTGTGGCATCATCGAACGCCAGTTCCGTGGAAATGTGTTCGGCCTGCTTCACCGCAAGCTCCTCACGGCTGAGTCTCTTCCCGTCAGGCTGCGCGGACAATGTCATCGACATAAGGAGTGCCAATGACGCAGCGATTATTGTTCTGAATATTGTTTTCATCTGTCTTCTAATAATTTATGTCCATAAATGTGTCTTCGACAAGCGGAGCCTTTCTGTCCAAGGCGAAGGAGTCCAGCTCCGCTTCGGCAAACTTTCTGTCCAGTCCGGTGAATCCGCAGTATTTGCTGACCGAAAGATAGCCATTCTTTTGAATATATGCCACCGCCATCAGTTTGCGCTCCGGACGGGAGGTCTTGTTGATTGTGGTCGTGCGTTCCACCTGCACTGGTAAGTAATCCTGTTCTCATAATTCCAATGTCTTTAGATGTTGTTCTCTGAGACGTCTCACTATATATACCCGGCAGGATGGCGAAAGTAAAAGGGGAAATTGCATATTCTAAAATTCTTCCGTACCTTAGCGGGATGGTACGGAAGAATTTTAGATATTTATTGATGACCTATATGAGACTTACACAGAATCCCGTCTTGGCGCTGACCGCATTCGCTGCGCTGATTCTTGTTTCCTGCGAAAAGAACATTGATTTCTCCAACGAAAATTTTCCTGCGGACGGAGTCGTCAGGATTGACGCCTCTGTAAGTGGCTTGATTACTAAAGCCGATTTACCTTATAGCGGATATACCGGCAGCGATCTTGGGCTGTTTATTGATTACGGTGACGGTGATTACTACAGCAAGGACAATCTCCGCTGGGTGAATAATAGCGGAATATGGTCTCCTGAGAGCCAAGTCCTCTGGAAGAATGCGCAAAGTCCGGTCGGCATATACGCCTATGCTCCGCACATCAGCGGAGCGGATGATCACACGGGTGTCGAGTTCTCCATTCCTTCGAATCAGGTGAACGGCACGTTCTCCGCTGATTTCCTTTGGTATAGCATGCCCGGTTTTGTTCCCGCCGACGATCTGATCGACCAGAAACTGAACATAACGTTCAGCCACGCCCTGGTGAAGCTGAAAGTCAATCTTATTTTTGGAAATGAGTTCGATGACTCGTATTCGGTCAAGGATGTGATTTTGAACGGGACTTCCGGCAAGGTCCGATTCGACCTTGCCAATAGGACAGTCACTGATCTTGATCAGTCATCCTCCAGCGACATATCGATGTGCAATACGCAGGACGGTGTTTACGAGGCCATATTCTTTCCCGGGAAAGGCCAGAAAGGCGGAGCTCGGATGCTTACGGTCGTGATGTCCGACAACAAGGCGTATAATGTCACCATTGACAGCGACTTGGAACTGTACTCGGGACATGCCTATACTATGAATGTCAAGGTGGGGAAGGATAAACTGGAGGCTGGAAGCGTCAATGTCTTTGAATGGCAGCCGGAGAAAGAGTTGGATGATGAGGATGGTTATATTGAAGAATATTCTGTCTGGGACGGAGAATCCACTGAAACAGTCACAAAAGGATCCGGCTCCGAGTCTGACCCATACCTCATAGAGTCCGCCGCACAATTGGCTGGTCTTGCATATAATATCAACAATGATATTAATGATTATAAAGGCAAGTACTTTAAATTAATGAAAGACATCGACCTTGCAAGTAAGCCGTGGACACCTGTCGGTAACAAATTAAATTTTCCTCATCTGCGTCTGGACGGAAACGGAAAGAGCATCATCAATCTGAAGGTGGATGAGAGCGATGGATATGCCGGTCTGTTCTATTGGCTTAGCGGTACGAGTTCCACGGAAAAATCGGTTGTCAGGAATCTTACAATAAGGAACGCTGATGTTAAAACTGGAGGTCGTGAAGCCGGGGTCATTGTCGGCTTCACTTCATTCACTGACATTATGGATTGCAGGATTGATGGATCGGTGACAAGTGCATGTTGTGCCGGAGGAATCGTAGGATCCGGTGACCCAAGCATAATAAACTGCCGCGCTGATGTCAATGTGACAGTCAATGCTCCTGCATCGAAGTCTTTCTCAGTGGCAGCTGGAGGACTGATAGGGGACATCTCTTTCAACAATGAGCGTAATAATTCTATTACCAACTGTACCGTCAAAGGCTCTGTTACAGTAAACAGTCAGGATTTGGCAGGGAGCGTGAACGACTTCCATGTCGGTGGCGTGGCTGGATCTGCGTTTGCAAAGGTCAGTGGCTGTATGTCCTATGCCGACGTTAATTCCATGTCTGAAAATGATGTATGTGTCGGTGGTCTCGCAGGTTCGCTTGGAGCAGGAAGCAATGTTGAGAATTGTGCTGTCTTCGGCACTGTCATCGGTAAGAAGAACAATGTTGTCGGCGGCGTGTACGGCTCTGCGGTCGGCAACCACGAAAAGGTGCATTTTGGTGGTAAGATCGGGGATATTCAGGATGCCGGAACCGGCGTCACAGGCATTTTCATCGGCCATGCGGGTGACGCCTTCAGGACAAGGAACTGCTCCTACAGCAAAGTCGAAGGCTCATTCCCTGTCATCGGCAAGGATGAAAGCAACGCCGCCCAGGACATCAGGATGAAATAGCTATTTCTCAAAAAGATCGTGCGTCGCAGCGCCGGATTACTTGAGTTTGGCGGCGATTTTCTCCGCGAGAGTTAGGAAGGCCACGGATTCGGGACCTGTGCCGAGGGCGGCGGGGGTGCCGTTGTCGCCGTCTTCGCGGATGCTCTGGACGAGCGGAATCTGGCCGAGGAGGTCGATGCCGTATTTCTCCGCCATCGCCTTGCCGCCGTCCTTGCCGAAAATGTAGTACCTGTTCTGCGGGAGTTCCGCCGGTGTGAACCAGGCCATGTTCTCCACGAGACCGAGAATCGGCTTGTTCACGTTCTCGTTGCGGAACATATTGACTCCCTTCTCCACGTCGGCGAGCGCCACCGCCTGAGGCGTGCTGACTATCACGGCTCCGCTCAGCGGAATGTCATGGACAAGGCTGATGTGGATGTCGCCTGTTCCCGGCGGCATATCGATGAGCAGGAAGTCCAGCTCTCCCCAGCGGACCTGCAGAATCATCTGTTTGAGCGCATTGCAGGCCATCGGGCCGCGCCAGATGAGCGCCTGTTCGGGACTTGCGAAATAGCCGATGGACATCCATTTCACGCCGTATTTCTCAATCGGCATAATCACGTCCTTCGGCTCCTCGCCCGGCTCGTCTCCCGGAATCTGGAATGAACCCGGAACCTCGTGCTCGGTGTCGGTCATCTTCGGAACGGACGGCCCATAGACGTCGGCGTCCGCCAGCCCAACCTTGTATCCGAGACGGGCGAGCGCGACCGCGAGGTTCACGGCTACGGTGGATTTCCCGACGCCTCCCTTGCCTGACGCTATTCCGATGATATGTTTCACGTTCGCGAGTTCCTCAAGGCCAAGGTCGAGCCCCGGCTTCTTCTTCGGTTTCGGCTCCTCCTTTATGACGGTGAGCACTTCCGCCTCGGAGCCCGCCGGGCAGTGGCGTATGATAGCCGCCTTGGTGCTGCCTATGAGATACTCTGCGAGCGGGTCGCGGTGCCTGCTGAAGCCGAGCGTCACGCTCACGCGCACGGCCTCGCCCTCAAGCGGCTCCACCGCGACTTTCTCCACCATCCCCAGCTCCACGATGCTCCTGTCGCCCTTGGCCGGATGCTGCACATCCTTCAGATATTCAAGTATTTCCTTTTCTGTAATCATTTCAAGAAAAATTACTCGGACGGTAAAATCGCATAAAGGGTGCGATTGCAAGGCGCACGAGCAAATTAAACCGGAGCAACCTTGTGGTTGTGAGGATTTAATTTGTGAATGCAACGCAGCAAGCGTGCCCTTTAGGCGGTTTTACCTTATGTCCATTTCGTCTATAAGGTAGCCCGCCCCGCCGAACTTATCGACGATGAAAAGCACATAGCGTATATCCACATTGATGCATCGCTGGAGATTCGGCTCGAACATTATGTCCGAACTCATCGACTCCCAGTTGCCGTCGAACGCGAGACCTATAAGCTCGCCCTTTGCGTTCATAATCGGAGAGCCGGAATTTCCGCCCGTGATGTCGTTGTTGCTCAGGAAGCAGGTCGCCATGCGTCCGTCCTTCATTGCATACTGGCCGAAATCTTTCTCATAATAGAGGTCTTTCAACTTTTCCGGGACAACGAACTCCCAGTTGTCCGGGTCTTCCTTCTCCATCACGCCCGCAAGAGTCGTATAGTAGTCATACTCAACGGCATCGGCAGGGGAGTAGCCCATCACGTTGCCGTAGGTGAGCCTCATCGTGAAGTTCGCGTCAGGGTAGGACGGCTGTCCCTTCTTCCATTCCAGAAGCCCCGCAGTGTAGGCCTTCTTTGCCTTGTTTGCCTTGGCGCGGAGAGCCTTGAGCTCATCATTGTGCCCGAAATATTTCTTCAGGAATTCCTGATAGAGCCTGAACGCCGGATCTTCACGAAGCGTGAGGATTCCCTTCTCTGACGCTTCGGCCTTGCGGATTGCCTCTACGGCCTTTTCTTCGGATGTGAATGCGCTCTGCGTGAAAAGCGTATCGACATATCCCCTGAGCCGTTCCTCGCTGAAATCGGAGATAATCCAGTTCTCCTTATCTACTCTCTGATGGTAGAGGCGGAGAAGTGCCTCGGTGATTTTTATGTCCGTCGGGAGTGAGTAGTCCTTGTAGAACTCGTCCATATGGTCCATTGCCGCTCCGAGCGCGAGAGTGCTGTCTGAAGTCTCCTTCATCGTCGAGACATATGCCGCGACGGCCGAAGCCGCGATGTTGCTGATTTCACAGCGATAGACGGTCTCGAAAAGCCATGTGGAAAGCAGGCTCGCGCCCCTTGCCCCGCCGACTGCGGCCGCGATTTCGTCAAGCGCCTTTCCGTATTTCTCAGTACGCCCGGCATCAGCGGCGACCCACTCGCGGAACTCGTCCTCCTCAAGCATCGTCCTCCCGATTACGTCAAGTTTCTCAAATGCCAGTTTCATTCCCTGCCATTTTTTCCATCCGTTGGATGAACTGCTGTACTTGCTTGCATACTGAATCTTCACCTTAGGGTCGGCGAGCATATCCTCCATCATAATGTCCTGACGCAGCGTCCTTGCCTCGATGCGGATGTCGTTCTCCGCGAGCATCTCCTTCAGCTCGTCGGAGGTCGCGAAGCGGTTCGTGCGTCCCGGATAGCCCATAATCATAGTGAAATCACCTTCCTTCACTCCCTTGAGCGAGATTTTCAGATGGTTCTTCGGCTTGAGCGGAACGTTTTCGGCACTGTAGTCCGCAGGCTCGTTGTCAGCTCCGGCATAGACGCGGAACATCGAGAAGTCGCAGGTGTGACGCGGCCACATCCAGTTGTCCGTGTCCGCGCCGAACTTTCCGATTGAAGAAGGCGGTGCGCCGACAAAGCGTACGTCGCGGTAAATCTTGTAGGTGATGAGGTAGAAGAGGTTGTCGTTGTAATATGGGACAACCGTCGAACTGCAGTGCGCGTATTCCTTGTCCGCCGTCTTCACGAGCTCCTCCTTCTTGTCGGCAACGGCCTTTGCAACAAGAACATCGACATTCGCGCTGTCTTTATATGTTTCGCGTGCCTGCGCCTCCGCAGTCGAGAGGATGTCGGTCACGTCGGTCACGGATTCGAGGAAAGTGACCGTGAGACCGTCGCACGGAAGCTCCTCGCTGCGGTTCATCGCCCAGAAGCCGTCCTGAAGGTAGTTGTGCTCCACGCTGCTGAGCGCCTGAATGTGCGAATATCCGCAGTGGTGGTTTGTCACGAGCAGTCCCTCGTCGGAGATTATTTCACCCGTGCAGCCGCCTCCGAACTGGACGATGGCGTCCTTCAGCGACACGCCGTCAGCGTTGTAAATCTGTTTCGGCGCAAGCTTGCAGCCATGTTTCTTCATGTCCTTGGCGTTCATCTTCTCCAGCAGCGGCAGCAGCCACATGCCCTCGTCAGCCGCAGCCGAAAGCGCGGAACCCGTCATGACGGCCAATGCCGCAACGGCAGACATCAAAAACTTTTTCATATACATATTCTAAAAAACTTTAATAAAACGCTATGTCAAAGGGGATGAAGAAAAGGATGGGATGCAGACCGCCTTTTATTCGCCCCGTCAATCAAAATAGTGTGTTCTCCAATTCCTTCACATGAAACGATTTGCGATGGTATGGAGTGTATCCATATTCCCGTATCGCCTCAATATGCTCGTGCGTCGGATACCCCATGTTCCTGTCCCATCCGTATTGGGGATATTCATTCGCGAGTCTTCGCATATATTCGTCCCTCCAAGTCTTAGCGAGCACCGAAGCCGCCGCAATCGACGCGAAACGTCCGTCTCCCTTCACGAAAGTCTGCCATTTCATATCCCTCCATAAAGGGATATATTCCTTCAGCATCCCGCCTTCAAACGGAGCCTCAAGCGCGGCTTCCGGCAGCCGGTCAATCGCTCGGAACCTGTTACCGTCGATAATCAGCGCATCCGGCTTCAGTCCCAGACGAACCGTCGCCCGCCACATCCCGACAATCGACGCATTAAGTATGTTTATCCTGTCAATCTCCTCCGCGCTCACGCACTCCACAGCCCATGCGACCGCCTCCCTTTCGATAATCGCCCGCAGCTCGTCCCGCTCCTTCTCGCTCATCTGCTTCGAGTCGTTCAGCAGCGGATGGCTGAAATCCGGCGGCAGAATCACGGACGCGGCAAAGACCGGTCCCGCGAGCGGACCTCTTCCCGCCTCGTCGCAACCGGCCTCAACCAGATTCAGTTCAAAACGAACCGGAAGACATTCATGCTCTTTTCTCATTGCACATCTCGCATTTGCTATAACAAAAAGCTGAGCCGGAGGGGATGCATAAAAGGATGGGATGCAGACCGCCTTTTAGGCGCCCCGTTATTCGCCCCGACACACAAGATGCAGCTCGTCCAACTGCACCTGATCAATCTGCGACGGCGAATCAATCATCACGTC
>DJPQ01000049.1:18181-24832 GCA_002439805.1 Bacteroidales bacterium UBA6408
CCGAACTTGAATGCGTTGATGATGAAGCCGAACTTGTAGTCCGCGTCCTCCTTGCTTATGCCCAGAACCTCGAACATCCTCTCCTGCACGTCGGCCTCGTGGATACGGATTGAACCGCCGCCGAGTTCCGTGCCGTTGAGGACGAAGTCGTATGCGTTGGCGCAGACCCTTTCAAGGTCTTCCTTCTTGTTGCTGTAGAACCAGTCGAGGTGCTCCGGCTTAGGCGCGGTGAACGGATGGTGCATCGCGTAGAAGCGGTTGGTCTCGTCGTCCCATTCGAGGAGCGGGAAATCCACCACCCAGAGCGGCGCGAAGGTGTGCGGGTCGCGGAATCCGAGCCTGTTGCCCATCTCTATGCGCAGCACTCCGAGCTGTGTCTGGGTCTTTCTCTTCGGCCCGCAGAGCACGAGAATGAGGTCTCCTGCCTCCGCTCCGAGCCTGTCGGCGATTCCCTTGAGCTCGTCGGCCGTGAAGAACTTGTCAATCGAAGACTTGACTGTTCCGTCCGCGTTGAGCTTTATATAAACCAGACCCTTTGCGCCCACCTGAGGCCTCTTGACCCATTCGGTGAGTTCGTCAAGCTGTTTGCGAGTGTATTCAGCGCATCCCTTGACGGCAATCGCTCCCACATACTCGACGGAGTCGAAGACGGAGAAATCGTGCCCCTGCGAAAGGTCGGTGATTTCGTGGAGCTTCATGCCGTAGCGGATGTCCGGCTTGTCGGAGCCGTAGTTGTCCATCGCGTCGTACCAGCTCATCCGAGGAATCGGGTTCGGGATGGTCACATCGAGGACATTCTTGAAAAGAGTCCTCATCATTCCCTCGAATGTGTTGAGCACATCCTCCTGCTCCACGAATGACATCTCGCAGTCAATCTGCGTGAACTCCGGCTGACGGTCTGCCCTGAGGTCCTCGTCGCGGAAGCAGCGCACAATCTGGAAGTAACGGTCGTAGCCGGCCACCATCAGAAGCTGTTTGAAGGTCTGCGGAGACTGCGGCAGCGCGTAGAACTGTCCCGGATTCATTCGTGAAGGAACCACGAAGTCGCGTGCTCCCTCCGGAGTCGATTTGATGAGGTAAGGGGTCTCGATTTCGAGGAAATTCTGCGCGTCGAGATAGTTGCGGACCTCGTGCGCAATCCTGTGGCGGAGTTCGAGCGCCTTGCGGAGCGGGTTGCGCCGCAGGTCGAGGTAGCGGTACTTGGCGCGGAGCTCCTCGCCGCCGTCGCTCACGTCCTCAATCGTGAAAGGAGGCGTCTGAGCCTTGTTGAGCACCTTGATTCCTGACAGCTCAATCTCGATGTCACCTGTAGGCATCTTCGGATTCTTGCTAGCCCTCTCGACAACCTTTCCGGTAGCCTGAATCACATATTCGCGTCCGAGCGAGCCCGCAGTCTGCGTAAGTTCCTCTTCCGCGCTCTCCTCCACCACAAGCTGCGTGATTCCGTACCTGTCGCGGAGGTCGATGAAAGTCATTCCTCCGAGTTTACGGCATTTCTGCACCCATCCGGCCAGCGTCACCGTCTCTCCAACATCGGCAAGCCTCAGCTCACCGCAAGTCTTTGTCCTATACATATTTCGTGAGTTTATATATTCTCAAAATGCATCCATATTCCCGTTTTGTCTTACCGCAATTTTCCGAAGTTTCGGAAATATTGGATGTCACAAACCAAAAATCCCACAAAATTAACAAATAATTGCTTTTGTGGGATTTTTTATACCTATAAATCGACCTCTTTATTATTTAGCGGTTTGTCTTACTGGAATCTCTTTAATTACATCAAAAGAGTCACGTACAATCAATACTGAAAGCTTTCTATCAGAGCCAGTGGTATTTGGTTGTGCCTCGAATATTAAACTATGGACGTTATCGGCGTCTTTTTTTAAGACCGTTATCCAATCGAACTCTATAGAGTCGTCGTTTTTTATATCGTACAACTCTTTGTGAATTCCTACTTTTTTGTTTCCTTGTTCGTCGAAAAAATATATCGTATCGAAACAGATGACTTGATTTACCGTTATGACTATTGTACCACCTTCCGCACCGAACCATATTTCGCCTTGGGAGAGTCTTATCATATCATTAGGCCCGGGTCCTTTTGCGCAAGAGAAAGCGGAAAGAACGCAAAACAATAAACCCAATAAATTAGAATTATGTAGAATAAATTGTTTCATATTACTCAATGTACCATATATGTTATTATACTGAAATCCCAATCGTAGATCCTTCTGACTTGTTGCATCCGGCAATGACCAATGTCAGGATTGTTATGAATAATAGTGATTTTTTATAACTATGTGATTTTAACGGTTTTATGGCTAAATAGATGCAAGTAAACTGATTTTGTTGCATCTGTGAGAAAATTGTCGCGTATTTCTGCTTGTCGAAATCGTATGAATCATTATATTTGCATCTGATGATAAAAATGGAGTGATATGAAAACGGGAGAATTTGCAAGAGTCTCGCCAAAATTGACAGGAGAGTCTGATTGGGTCGAGGGGGAAGTCATTGATGTTGAGAGAAACCCTTTTATAGGCATCATAGTATCAATAAAAGATAAGCTCGGACGAATTTTCTTCGGTGAAGAGAAGTATTTCCAACTTAGCAAATAATATTCTATGTTTGCCATTGCTTTTGATATGGTTGTTTCCGATTTGAGGAAGAACTATGGCGAACCTTACAATGCTTATTTCGAAATAAGATTATTGTTGAGGAAATATGGATTTTATAATACGCAGGGGAGTGTCTATTTGTCTGAAAAAGATGATATGGCAAATTTGTACAGGGCTATCGATGCTTTGAAAAAGACACCTTGGTTTAAGGATTCTGTGCGGGATATAAGAGCATTCAAAGTCGAAGACTGGAGTGACTTTACTCCTGTCTTCAACGAAGATTAGTCGAAACTATTTTTCTAAGAAAACAGCAGTGTCAGGGAGATGAAGTCCTCGACGCCGAGGCGTTCGGGACGGAGCTCGAAGACGGGGTTGGAGAGGAAATCGGCGGTTTGTTCCGGAGTCCAGTTTGCGCGGTTGGTCTTGTCGGAGACGAGCGGCTTGAGACTGTTGCGCAGGGTCTTGCGGCGCTGGTTGAACGATGTCTTGACGATGGTCTTGAAAAGCTTCTCGTCGCAGCCGAGGTCTGTGCGGGAGTTGCGGCGGAGGCGGATGACGGCGGACTTGACCTTCGGGGGAGGGTTGAACGCTCCCTCGCCGACGGTGAAGAGATATTCGATGTCATACCATGCCTGAAGAAGCACTGAGAGAATGCCGTAGGTCTTGCTGCCGGGCTTCTCGGCGATGCGCTCGGCCACCTCCTTCTGAATCATGCAGACCACCTGCGGGATGCTGTCCTTGTGGTCGATGATGCGGAAGAAAATCTGCGAGGATATGTTGTAGGGGAAGTTGCCTATGACGGCAAAGGTGCCCGTGGCGTCATCTTCGTTCGTTTTTCCTCTGGCGGTTTCTACGTCCCCCTTTTCGGACTTGTCTGTTCCGAGGGAACTTTTCTTCGGCGGAAAGAAATAGGACAGGTTCATCTTGAGGAAATCCCCCTCAATAACCCGTCCCGCCGCCTTCGGGAAATGCACGAGCAGATAGTCCACCGACTCGCGGTCAATCTCAATCATCTTCAGGTCAATGTCCCCGCGCTCCAGCAGATACTGGCTCAGCACTCCCATTCCGGGGCCGATTTCCAGCACCGGCATGGCTGTGGCTGCCTCGGCTGCATGGCTTGCGCCCGCCTCCGTAGCTGCCCCGCCCTCAGCCTCCGATTCCACAACAAGAGCGTCCGCAATCTTCTGCGCGACGCTCAAGTCTGTGAGAAAGTGCTGTCCAAGAGCCTTCTTCGGCCGGACCAAGTCACCCTTGTGCTTCAGAATCTTCTTCATTATCAACAAGTTGTCGCCTGTTTGACCAAGTTGTTCTTAAGAAACACCATCATGGTCGAGACAGGCTTTATGAAGACGCAAGGCAAGAGACACGACGCGATTTTTTTATGAGCGGAGTGCTCTTGCCTCGCGACATAAAGCCGTTGGCTTCTGGAATTAGTCTTTGAAATATTTTGAAAGTTCAGCCTCAATGCCCTCACCCCTCAAATCCCTCTTGAGGATGGTGCCGTCCGGACCGAAGAGCATAATCTGCGGGATGCCCTGAATGCCGTAGATGTCGGTCGGGATGCGCTGCGCGTTGATAATCTGATGCCAAACGACCCCATGCGCGGCAGCCGCAGCCTTCGTGTCCTCCGGCTTGTCCCAAACTGCAACTGACAGAACCTCAAGCCCTTTCGGCCCGTAGGTCTCGTAAGCTTTACGGATGTTCGGAATCTCCCTCTTGCAGGGGCCGCACCAGCTCGCCCAGAAATCCACGAGCACATATTTGCCTTTCCCAACGAAATCCGAGAACGAAACCGTCTTTCCGTCGGAGTCCTCAATCGTGAAGTCCGTGAACATCTTACCTTCCTCGGTGAGCAGCCCCTTCTGCGCCGCCTCGACCATCTTCACAACATCCCCGTTCAGCTGGAGAGAGTCGGCGAGTTCGGCCGCATAGTCAATCACCTCCTGATTGGTGAGGTCCGGAAACATGTTCTGGAGAGCCATGACGGCAATCCTGTTGCTCTTGTTCCTGTCGAAGGCCACCTTGTTGAGGTCGATGTACTTCTTGTTCGCCTCCTCATAAAGCGGCTCAATCTTCTCGTTCTTCTGCTCGTCCGTGAGCGTGGTGTCGGCGGAAATCGCCTCGGCGGCCGCATGAAAATCATCCACAACAGCCTTCACCTCAGCCTGAAAATCAGCCTCTTTCTGCTCCTGCGACTTGCAGGAAACCATAACGGCAGCCGCAACGGCCACCACAGCAATCAAATTCATCTTTTTCATATTTTCCAGTTCTTAAATTCTGCTTACGCCGTGTTCATAGAGATATTCCGGAGCGATATATCCTCCTTTATATTCGACATCAACCACTTTCAGCATATCAAAGAAAAGTTGAACCCATATATTTTCGTTTCTACAAAGATAGTCTTTTTTTTTAAGAAGTTGTCATATTAAAAACACGCTGTCCGAATCAGATGACCCGGACAGCGAGAGATAAATCTGCTTAATCAGCGCTTTTTCAAAACATTGTATAAAGCGTTTAGAGAAAGGGGATGCTACTCGTCCTGTTCAGTCTCCTGATAAGCCTTCAGCAGCTTCTCCTGGACGTCGCCCGGAACAGGCTGGTAGTCGGCGAACTCCATGCTGAACGTCGCCGCGCCGGAAGTGAGCGAGCTGAGCGCCGTCGAATACTTATACATCTCGGCGAGTGGAACGCGGGCCTTCAGGACGGAGAATCCCTTGTCCGTGTCCATGCCCTCGATGATGGCGCGCCTGTTCTGAAGGTCGGACATGCAGGCTCCCATGTAGTCGCCCGGAGTCAGCACCTCGACGTTGTAAATAGGCTCCATAATCTTCGGTCCGGCGTTGCGGAACGCCTCCTTGAAGGCGTTGCGGGCGGCGAGCACGAACGAGATTTCATTGGAATCGACCGGATGCATCTTTCCGTCATAGACATAGACCCTGATGTCACGCGCAAGGGAGCCGGTGAGAGGCCCCTCGCTCATCTTGTCGTTGATGCCCTTGAGAATAGCCGGCATGAAACGCGCGTCGATGGCGCCTCCGACCACGCAATTGATGAACTCGAGCTTTCCGCCCCACGGCAGGTCGAACTCCTCCTTGCCCTTGACGTTCAGCACCATGTCGCGCCCGTCAACCTTGAACTTGTTGGTCATCTCCTGACCCTCCACCACCGGGCAGATGAGCAGGTGAACCTCCCCGAACTGGCCCGCGCCGCCGGACTGCTTCTTGTGGCGGTAGTTTGCGGCTGCTACCTTCGTGATGGTCTCGCGGTAGGAAATCCTCGGAGCGAACATCTCGATTTCAATCTTGTTCTCGTTGCGGAGTCTCCAGCGCACGATGTTGATGTGCTGTTCGCCCTGCCCCTTGAGTATGGTCTGCTTCATTTCCTTCGAGTACTCGACGATGATTGTCGGATCCTCGGCCGAAATCTTGTTCAGCGCCTCGTTCATCTTCTCGTCGTCCTTCTGCTCAACCGGTTTGATGGCGGTGCGGAAGCGTGACTTAGGGAACTTTATGTGCTCATAGACGATTTCAGAGCCAATCTGCGCGAGGGTCGCGTTGGTTTTGGCGGCACGCAGCTTCACCGTACATCCGAGGTCTCCGGCCACCATTTCGCTGACCTTCTCCTTCTTCTTCCCGGCGACGGCATATATTGCCGTAATCCTTTCCTTCTCCCCGTTCTCCGGATTCTCGAGGTCCTGCCCCTCCGTGAGCTTTCCGCTCATCACCTTGAAGTACGCGACCTCTCCGAGATGCTGCTCCACGGCGGTCTTATATATAAAGAGTGACGTAGGCGCGTCCGCCCTGCACTCGACTTCCTTCCCGTCCTTAGTGTGCTCGATGTGCTCAGCAGGAGAAGACGCCACCTTGATGGTGAACTCCATGAGCCTCTTCACGCCGATGTCCTTCTTCGCGGAGAGGCAGAAGATAGGCATTATAGCCAGCTGGCGTATTCCGATGCCGAGGCCCTTGCGGATTTCGTCCTCTGTAAGCTCGCCCGTCTCGAAATATTTTTCCATGAGCCCGTCGTCGAATTCCGCGGC
>DJPQ01000080.1 GCA_002439805.1 Bacteroidales bacterium UBA6408
GATACAATCATCCTGCGCGAGTCAGGATTGTTCTTAATCGTCTCTATCACCTGCGACAACTGGTCTATCGTCCGCCCGTCCGGAGCGGGCCAGCTGCGCCACTGATGCCCATAGACCGGACCAAGGTCGCCGTTTTCGTCCGCCCACTCGTCCCAGATTGACACGCCGTGATCCTTGAGATACTTTATGTTCGTGTCCCCGGCGATGAACCACAGGAGTTCATATATTATCGATTTCAGGTGCACTTTCTTCGTCGTCAGCAACGGAAATCCGTCCGCGAGGTCGAAGCGCATCTGGTAGCCGAAGACGCTCTGCGTCCCGACCCCCGTGCGGTCGTGCTTCATCACCCCATTCTCGCGGATATGTCGCAACAAATCAAGATATTGTTTCATTATATTCTATTATTTCAGCCGTCACGCAGAATCTCTTCCAACTCTCTGTCCCGCAACGCAGCAGATCGCCTTTTATTTGGTTTTGAATGCAAAAATGATTGCCTGCCCATATGTCTCGCCCGGCCGGAGCACAGCCGACGGGTACTCCGGCTCGTTGGGAGCGTCCGGGAAGTTCTGGCATTCGAGAGCAACGCCGTCGTAGTCGTTGTAGCTGCGCCCGCACTTGCCCTCGGGACAGCCCGCGAGCCAGTTTCCGGTATAGACCTGAATGCCCGGCTGAGTCGTATAGACCTTGAGCACACGACCGGAAGCCTCTGAATAAAGCTCCGCAGCCTCCTGAATCTGTCCCGGCTCACCGCCGTCGATGACCCAGCAGTTGTCGTAGCCCTTTCCATATTGCAGAGCCGTGAAAGGAGTGTTTATGTCGCGTCCGAGCTTTTTCGCCACGACAAAGTCCATCGGAGTCCCTGCAACCGGAGCTGACTCTCCGAGGGGGATGAGAGATTCCGTCGTAGGCAGCCATTCGGAGGCGTTCAGACGCAGCTCGTGGTCAAGCACGCTGCCGGAGCCCTCCCCGTTCAGATTGAAATAGGTGTGGTTCGTGAGATTGATAATCGTCGGCTTGTCGCACTCAGCCGTGAATGTCAGCCGCACCTCGTTCTCCTCGGTCCACTCATAGCGGGCGACGGCCTTCAGAGCGCCGGGGTAACCCATCTCCCCGTCTGCGGAGTAGTAGAGGAACTCCACTCCGTCTTCCTCCACGCGGCTTTCCCAGACCTGGTTCTGGAATCCTTCCGGTCCGCCGTGAAGATGGTTCGGGCCGTTGTTTATCGGGAGCTTGTACTCAACTCCGTCGAGAACGAAACGCCCGAGCGCAATGCGGTTGGCATAGCGTCCCGGCACCTTCCCGGCACACGGGCCGTCGCCGAAATAACTGAGCGGACTCGGGTAGCCGAGAGCCACGTCCGCAAGTTTCCCGTCACGGTCAGGCACGACTATCGACACGATTCCCGCCCCGACGCTCGACACCTGAATGTACGCGCCCGAAGCGTTCTTGAGAGTATAGCGGAAGATTTCCTTCCCGTCCGGAGCCTTGCCCCAAAGTTCTTTGGTTATTGTTGCCATATATCAATGTGTTTAAATATTATCTTTAAGAGAGCCGCCGACAAATTTTAATGTCCGAATATCGCCGGGAGAACTTTCTCGGTCGGGGCGTCCTTCATGAGGACGGTCTTGTCGCGGCTGAGGAGATAGAGCGAGGGGATTGCGCGGACGTCGTAGAGCCGGTCGGTGCGTATCGCGTAGTCGGGGTCGTAGCCGTTGTACCATGAGGTCGGGTATATCGGCATGTAATTGTACCATTCAGCGAGGTCCTCGTCGATGTAGATGTTCAGCACGGCAAGCTCCCCGGAGGCTATCATCGGTTCCATTTCCGGATAGGCCTTGAGCGACTCGATTATCGACTTGCAGGCGTTGCAGCCCGGGTTCGAGAAGAAGAGGAGAGTCTTGGCGGCCTTGATTCCGTAGAGGGTGTATGAATGCCCGCGGCTGTCGGAGAAGCGGAAGTCCGCAGCCTTCGTGCCCACCCTGTTGAGCGAGCAGTTGCGTGCCGTCACGGCGTCGGTCCCGCGCATTTCCGGGGAAACGAGCTCGGAGCGGGAGCGTGCCTCGACGAACGGGCGGTAGTAGTCCTCGTTGCGAAGGGGAGAATTGGGGTCGTAGAGATATTTGTCCGCGATTTCGTTCATCCGCTCGAAAATGTTTGAAGCCGTGTCCGCGACCTCGCAGGCGGCAATCCGGTCGAAAAGATGCTCCGAGGCCTTCTCGGCGGTCTCCAACGGCACCATGTCCAGAAGTCCGCACCACGTGGCGAACGCCTGTTCCAACTGGTCGGACGGCACCCCGCCGACATGGGTCGAGTCACAGAGGTATTTCAAGGGATCCGCCGCCTTTCCGGAGCCGCCCGGCCCGGAAAACTTGCCATCGCTTTTTTTGCCCGGCATCACGCCGGCAGTTCTCGACGTACCTCCGTCAACACCGGCCTCCTCAATCTTCGTGAACGGGTCGAAGTAGTGCAGCGCGGCATACTCCGCCCTCTCCTCAGGGCTTTCCATCATCGCCGGCACGCTCACCTGCGGAAAGGCACGCACCTCCCCCGGAGCCTCACCGGCCTTTTTCCCGCCGCGTCCCCCGCAGGCCGCAGCAGCCACGACCGCGACCGCCAGAGCGCTGGCACTCAGCACATTCCCGACAAAACGATTCATTTCAACATTCCATTTCCTTCCGGCACGACGCACAGCGAACCCTAACGCATATTCCCGGAAGCATATTTTCCACAAATTTAGCAAACCTAATCGGCAAATCAATACGGCGGTAAAGACATCGTGAAATTTCGTCATATTATCGACATTATCGAATAGTTGATCCTCTCTTTGTCGGAAGAGTGCCCGACAGATTTCAAAACCTTTGATTTCTCTTTTTCCGAAAGGGGGCTGTTCTTCGCACAATAGATAATAAAATTCCTGTTCCCTACCAGAGAAAGAAGTCTTCCGACAGACAACGCCGGAATTTCACCCTTTTCATACAACCCATACTGATTTTCTCCAAGTCCAAGCAGCCTTGACATCATGACCGCTGACAGCCCGTAAGATTTTCTCCAAGCCGTCAGCCGTTCAGGGGCAGGTATTCCATATTTTTCACGATACTGAGAATAAACTTGCCCCACACTTGCCTCATCCGTTTCATCATCAGTAAATTCAATACCCGTCCCGTCACACACATAGTAGTAACGAGTATATCTGTATTGTTCCTTTCTATATTCAGCCGTAGCCATTTCACTTTTCAAGTGAGCATATCCATCACAAAACGGGCTTTCAATCAATTCTTTCATTGTAATTCTTCTATTTGAAATAATACTTCAATGGAAATTCGGCAACATGAAATGATATACATATACAGCTTCGCCTATATCCGTTTCTCGAAACAATCGTATTGATACATATCTTTATATAACATTCTTTCCCATAGACAGACTTTCCAAACACCCAGACATCTCCATTCATCCCTGGTATCAGATTCCGCGACGGGCCGCTCACATACTCATCAACTGTCAATGATAACAGTTCCTCATTCCTCCGCCAACGACTCAGATCCAATTCAAATAACGCCTTGTCATTCTTCTCTCTGTCAATGAAATAGATGCCATAGATCTTCGCCAACGCCTTAAATTCATTCAAAAATCTCTGAACGCAGTCACGCTCCATGTTCGTTCCTCCGCAAAGTTATAAATTATTTTTGCAAAATTCCACGAATTAGTGGAATCTTATTTTATTAAGCCGCCCACATAAAAAAACGCGACAGAGATACGACCATACCTCTATCGCGTTGTAAATCCTCATGGACCTACGGCCATCAAACTTATTCTGCAAAGTTGGAGTTTTTTATCCTCAATGGCAAGAAACAGCCTGCAATAATTGCAGAAATTTCACAAAGAGACAGAGTCGCAATATCTTTGCATCAACAAAAACTCACAGCCCTCTTCGTTCAACGGATAGGACGGCGGCCTACGAAGCCGCGGATGGAAGTTCGATTCTTTCAGGGGGCACTAAATTAACGGAGCTTTGGCAGAGATGGTCTATGCGCCGGACTGAAAATCCGGAGAATGAGGTTCAAGTCCTCAAGGCTCCGCACGATATGGTGATTGTAGCCCTTCATTCACCCCCCCCAGATATCGCTCAGGTGGCGAAGCGGTTAACGCGCCGGTCTGCAAAACCGGTATGCGCTGGTTCGAATCCGGCTCTGAGCTCAAAAATAATTTGTATATTTGCGGACTTATCAAGAAAAAACGAGATATGGCAATGGTACTCACACACCTTCGACACTCACGCTGTCATAGCGCGCGTCTTGCCGTATCCTCTGATGCCAATCGTTTTCATCGATTTAACGCATAAGGCGGCAGGGCCTGTTTCTCAGGCACAAACCGGTGACGCAGTCTTCATCGGAGCAGTTACATAATCACAAAACCGCAGTGCATTACATGCAAAGCAGTCTTTCCAAAGGAGGAAGGCAAAGATGGAAACCGCAGCAATTGTAGAACAGATAAAGTCCCTGCTCACGGAGTTAAGGGCAAAAGGCATTTCAGAAGAAACTATCGACTCCATGATAAGCCCGGGAGCCGAGCAAAGAGTAATTATTGACAGTAGAGGGTATCTGCTACTGCCGGATTATCAGGAAATCAGGATTAGACTCACACCAATGGAGAGGACTCTATATATATTCCTCCTCAGGCACACGAACGGCATTCCGGTAGGCGACCTGTACCTCTACTACAATGAGTTGCTGAAAATATACACGTCACTGACCGTCTATGACGACAAAGAAACGGCAGCAATGGCCGTCGGTGCATTGGTAGATGATTACAGAACCACGCTCTACACGAATGTGTCCAGAATCAAGAAAAAACTCACGGACAAGTTGGGGACGAAAATCGCCGGGCCTCTGCTCATCACCAGAACGGACGGTGTATATAGGATTCCCGTCCCGCGGAGACTTGTATCATATAGATAGATGGCATCACAGATTGTGATACCTCATTCACGTTCAAAGCCTTAGCAACAACATTATCTTCCTGAAAAAGATTTTATCTATGACTATTCTCAAGAATATCAAGCATTTCCGAAGGAGAGACGACAACTCTTGTCTTGGGAAAATGTCTGGCGTTGCCTGTTACAAGATAAGCATCGTCTTTCGACAACGCGACCTCATAGAAGACTCTGTCATCTGAGTCAGGGAAGTACTCATTTGAACAAATCCGCTCCGATGAGACTCCCTGCTTTTCAATCTGATCAATTACGGAAGACACAAGGAGCGGCGGAAGTCTGAATTTCTTTCGAGCAAGCACTTCTCGATATTCCGACAAGATTTCCGGGTTATACATCGGAACTATCCTTTTGGAAAGAACGGCATTCAACACCTTGATAACCGAAGAATCCGAATTCTTGGACAGCATTGCAGACACTATGACATTGGTGTCAATCACAGCAAAAATCTCCATCACTCCCCCTGTCTGTAACGCCTTATTTCTTCATTGATTTCATCTAATGTCATGTCCGGGAAAGCGCCCTCATCCGCAAGAGCACGAATCTGTTGAAAAGCCTTATAGCCATCGACCCGAACCGATGTCTTATCCCCACGAATCTCAAATGGAATCCTGCCACGCTGCACAACAGCTTTTGCAAATATATTCATTGCTGTGTTTGCACTCATCCCGAACTGCGAACACATTTCATCAAAAGAACTTTTGAGTTGCGAATCCATCCTCACCGTCATTGAAACTTGTGCCATAGTCTTGTACTTTTTGCAAATTTATAACATTTATGTCAAAAAGCAATAAATATGCGTCATTTCGCAGCAATACCGCACATATCATACATCA
>DJPQ01000094.1:0-467 GCA_002439805.1 Bacteroidales bacterium UBA6408
TTCATCTCCTGTGGCAAGAGCATGGCGGATGGTCTTCTGCCCAAAGTGGACATAAGGCCGGAACAGGATATCAATAAGGTGGATACCACCTACATCTATGACCTCTGGGGAATAAACTGGAACGGAACCGCAGCTGACAATCTTTTGTACGCCAAACAGTTGCGCCATAAGGCCATAATGTATATGGATGATATGGAGTATGACCAGAATGCAGCAGACATGGAATTTTTCTTCGACTCTCCGGAGCCGTATGCCTGCAGCAACTACCAGATTTGGCCCGGAACCACATACTCGGAGTCTCTGCAGAAAGAAATGGAAGAGGCTCTGATATGGAGGGATCCGGATGCGAAATTTCCCGATAACCTGGTGTCCGGATATATTCATAACGGCGGCCAGTTTTATGAACTTATGGCCGACTTGCGCAAGCAGTGGGTGATAGACAGGATTGTGGAAAAGTGCATAGAGCA
>DJPQ01000094.1:547-23917 GCA_002439805.1 Bacteroidales bacterium UBA6408
CTGGCGTTCGCCGGAGTGGATCTTCCTGCCAAGTATAACGGCGAGCCGCCCAAGATCGAAGGCATGCACTACGACTATGACACCTATGTTGAAGGCCGTGCGGCCTATTTCAAGAAGCTCTTCAGCGAGATAAGGAAAATATGGCCGGGAGCCAGATTCATTTTCGAGCCTACGAGCATCTATTCTCACTGGATAAAGGATGTCGAGAACCGTCCCGACGCCAAGGAACTCATGCCGGATCTTTTGATACAGGAAGGCTCCGGAATGGGAGGCGGCGACATTCAGTTTGTTGACGACAAAAATATTTTCAACTCCCCTCTTTTCAAGGATATGCCCGAGGCCCGGCTGCGTTCCATGCTGGGATGCACCACTCCTGACGTATGGAGAGAAGACCGCAACAGAATCATTGCAGGAAATGCGGCCGCAGTGGGTTCGACTTTCTTCTGGAAATCGCGTTTCGGTGGCACGGGAGACATGCCTTCCTACCAGAGCATCAGGGAAGTGCCTGACAGGCTGAAACTTATCAGGGTCGTTTCCATCTGGGAAAACAAGAATGCCACCCCTCTGGACCAGCGCAAATGGGATTCAAAGACAGGCATTTACACCTCTCCTACAGCCTATCTCTCGCCGGACGGCTATGCCGCGGTGCAGTACGAGACAGGGCGCATCTTCGTTGTCTTCAACAAGGCTGACGGAAAGATAGTGTTCCCTCCAGCCGTAGGCAAGCGTGCCTTCGACACGGACGACATGTTCATGGAATGGGGCGAGGTCGATGACATAGAAGTGTCTCCTGACGGGGTAATGACATTGAAGAACCCTGAGGGAGTCGGTGAAGGATATATTCTTAAGTAATCACATAATAAAAATAGAAAATGAAAAGATTTAACATTGCGGGTTGGAGACTTGGAGTGGCAGCTCTTGCATTGGTGGCGTTCGCCGGGTCATGCAGCCCCTCGGCCAAGGATGACATCGAAGTGGCCGGATACTTCGAGATGTCGGAGGAAAGCACAAAGCAGTTCAAAGACGGTGTCGATGTAGACTACCATCAGAAGACAGTGACGTTCAACTTCAAGACTAATTACAGTTGGAAAGCCTCCGTGGTCTATCTCTCGGAAGATGAAGGCTGGTGTTCGGTGCGTCCTGCGGAGGAACAATCCGACGGGGAGACGAGCTTTGATTTGGTCATAGCCCGGAACGAAGGCCAAGTAGCGCGTGAGGCCACGCTGAAACTCACCGCCGGGGAATACAGCGGGACAATGAGCATCAGGCAGGCTTCAAGCATATTCTTTGAGGTCTCGTCCGATGAAGACCTGTCCAAGTACCCTGCTGCCGGAGGTATGATCCAGATCAAGGTGCGTGCAAATGTCCCATACACCCAGACTGTGAGCACGACGGGTAAGGATTGGATAAAGCATGCCGAGACACAGCCCGATGAGACGGATCCATATACCCATATTGAGGTCTATAAAGTTTACGAATACGATAATGAGGAATCTCCGCGCTCTGCATCCATCGAGTTCAAGGGCGAGGGTATCCGCGGCAAGAAGACCATGGTGATTAACCAGAAGAACAGGCCGAACCCATACCTTATCGCCGATCCGGGCGGAAAGTCCTGGCTGTTGCTTGACATGGAGAACGCAGGTCTTATACCTGCCTATGACAATGAAAACCCTGTTGACTATCCGTTCAAACCAGATGGAATACTCGCGGCGGGCACTGAGGTTTCATCTATTGTAGATAATCCTAATCCAAGCGGAATCAACACCTCCGGCAAATGTGTGATCTGGAATTATCCTTTGGACGGCAATGGTGGAGTCAACCAATGGTGGGAAGGCGGATTCGCTGTTTCGGACAATACCAAATACATAGATCTTACCCGTTGGGACCGCATGTCATTTGATGTTTACTATGAGTCTGACGAGGCCGACGTCGAAGGCATCTACGAGTACCGTTTCTATCTGGGAACGAAAAGCGGCAACGTTAAGGTTGAAGTCGGCTCGCAGGACCTTCGTAAAGGCCAGTGGCACAGGATAACCGTGTATTTCAAGGACCTGAACTTCGAGGGCGGGAATCGGACCATTCTGGAGCAAAGCCAGTCATTCCGCACCCTGTTCAACTGGTGGAACTGGAAAGATAAAGACAAGCAGAGGATTTACCTTGACAACTTCACCCTTGAACGCGACATTGATCTTGGCGAGCAATAATAAGGGCCGCTTGTTTATTGGATTTTTATAATTACGACAGCCCCTTGATTCCATAACGGCGGAATCAAGGAGCTGTTATTAGAAACATAATGCAGGTTATTTTTGAAGATTTCTAAATAATCAGCATCGTCACAGACATGAAATGAAAAAAATAATACTCATAATCCTCTCCCTCGGCCTTGCCATTGCCGCAGCGGCGCAGGAAGTAAAGGAAATCGACATCCTCCCCGGCGAGAAATGGTGGGGAGGGGCGAGCGGACTTGGAGAGAAGATGCCGTACAGCGCGGTGGACGCGGACCTTCAATGGCAGAATTTTAACAGCCAGACAACTCCGCTGCTTGTCTCCAGCAGGGGGCGCTACATCTGGTGCGACGGCCCGTTCCGTTTCCGGGTGAACGACGGAAAGCTTCGCGTTGACGCCGTAAGGGGAACAGTGGAGCTCGCCTCGGGCGGAAGCACGCTGAGGGAGGCCTATCTTGCCGCAATAAGGAAGCATCTGGCGCCGGACGGCAAACTGCCACCAGCCATGTTCTTCTCGAAGCCGCAGTACAACACATGGATTGAACTGATGTACGACCAGAATCAGGCGGACATTCTGGAATATGCAAGGGGCATTGTCGGCAACGGCTTTCCTGCCGGCATACTGATGATCGACGACAACTGGCAGAAGGACTACGGCAATTTTGAGTTCCGTCCGGACAAGTTTCCCGATCCCAAGGGAATGGTGGACGAACTCCACGCCATGGGCTTTAAGGTGATGCTGTGGGTCAGTCCGTTCGTGTCCCCCGACAGCGAGGAATACAGGTCCCTGATGGACAAGGGCTACCTGACCAAAAGGAAAGGGAGCAACATGCCGGCAATCCATGAATGGTGGAACGGAGCGAGTGCCTGCTACGACCTGAGCAACCCCGAGGCCTGCGCCCATCTTCGCGATGTCCTCAAGAAAATGCAGCGGGACTACGGCATCGACGGCTTCAAGTTCGACGCCGGAGACCCCGATCAGTATCAGGAAGACAAGATCACTGTCTTTGACGGCAAGTCCTATGACGACGACCAGACTTGTCTCTGGTCAAGACTCGGCCTCGATTTCCCCTACAACGAATTCCGCGCTTCGTGGAAGGCGGGCGGTATGCCTTTGGTGCAGCGCCTTGGAGACAAGAAATACTCATGGGAGGGAGTCGCGAGCCTCGTGCCTTCGATGACGGCCGCAGGCCTGCTCGGATATGCCTACACCTGCCCGGACATGATCGGCGGCGGGGAATACAAGAGTTTCCTCGGCATCGACCCGGAGGAATTCGACCAGTCGCTGATTGTCCGTTCCTGCCAGATACACTCGATGATGCCTATGATGCAGTTCTCCGTGGCCCCGTGGCGGATTCTGAACAAGGAGAACCTCGAAACATGCGTCAAATACGCCAAATGGCACGAGCGGCTCGGGGACTACATACTCTCCTGTGCAAGAAATGCCTCTATCACCGGCGAGCCTATAGTGCGTCACATGGAATACTCCTTCCCGGGCCAGGGCTTCGAAGACTGCAAAGACCAGTACATGCTCGGGGACAGATACCTCGTCGCTCCCGTAATGTCAGCGGAGGACGTCCGCACGGTGAAGCTTCCCGAAGGCAAATGGCGCGATGACGAGGGCAAAATCTATAGGGGAGGGAAGACCTACACCATCAAAGTTCCTCTTTCCCGTCTTCTCTGGTTCGAGCCTGCTGACAGGAACGCCTCCGTCGACAACGAATCGTTCCGCCCCGGGGAAATATGGACGGACACGGAAGGAAAAATCATCAATGCCCACGGCGCCGGCCTGCTCTACCGTGACGGAAAATACTGGATGTACGGCGAACACAAGAATCAGAGCGGACTGGCACTTGATGGGGTGCACTGCTACTCCTCCACGGACCTTTACAACTGGAAGGACGAAGGGCTTGCGCTGAAGGTGGATCCGGACGGATCGGGCAGCGACATCGAGTCCGGCTGCATTCTGGAGCGTCCCAAGGTCATCTATAACGAAAAGACAGGCAAATACGTCATGTGGTTCCACCTTGAGCTCAAGGGGCAGGCCTATGCCGCGGCGAGATACGGAGTCGCGACAGCCGACAACCCCGCCGGCCCGTTCAGGTTCCTTCGCTCCGGGAGGGTGAATCCGGGCAAATGGGCGCTGGACATAAACGACTGGCAGAAGGAACAGGATTGGGGCGACCCGGTGTTTTGGGAAGTGGATACGGACCTTTACATCGAGAGCATAAGACAGGGGATGCTTTTCAAGCGTGACTTTTCCGGAGGGCAGATGGCGCGTGACCAGACCGTGTTTGTCGATGATGACGGAAAGGCCTATCACATCTATGCCTCGGAGGAGAACTACACCCTCCAGATAGCGGAGCTCACCGACGACTACACCGCCCACACGGGAAAGTATGCGCGGGCGTTTGCCGGACGGTCGATGGAGGCTCCGGCCATATTCAAGAAAGACGGCAAATACTATCTGATGATGTCAGGCTGCTCCGGCTGGGCTCCGAATGCTGCGAGAACGGCCGTCGCCGACAACATTTTCGGTCCTTGGAAGGAACTCGGCAACCCGTGCGCGGGCGAGGGCGCGGAACTGACCTACCGCTCCCAGAGCACCTATATTCTCAAGCTTCGGGAGACAAAGGACATCAGGCTCTCAGGCCGGGAACAGTACATCTATGTAGGTGACAGATGGAATCCGGACGATCTGCTCGACTCCCGCTACATCTGGCTTCCGATACGCTTTGAGGGTGACCGCTTCCTCGTGGACTGGATGGGCGAGTGGAAGTATTGAAGCCGTGCGTGAAGGACTGAAATAGTTTCTGAGAAAAATTTATACGGCCAATGAGTATAAAACGCAAGTTTCTGCGGTCTATAGCATCGTGGAATCGGGGGAATACGCCCGATTCTGCGTTGTGGCTAATAACTGATTACTTTTTGCCCGTGCTGGAGACGTGGGCGTTAACTATATCATGATGAAGAAAATAAAGGTCGGACTTATCGGTTACGGACGAATGGGCGGGTTCTTCGCGGACGAGTTCCAAAAGAGCGAGAAATGGGACTTGAAGTACATCTGCGACGTTTCCGATGCTTCTCTGGGCATTGCCGCAGAGAAGTTTCCCGATGTCGTCAGAACCAGGGATGAGGACGAGATATTCAATGACCCTGAGGTGGAGGTGGTGGCCCTGACCGCACTTGCCGACACGCGGCTCGGCCGTGTGCGGAAGGCTGTGGCGACGGGGAAGAACATAATAATGGAGAAGCCGATAGCCGACACCATAGAGCGTGAGTGGGAAGTCGTCAGGGAGACGGAGAACTCCGGACTCCTTTCGACGGTTGACCTTTACCTGCGTAACTCCTGGTACTACAACGAACTGAAGGACGTGATCCTCTCCGGTGAACTCGGCGAGCTTGCCATTGTCCGCCTTTGTCACATGACGCCCGGCCTGTCACCGGGGGAGGGTCATCACGAGTTCGAGGGGCCGGCATTCCACGACTGCGGGATGCACTACATCGACATCGCGCGCTGGCTCACCGGCAGCGAGTACAAGACCTGGCACGCGCAGGCCATCCGCCTTTGGGAATGGAAGGACCCGTGGTGGCTCCAGACCCACGGGACATTCGAGAACGGAGTGGTCTTCGACATCACGCAGGGACACAACTACGGCCAGCTGGCAAAGGACCAGACGCACAACTCCTATGCGGACATCATCGGCACGAAGGGCATAGCCCGCATGAGCCACGACTTCAAGACGGCCGTGGTCGACATCCACGGGGTCACGCGCACGGAGAGGATAGAGCGGCCGTACGGAGGTAAGAACATCGACAAGCTCATCGACGTCTATGCCGACTGCCTGCGGAACGGGACCACAGACCCGAGGCTTCCGTCGCTCAGGGATGCCGCCATCGCGTCGGAGTTTGCCTGGAAGATGCTCGACGATGCCCGGACGCACGACCTCCCGATGAAGGGCACCCACGAGGAGCTGGAGCAGATCTGGGAGCGCAGACGTACGGCGACCGAAGGCTACGGGCTTATCCGTCAGCACTGTTAGTCCGGGGCTTCGTCATCCTGAATCCGCCGGCTGTCCGGATTGACAGGCAGCCACACCACAGAGATTTTTATTAACACAAATACTGTTTGATTATGTCTAAAGAACTATCCAGAAGAACATTTCTGAAGGTCGGAGCCGCAGCTGCGGCCGGTCTTGCCGTCGCTCCGAATGTCCTCTTTGCCGGCAACTCCGAGAGCGAGGCCGGCAAGAAGCCAAAGAAGCCTCTTGACAGGAAGCTCAAGATTCTCGCCGTCGGCGTCGGCGGAAGGGGAGCGAGCGTGCTCCAGGCTCTCGAGACAGAGGACATCATAGGACTGTGCGACGTCGACTGGAAATATGCCGACCATGTCTTCAAGCGCTATCCCAAGGCGAAGAAGTACAACGACTACCGCGTCATGTTCAAGGAACTGCTTCCGGAATGTGACGCCGTCATGTGCGCTACCGCCGACCACACCCACGCAATCATCTGTGCGGAGGCCCTTGCGGCCGGCAAGCACGTCTATTGCGAGAAGCCTCTCACCCACACGGTCTATGAGTCCAGGCTTCTGACCAAGCTTGCAGCCAAGGCCGGCGTTGCCACGCAGATGGGCAATCAGGGCGCGTCCAATGAGGGCGTGCGGCTTGCCTGCGAGTGGATCTGGAACGGCGAGATCGGCGAGGTAACCAAGGTTGACGCCTTCACCGACCGCCCAATCTGGCCTCAGGGTCTTGAGCGTCCGGCGGAGCAGATGAGCGTGCCTTCAACCCTCAACTGGGATGCGTTCATAGGCCCGGCCCCGATGCGTCCGTACCATTCCATCTACACCCCGTGGAACTTCCGAGGCTGGTGGGACTTCGGCACCGGCGCTCTCGGTGACATGGCCTGCCACATCCTCCACGCTCCGTTCAAGGCCCTGAACCTCGGCTACCCGATTCATGTACAGGGCTCTTCGACCAAGCTTCTCAGCGAGTCCTGCCCTTCGGCGCAGCATGTGAAGTACATCTTCCCTGCCCGCGACAATATGCCTAAGGTGGCGATGCCTGAGGTTGAACTCAACTGGTACGACGGCGGTCTTCTTCCGGACAGGCCTGAGGGTCTTCCTGCCGGAGTGGACATGAACTACTGGGGCGGCGCCGTGATTTTTCACGGAACGAAGGACACGCTCATCTGCGGCTGCTACGGATCCCGTCCATACCTTGTTTCCGGAAGGGTTCCCGATGCTCCTAAGCTTCTTCGCCGGGTTCCTTCTATCAGTGACGACTTCACTGTCAACCATGTTCAGGACTGGGTTCGTGCCTGCAAGGAGGATCCGTCAGTCCGCGTGCCTGCGGCATCCGACTTCAGCGAGGCGGGTCCGTTCAACGAGATGGTAGTGATGGGAGTGCTCGCAATCCGTCTTCAGGGGCTCAACCAGGTGCTTGACTGGGACGGCGCGAACATGAGATTCACCAACATCCCTGCCGACGCGACGGTGAAGTCCATGATCAAGGACGGCTTCTCCATCCACGACGGTCACCCGACATTCGAGAACACCTACACCGATCCGGTGGATGCGAACCAGTTCGCGGCCGAGCTCATCAAACACAACTATCAGCACGGCTACGAGCTTCCTCCGATGCCTCAGGAATAGGAATTTGTATGGCCGGGCAGGGGGCATCCCTATGCCCGGGCTGTGCAGAGACTTTTAGAAATAACCGGCTTCGTCAAAAAATCGATGCCCGATGATAAAAGACAAAGCTGAAGCAGTTTATTTTCAACAATATTAAATCAGTGACAATAGATATGAAAAGAACATTTCTTTTCGCGGCAGCGGCTGCTGCCTCCGTTGCGGTGGTGTCATCGTGCGCCTGCAACAACAATTCAAAGAAGGCTGAGGAAAAGACCGCCGAGACTCCGGCTGTTCCGGAATACACGGTAGTCGAGAAGCCATGCGTTGACCTGGGCGAATATCCTCAGGACAAGGACGGATACTATGTAATCTTCGACGGCGCCTCCCTCAAGGGCTGGAGAGGCTACATGAAGGACAGTGTTCCTCAGCGCTGGACCATCGAGGACGGCTGCCTCAAGTTCACAGGCTCAGGCACCGGCGAGGGTCAGACCAGCGAGGGCGGTGACCTCATCTTCGCTCACAAGTTCAAGAACTTCAGGCTTGAGTTCGACTGGAAGGTGGCTAAGGGCACCAACTCCGGAGTTTTCTACCTCGCGCAGGAAGTGACTACCAAGGACAAGGACGGCAACACTGAGGTTCAGCCTATCTACATCTCAGCCCCTGAATATCAGGTGCTTGACAACGCGACCCACCCTGACGCCCTTCTCGGCAAGGACGGCAACCGTCAGTCGGCTTCCCTCTACGACATGATCCCGGCTAAGCCGCAGAACTTCACCGGCTTCGGCGAGTGGCAGACCGGCGCCATCATGGTCTATAAGGGTACAGTCGTCCACTACCAGAACGGCGAGAACGTGCTTGAGTACCATCTCTGGACACAGCAGTGGACCGACATGCTCAAGAACAGCAAGTTCAGTCCTGAGGGCTGGCCGCTCGCCTATGAGCTCCTCAACAACTGCGGCGGCCCGAACCACGAGGGCTACATCGGCTTTCAGGACCATGGGGACGACGTATGGTTCCGCAACATCCGCGTGAAGGTGATGGAATAAAGCCGATGGCATAAATTGCTTGCGATTATGAAACGTTCTGTACTTTCTATACTTACAGCGTCCGCAGCGCTCGTCCTCGGATGCTTCGACCTGATGGCCGGGGAGCCGCTTGTCGGCATCCAGCTCTACTCCGCAAGGGAGCTGTTCGACACACCGGAGGAATATGAAGCCAATCACGGGACCATCTTTAAGCAGCTCGCCAAGATGGGCTACAACTGCGTTGAGGCGGCTTCTTACTCGGACGGGAAAATTTATGGAGTCACTCCGGAGGAGTTCCGCTCCGACTGTGCCGCCTCAGGCCTCTTGCCTCTTTCCGCTCATGTTTTCAGAAACCTCACCGTTGAGGAGTTCGCGGCCGGAAAGCCGAGCGAGGAGACCCTGCGCTGGTGGGAAGAGTGCATCCGCGCCCACAAGACGGCAGGGATGAAGTACATCGTCACTCCATGGCTGTATTTCGAAAATTCCGGCAGCAGCGTCCCGAAGACCCTTGCCGAACTGAAGACCTATTGCGACTATCTCAACACCGTCGGGAAGATGGTTTCCGAAGCGGGGATGGAGTACGGCTATCACAACCACTCGCACGAGTTCTCTAAGGTCGAGGGAGAGTTGATGTACGATTATATGCTCGCGCACACTAATCCCGACTACGTCTTCTTCGAGATGGACGTCTACTGGACGGTCATCGGTGACTCAAGCCCGGTCGACTATTTCAAGAAATATCCCGGACGCTTCAAGCTCCTGCACATCAAGGATGAGCGTGAGATCGGGCAGAGCGGAATGGTCGGCTTCGACGCAATCTTCGCCAACGCGAAGACCGCCGGGACGAAGGCCGTGATCATCGAGGTTGAAAGGTCCTCCTACCCCGGTGACATTATGCGGAGCATCCGCGAAAGCGCAACCTACCTCAAGAAGTCCGGCTACACCAAGGCCCTTAGATAATCTGGCTAAGTGCAACTAATTCTTAATCAATACTTACTTATTAACCATTTTTAATCTAAATTATGAAAAACAAAAGAATCAGCTACACTTCTCCGCTGGTGTCTATGACGACACTTCGCGTTGAAGATGGCTTTGCGGCCAGCAAACAATGGTGGCAAAACGAAACAAATGATGTCAACATCGGATGGTCATATTCCGCAGATGACCAAACATGGGAATAATCTTTAACTTAAGCACGATTATGAAAAGAATTTTATATTCAACAATGGCCCTTGCGGTGATTTCATCCGCATTCATGGCTTGCCAGAAAGAACAGCCTTCCGCAGAGCAGTCAACTCCCCTTGTGGAAGCAAAGCCGTTCTATGTAACTGTAGATAACAAACTTGCCGTATCTGATCCCGATGCCGCTCCACAGTCTAAGGCAACATTCGAGGATGGAAAGGGAATGTCGTGGGAGGATGGTGATGTGTCCCTCTTCCGTATGGTCGTCGGCACTTCAGCGACCGAGGGTAAAGTTGTCTATGCAAAAAGCATGAGTATAGACGAAAGTACGGGCGCTGCAACATTCACATTCGAAGAGGCTCCGGCAAGCAGTTCGAACGTCTCGTTCTTCTATGGGGTTAAGGATTACGGAGACCTCAATTACTGCTTCGAAGGCGACCAGAAACAACCCACTCTCGGGAAACTCGATAAGGGCAATCTGTTCCTCAAAGCAGTAAATGTCACGGTGGACGGGACTTCCGCAAGTCCGAAGATGCAGCTTGTCGGCAACATACGTCGTTTCCTCATCTATTCTTCAACCGGGAAATACTTTGGAGAAAAGGTCGCGTCAATCAAGATGACCTCTTCCGTCGATTGGCGTACATTAGCAGGTCAAATCAGCTATAACTATCTCGGTCAACCGGTTAAAAGTTTGAACAACGACGTTCCAACGTATGGCGATGTGGCGGAAATAGAAACTGTGATACGCTACAACAAATCGTATGTGCAGGTGTCGGTTGACGACGCGTCCCGGTCCGTTGTTTCTGCGACAGAAAAGGCTGCTACGAAAGGCAAGGGAATCTACATGGCGGTTCCTCCCCAGACAGAAACGGATCGTGTTCGTTATGTGATAACAACTGACAAAGCCGAGTATATTCTGGAATCAGATAGGCTGAGTTTTGAAAACGGGCAGGTTACCAATCTATTTGTAGATTTGGAAAGCAATTTCGTGGCCCGTAAGGAAGCCGGCTCAACTCTTGTTGAGGTTAACTATAATGGTTATTTCCCGAATGCTGCAATAGATGCGGGCAGCGTGACCGGCTACACATTAGGTTGGTGCGAGGCGAAGATTGGCGGAGCAAAAGTTGAGGTGAATGACGGCAATAAATTCTATGGCGAGAGTGTTGTCGCATTTGAGTACAAGGACGAAGACGGAAAAAAGGCGGATTGGATTACCTGCCGGCATAAGGTGTCTACGGAGAATAATGTAGCAACAGATGAGGTTCTGTACGATTGCAAAGAAAATACGACGGGAAGCCCACGTACGGCAATCGTAACAGCGATTTACAAACCTGAGGGATACCTCGCGATACCTGCGGCGGTGTCCGTGAAAGTAACCCAGTCGGCACAAACGGAGACTACGCCACAGCAGTAGTCTGTTGTCTGACCGAAATCAGCAATTCCCCGGAAGCGGCGTGAACCGCTTCCGGGGAATTTTGCAATCTAAAATATTTGTACCTTTGCAGGATAAAAGTGCGGTTATCCGCAAAAATATCCTTTAGAAGCTATAATGACTCGCAGACCGTGGGAAACTTTGCTGAAATTTGACGGAATCCGGGACTCCCGTGCAATTGGCAGCTAATCGAAAGACATCACAATCCTGTCTTCAAGGATGTCTCCGGCATCGGTCGTCATCTTCACCGTGATGGTGTGCTCTCCGCTCTCGGCAGGTTGTGATTCGAAATACAGAAAGCCTATGTTCCACACTCCGTCATTCCCAAGAAGAATAAGATCCTCTTTTTGAAGGTCTTTTACAATCTTGTCTATTGGATAGCAGGTGGCATCATTCATGAGCCAGTCGTATCCGATATGCCGCATTATGCATTTGAATGATTCAGAAAGACTTCCTGCACTAAAATGATAATACTTGGAATAGCCGCTCCGGATGAACTTGTATGGCGACCATGACATGAAGCGCACGATGTCCGCCAAGTCCGTTCCGGCGGGATGTCCGGCATCATAGTCTTTGTCGGAGACTATTTCTAAGGCGGTAAAATCTTTGTCGTTATAAGTAAATGTTTCAGGAGGCAGGTCATGGGGCGGAAGCGAGCGATATTTGTTGTAGTTCAGATCCTCATGTTTCCGGCACAGCCTGTCATATACCTCTTTCTCTTTGCCGGAACTGTTCAGATGATAGTAATATATAGGAATGTCGTTGCCCGGATGAATCATGATATAGTTTGTGGAACCTAATGAAACTTGTTCCAGACTTATCGTCCTCAAGTTCATATAGCATGAAACATAGGACGGACATAACTGCATATGATACACGTCGCAACCACACAGCAGCAATGTGGAGATAAGCAAGCGACAGCTGATTATCAGTCTGGTTCTATTCATTTTGTTCTTCCCGTTTGTTTGGGTTGTCGTATGTTATGGTGTTAAATGCATGCCAATATTTATTGTCGGCAGTCTGTCCAAATCCGTCACTTATTTTTGCTTCGTTTGTCTTGAATACTCCTGAAGTAAAATAACCATTGCAGTTTCCATTCCATCCCCAGTTGCAATGAACTAATGTCTGTCTTTCGCTTATGGTTCCTGTGCTAGCCACACGTTTTCTCTTCATATAACCATCTATTACCCAAGCATGACCGCTAAACACTTTCGCAATTGCAGACATAAATACGGGACACTTGTTCTCGAGAGACTTGATGACCAAGTCTTCGTCATATCCCCATTTAAATGTTACTTGAACCGTTTCGCCGGACAGAAGATTCTGAATTCTGATTTCTGCGTTGCCGAGGTCTTCTGTAAATTCAAGGGCAATCTCGTTTGATGCTGATATGTAGTAGCATTCTACTGGTGTCTGAGCGACACTGCGAGTTAGCCTGCCTTTGGTTTGTGTCAGGGCTATTCGGATTTTATCCTCGTCAGCAGATTCCACTCCATGACCCAAAGTGGGAAGCATCAGAATTGATGCGATTATGATTAGGCACTTTTTCATTGATGTAAATTTTATGTCAATGGTGCAAAGTTCGGGATATGTAATTGATATTCATGCATGAATGGCGATGAAATTCATTACACATTGATGTTTGTAACCAATTGATATACTGCTTGTTATGTTTTAGTGTCAGAGGGAAGTCTTACATTTGACTCTAACTGATTGATAGCCAATAGGTTAATCCATGGATTTTAAATAAGGCGGGTAATTCTTTGTGTAGCAGCGTGTTACTTGGAAAACACCGCTGTGTATAGTTCTTTGTTTTCGGTGTTTGATGACAGTATTCTTTGTATCAGGCGATGCTTTCGGGAATATACGTCTCCTTTGCTTTTGTCCATGAGGCGGGCAATCAGCGATGCGTCGAAGCCGGCGATTACATAGCAAACCAGTCTGAAGTCGTCATTCGTAAAGTTTTTCATGTCAGCCCTAATCTTCGCCATGAGGCCGTCCATCTCCAGATTTATCAGCTTCTCAAGCTCGTTGTTTTCTCCCCGTTCGTTTCTGACGCTGTTCAACAGAGGAACAATCCTTTCTTTGGCGAATTGTTCTCTTGACCTGTCGTCCTGAAGCATGACATAGTCGTCACATAGCTTCCTCAGTATGCTGAACTCTGATGTTCCGCTGTAGAATAGTTTTTTCTTGAGTCTGGAAAATTCGTCTCTTTCATTTTCGGTAACTGAAAGGATTGCCTCCTTTTCTGTTTCAAGTTTTTGAATCTTTCGATTTTTCAGCATCATCAGGAGCACAATTACGCATATCAGGGACAGAATCAGGGATATTGATACAAGCGTTATTGTCAGGTTTGATTGTCTGGTGCGGACTGCCTCCTGCTCATGGAATGCATTCAGTGACTTGAGCGAACTCTCTTTCAGGCGTTGGCTTAATATGCTGTCCTGATAGTTGACGCTCTGCTCCAGAAGTTCGAGCGCCCTGCCGCTGTCGCTTTTTTGCCGGGCTATGCAATACTCCCAATAGGACATATGTTCGGGATAAGGTCCGTCGGATGATTTGATTCCATTGATGATGGCATCGGCGGTTTGAACATCTCCCTTTTTGGCATACGCATACGCAAGAACTCCGTAATCGTCAGGAGTCAGGCCGGCTTCATATTCGTTGAGAGCCTCCGTATAAAGTTTGATTGCACATGCCGGGTCCTTGTCCGGTTTTATCATCTGAAATTTGGCATAGGAGAGCAGGAACTGCGGGATGTAGAAGCTGTCTCTCTTTTCCTTGAACCATGACAGTCCGGAGAGGTAGAACTCTTCCGCCCTGTCATACATTTCGCTGTTGCAGTATGCGTCTCCGACAGTGAGTTTGCTGCTGTTGATCTTCCTCTGATTTCCGGTGTGTCTGATGAACTCATGCCCCAGCAGCGCGGATTCCAGTTCAGCTTCGTAATTGTAGTCCTTGCTGAAAGCCGACGACTTTGAAAGGAGAGCCAGACCGGCGAACATATCATCACCGAGCGATTCAGCCATATTCTGCGCCTTTGTGTAATAAACAGTCGCCTGAGGGTAGTCCTCGTCATTGTAGCAGGCACATCCCTGATAAAAAAGGGTGAGCATTTTCTCCTTCCTCTGCCAAGGCATCCTGAAATAATCCGCTGCGGGGCGGATGTCGTCGGCAGTTACTGTGCCGAAACTCTTGTCTATTGCCATTGACCTGACGAGGGCAAGCCTTGCGGACGATGACCTGTCAAGCTTCCTGACCGCCGTTGTCGAATCGATGGCTGCAAGCACGCTGTCCGGATTTTCATCGACACGGCTTTCCAGAATCCGGAACTCACGGGACAGGCTTGACGAGCATCCGCAACAGGCCGCGACTGCGGCCAGCGCAAGGACAATGACAGACGGCTTTTTCATAGATGTGCTTCTCCTTGATGCCTATTTCCGTCCTCGGGAACGCCTGCGGCCGGTGGGCTCGGTGGTCTCGATGATGGACTTGCAGTCGGCTTCGGTGAGCTTGGCCGCGTCGGTCTTGGGCGGAATCTTGTAGTTGCCGCCGCTGAACTTGATGTACGGGCCGTAGTTGCCGTTGATGACGGTGATTCCGCTGTCCTTGAACTCGGCTATGATTTCGTTCGCCTTCTTGTTTTCGCTCTCGTCTATTATGGCCTTGCATTCGTCGAGCGTGATGGAGAGCGGGTCGGATTTCTTGGGGAGGGAGACATTGCGGTCGCCGTATTTGAGGTACGGGCCGAAGCGTCCCTTGGTGCAGATTATCGGGATTCCCTTGTACTCTCCGACGGTGCGCGGCAGCTGGAAGAGCTTGAGCGCCTCCTCAAGCGTGAGGGTCTCGATGAGCTGGCCCGGCGCGAGGTTCGCGAACTGGCGGCCTTCGCCCTCGCCCTTCTGGACATACGGGCCGAACTTGCCGAACTTCGCCACGAGAGGCTGTCCGTCGGAAGGGTCAGTGCCGAGCTCGCGGCTGACATGGCTGTATTCACCGTTGTGCAGGCACTCCTCCACGGTCTTGTGGAACGGGGCGTAGAAGTCTCCTATCACGCGATTCCATTTCAGCTCGCCTTCGGCAATCTCGTCGAGCTCGTTCTCCACATTCGCCGTGAAATTGTAGTCAAGGATTTCGCTGAAGTTCTTCACGAGGAAGTCCGTGACGATGACGCCGATGTCCTGCGGAAGAAGCTTGCCCTTTTCCGCGCCAACTGTCTCCGTGCGGTCAATCGCCGAAATCACCCCGTCTCTCATCTTGAGGTCGGTGACCTTGACCTCCGTGCCCGGCTTGTCTCCGATTGTGACATACCCCCTTGCGCGGGTGAGTGTTCCCACGATGGTCGAGTAGGTCGATGGGCGGCCGATTCCGAGTTCCTCGATTTTCTTGATGATGGTCGCCTCGGAATAGCGAGGCGGCGCGGCTGTGAAGCGGCACTCGGCTGTCATCTCCACCTGCTGCACCCTGTCGCCGACCCTGATGTCCGGGATGACGGGCATCTCGTCGTCGTCCTGCTGCTGGTCGTCGTCGCGTCCCTCGATGTAGAGCCGCAGGAATCCGTCGAACTGAATCTTCGTGGCCTGCGCCGTGAACTTGCCTTCAGTCTTGTCGGACGAGAGCCTCACGTCGGTCTTGAGGGTCTTGGCGTCGGCCATCTGTGAGGCCACGGTGCGCTTCCAGATGAGCTCATAGAGCTTCTTCTCCTGGGCCGTGCCGTCGATGGAGACGCGGTCTATGTAGGTCGGGCGTATGGCCTCATGGGCTTCCTGTGCGCCCTTGGACTTGGTCTTGTAGTTGCGCACCTTGGAATACTCATCCCCGTATTCCCTGCAGATGTATTCCTTCGCGGCGTTTATCGCGAGTCCGGAGAGGTTGGTGGAGTCGGTACGCATATAGGTGATGAGTCCGCTCTCGTAGAGGTTCTGGGCAATCCTCATGGTCTGGCTCACGGGCAGGTGCAGCTTGCGGGAGGCCTCCTGCTGGAGTGTCGAGGTCGTGAACGGGGCCGCAGGCGTGCGCGTGCCTTCCTTGTTCTCGATGTCGCTCACCGCGAACTGCGCCCCGATGCATCTTCCGAGAAATTCCCGCGCCTCTTCCATCGTGCCGAACTTCCTGTCCAGCACGGCCTTGAGGAATGTTCCCGTGCCTGTGTTCTCCGGATGGAAAAGAGCCTCGATGCGGTAGAACCGCTCCCTCTCGAACGCCTGAATCTCCCTTTCCCTATCGACTATGAGCCTCAGCGCCACGGACTGCACGCGGCCGGCGGAGAGCTTCGGCTGCACCTTTCTCCAGAGCACCGGCGACAGCTCGAACCCGACCAGCCGGTCGAGCACGCGGCGTGCCTGCTGCGCGTCAACGAGATCCATGTCGATGTCCCTCGGATTCTCCACGGCGTCGAGTATGGCGGACTTGGTGATTTCCTGAAACGTGATTCTCCTCGTGTTCTCCTTCTTCAGTCCGAGCGTCTCGTAGAGGTGCCACGATATGGCCTCCCCCTCTCGGTCGGCATCGGACGCGAGCCAGACTGTCCGCGAGTCGGCGGCGAGCTTCTTCAGCTCCGAGACCAGCTTGCGCTTACCCGCCGGAACCACATATTCGGGCTTGAAGCCGTCCTTTATATCCACGCTAAGCTCATTGTCGTGCAGATCCCTGATGTGCCCTTCGCTCGACTTGACGACATATTTTTCCTTTCCCAAATATTCCTGAATCTTCTTCGCTTTCGTCGGAGACTCGACAATTACAAGATTTTCCGCCATATCGTAATCCGTTAAATTTATACCTTATATATACCGCAAATTCGTTTGCGGCTGCAAAGTAACGGACAATTCGTCCATATTTCCAAATTTATTGACTAATTTTGCGACTTTGTACGAAAAAATATGCCCGAATCGGGGATATGTGTATGGGATACGATGTTAAACGAATATATCCGGATATATGACCGAAAATACGAAAAAAAAGATAGTGCGATGGTTCTGGGGGCTGTTTCTCGCGCCTATATGTCTGCTCGCGCTGATGATTCTGCTCGTCTGGGCGTTCGCCGACATCCCGTCGTTCGAGGAACTGGAGAATCCTGACAGCAAGCTTGCCACGCAGATTATCGCCTCGAACGGGGACATCCTGACGACTATCCATGACGAGAACCGTCTCTATGTGAGCTACGACGAGCTGTCGCCCTACCTCGTCCAGGCGGCGGTGGCCACTGAGGACTCCCGTTTCTACAGCCATTCCGGGATTGATTTCTGGAGCCTCGGGCGCGTGTTCTTCAAGACCCTTCTCGGCCGCGACTCAAGTCAGGGCGGAGGCAGCACCATTACCCAGCAGCTTGCCAAGACCCTTTACCCGAGGGCGGACGTGAGCAGCAAGGTGCCGGGGTGGTCGAAGGTCAGGATGGTCTGGATTAAGCTGAAGGAGTGGATTACGGCGGTAAAGCTGGAGCGTAACTACACCAAGGACGAGATTATGGACATGTACATGAACGCCGTCTTTTTCGGGAGCAATGCCTACGGGGTGAAGGCGGCGTCGAGGACGTTCTTCGCGAAGAATCCGTCCGAACTGACGGTCGAGGAGAGCGCGACTCTGGTCGGGATGGTGAACAAGCCTACGCGCTACAATCCTGTCCTCAATCCGGACAAGTCGCTGCAGCGCAGGAACTTCGTGCTTTCCCAGATGGAGAAGGCAGGCTATCTCACTAAGGATCGGTGCGACTCGCTCCAGCAGATTCCGATTAACGTGTCCTCCCATCAGGTCATGGACCACAATGCCGGGCTTGGGCCGTATTTCAAGGATATGCTCATACGCACCATGAAGGCGTCCAGGCCCCTCCGGAGCGACTACTACTATGCCGAGGACTATGCCGCAGACTCGCTCCGCTGGGAGACCGACGGGCTTTACGGCTGGCTTGACAAGAACCGCAAGGCAGACGGTTCAAAGTATGACCTCTACCGCGACGGACTGCGGATTTACTCGACCATAGACAAGAATATGCAGCGCTATGCGGAGGAGGCGGTTGCGGAGCATCTCGGGAAGGACCTGCAGCCGGCTTTCTTCCGCGAGCTCAGGCGTAAGCCCAATGCGCCGTTCGCCTCGGATGTGGACGCCGCGACAAGGGACAGGCTGATGAAGCAGGCGCGCCGCTGGAGCGACCGCTACCGCATGATGAAGAAGGACGGCGCGTCGGAGTCCGAGATTATGAAAAGTTTCGGGGTCAAGACGCAGATGAGGGTTTTCTCCTGGAAAGGGAAGGGGTACATAGACACGCTGATGACTCCGGACGACTCCATAAAGTACTACAAGTCGTTCCTCCGTGCGGCGTTCGTCGCCGTGGAGCCGAACACCGGGTTTGTCAAGGCTTATGTCGGCGGCCCCAACTACCGCTGGTTCAAGTACGACAATGCGCGTCAAGGCAAGCGTCAGGTCGGTTCGACCATCAAGCCCTTCCTCTATTCGCTTGCCATGCAGGACGGCCTCACCCCATGCACCGAGGTCGTGAACGTTCCGCAGACATTCGTCGTCGGGGACGACACCTGGACTCCGCGAAGCACCGACCGCGACGAGTGGATAGGGCTTACGGTGACGCTGAAATGGGGACTTACGAAGAGTTCGAACAACATTTCTGCCTATCTGATGAAGCAGTACGGCCCGCACGCCATGGCGGAGATGATGCATAAGATGGGCATAAACGGCCATCTCGACGAGGTTGAGTCGCTCTGCGTGGGTTCGACCGACCAGATGCCTTACGACATGATTGCCGCCTATAACACCTTCCCTTCGAAGGGAATGGCAATCACCCCTCTTTTTGTGACGCGCATTGAGGACAACACCGGCAACACGCTCAGTGAGTTCACGAACCACAAGAAGGTGGCGATAAGCGAATATACGGCCTATGAGATGGTCGATATGATGCGCTCCGTCGTGGATCACGGCACTGGAATCAGGCTTCGTGCAAAGTATGGCCTGAAGGGCGAGATTGCAGGAAAGACCGGTACTACAAATGATAACTCGGACGGCTGGTTCATCGGCTACACCCCTACGGTTACGGCAGGCGTTTGGGTCGGGGGCGAGGATCGTCAGATTCATTTCAGCTCGACTGCGCTCGGAGGCGGCTCGAACATGGCGCTGCCGATTTGGGGAATCTTCATGAAGAAGGTCCTGCGGGACGGGACGCTCGGAATCAGCGAGGAGGACCGCTTCACTCCGCCGTCGGGAGTCGTGATGAACATCGGCTGCGACGCGCTCGCGACCAAGGCTCCGGGGGAGAAAAAGACCGTCGAGACCCAGGAGGCGGCTGAAGAGGATTACTACTTTGAATAGTGAATATGAAGAATTATAAAAGCATAGCCGTGATTTACGGCAGCGATTCATCTGAATGGGAAGTGTCCTGCCGCAGCGGAAAGTTCACGGCGTCGCAGATTGACGGGACAAGGTATGACGTCTATGAAATCTTCGCCCGTTTCGGCTCGTGGACCGTGGTGGCGATGCGTCCCAAGGGCGGCGTGCGCGTCGAGTTCGACGAGGCTCCGCAGGTCGACAAGACCGATTTCTCCGCTGTGATAGGCGGAGTCAGGGTCAAGTTCGACTACGCCTACATCATGCAGCACGGCATCCCCGGGGAGAACGGGCAGATGCAGGGCTATCTCGAAATGCTCCGCGTCCCGTTCAGCAGCTGCAGCGCGTTCGTCTCCGCCATCACCTTCGACAAGTTTTCATGCAAGAACTATCTGAAAGACGTCGATTTCGTGAAAGTTGCGAGGGACATATTCATCCGCAAGGGAGAGTGCCTTGACGGTCTGGCCGGCATGGCTGTGGCAAGGCTCGGGCTTCCGATGTTCGTCAAGCCCACCGACGGGGGGTCGAGCTTCGGGGTGACGAAGGTCAAGACTGCGGAGGATTTCGACAGGGCGGTAGCGTTTGCCTTCGAGGACAGCAGCATGGTTCTCGCCGAGGAGGCGATTGTCGGGCGTGAAATCACCTGCGCTGTCTATTTCGACGGGAAGTCCGAGGTCGCGCTCCCTGTCATAGAGATTGTCACAGACCGTGAGTTCTTCGACTACGACGCGAAATACAACGGTTTCAGCGAGGAGATATGCCCCGCTCCGCTTGATGCGGATACCACGGCCATGGTTCAGGAGGCTTCGAGGAAGATATATGCCAGGATTGGCTGCTCGGGAGTAGTCAGGATGGACTATATCCTCGCCTCGGACGGTCTCTATTTCCTTGAAATGAACACGATTCCCGGCATGACCGCCGCATCCCTTGTCCCGAAGATGGTGCGTTCCGCCGGCCTGGAGATGACGGATTTCCTGAACACTATAATAGACAACACAGGCCGTTAGTCTTTGTCATTTCGAGTGAAACGGGAAATCTTTGCGCGAACTATGTGGCTGAAAGACTTGTATAATAAAGGACGCGAGCTTACGTCATCCGAATATCCCGACCCCCGCGAGCGCGACAGCCTTCTCAACATTCTTCTGGAGTCTGTCCTGCATCTTCAGCGGTACGCTGTCCTTACCGACCCGTTTCAGAACATCAGTGAGCGTGACTGCGAGCTTTTCCTCGGCTGTGCACGCCGTCTCGCGGAGGGTGAGCCGGTTCAGTACATCGTCGGCTGGACTGAGTTCTACGGCAGGCGATTCGACGTGACCCCGGACGTGCTGATTCCTCGTCCCGAAACAGAGCAGTTGTGCCGGGATGTAATTGAAAGGGCGCGGATTCTCTTCCCCGACAGACCGGGATGCATTATGACAGATGTCCCCGACCCTCCTGAGGCATCCCGCCAGTGTATTTCAGAGCTTTCCCCGCTGCGTATTCTGGATCTTTGCACCGGTTCGGGCTGCATCGCGTGGACTCTCGCGCTTGAACTCCCCGGTTCCTGCGTCGTTGGCGTCGATATATCTTCTGCGGCTTTGAAAGTGGCGAAGGCTCAGAATCTCCTGCCTGCGGCCGGGAATGCGGGCGTCTGTTGCCCACGGCATCCGGAATTTGTGGAATACGATGTTCTCCGCGGACCGGATTCTTTCGACTGTGACTGCGGCGGGTTCGATGTCATTGTCTCCAATCCTCCCTATGTCCGTGAGAGCGAGCGCCTTCTGATGCGGCGCAATGTCCTTGAGCATGAGCCGTCACTTGCTCTCTTTGTGCCTGATGAAAACCCGCTGAAGTTCTACAAGGCCGTCCGTGACTGGGCGAGGCGGTTTCTCGTTCCCGGAGGACTGTTGTTTCTGGAGGGAAATGAGGCTCTTATGGAGGAGACGGGAGCGATTTTTTGCGATTTTTCCGAACACGGAACTTTCAGCGACTGTTTCGGAAAGCCGCGCTTCATCTTTGCCCGAAAATAGTTCCGCAGATGCTTCGGAGGGCATTTCCGGCATAAGACCCCGGTTCCTGCCGCGCCAAAAGTTTGCGCAAACTTTTCGCATTTTATTGTAATAAAAAGGCCATGTGACTTGTTCTGTGACCGATTTTGCATATTAGCCGCTGAATATTTCATTCAACGGCTAATTGGTTGTTTCTTTGTGGCGATAAAATTTATTGCCATGAAGAGTTTGAAACTTATTGCGGGAATCCTTTCCCTGCCTGTGCTTTTTTCCTGCGAAAAGGAGATTCATGTAAAGCCCGCCGAAACGGCGGTAAGTCCTGTCGCGCTTGATGTGGTCGCCGAAATGCTCTCGGAACTGCCGCTTGAGCCGGAGCATTTCCGGGAGGTCCACTCCGCAGTGGAGTCCTCGTCGGGAAACGGATATGACGAGGAATACACGATGTCGGATCTGTTCTCCTCTCCCGGAAAGGGCGTCGGTGACACCCAGACCAAGGCGGCAGCCGTCTCCAAGGCCTTCTCAAGGCCGCTCCGCGAACTGATTCGCGAGCACGTCCGCTCGTCTGTCGCCACCAAGGCCGGCGGGGATTCCGCCTATGGGGACGATGCCGAAGCCTACCTCTCGGCCCTTGAGTCTTCAGACGTTCAGATTTACTGGCCCTATTCGGAGAACTGGGACGGGAAATCTTCGCCGGTCTTCACCTTCGATCCGGGAGACGACTCTGAAATCAACATCGGCTACCGCGTCCTGAAGAATGAGTTCGGGGAGACGAGCGTCGAGAAGATAGACGTGACGGAGGACTATGCCGAGAAGAATCCCGTCTGGGTGGTGAACCGCAACTCGGACTGCGGCTTCACCTCGCTTGAGATAATGAGACGCGAGCACCCCGAATGGGACAACGGGGGAGGAGCGCTTATTGTCGGCGGCAGGAGGCCGGGCATTGCTCGGCAGGACTGCGTTCCGCCGCTTTCACTTGCAACCGGAGACGGCACGCCGGAAGCAGGAATCACCAATGCCGGAGACAGTCCGCTTGGGGCAGGAACCACCAAAGCCGGCGGCACTGGGCTCAAGACACTCGTCCTTAAGGAATTTACCATGAAACGCAATTATGACTGCTGGTTCGCCGGCGGCTCGGAATTTTTTATCAAGGCCGGCTCTGTCTCCGACTTCTGCGCCGCCACAGAGGCCGAACTGCAGCTCTACAACCCTATGGTCACTGACTTCATGATTGTGGTAAAGCGGAAGCAGAAGGGGCAGGCTCTGCCGTTCAACACTGTGATAGTTTCCGACTGGTCGGAGCAGCTGACTCATGTGGCGTTTATGATTGTCGAGGACGACGGAGGCCGCGTCGAGCAGTGGAAATGTTCCGCAGTGGTCAAAATCAAGTCCAAGAGCTACGGATTTGACATCTCCCTCCCGTTCAACTCCCGCGACGACATAGTCTGGCGCGGTCAGCTCAGCCGCCGCTACATAGACGCCACCAGCAACCTCGTCGGCCACTTCGGCGACGTTGACATCACCTTCGAGGTCATCGAATACTGACGGGGCGCAGAAAAAG
>DJPQ01000094.1:23996-54266 GCA_002439805.1 Bacteroidales bacterium UBA6408
TCGGAGGGGAAGTTGTGCTCCGTGCACACTATCGCACAAGGCCACGACTTCGTTGTTCTCCGCACGACGCTGATGCGTCTTGTTGACCTGTTGCCTTGCATCCCCTTTGGGCTAAGTTATTTTGACAAGATTATCATTTCGCAGTTTTTGCAGTCGAAATGTAGGCGGAGGAGGCGGCCGTTGTTGCGGAGGTAGAGACCTTCGCGGATGTCGTTGGCGGCGGCGAGGGCGGTGTAGACGGGAGTCTTGCGGCAGAGCCCCAGTTCGTGGAGCAGGCAGTATTTGCTGCGCATAAGTTCTATGTTTCTTCCGTCGGCCTGCGTCTGTTTGCCCTCCGCCGAGGCCGTTCCGTCGGTATTCCCGATTTGCAGCCTCCTGTTCAGCGCTTCGTAGGCCGGCTCTATCGTCTCCGCTCCGAGACGGCTGTAGAGCGAGGCCGCGAGGCCGTTGGCCACGTCACTTTTGTAGCTGATGCGCTCCGGAAACTTCAGTGTGCCAGGGAGGCTGCCGCCGATTGTGGCTCGGTTCAGAGGTCTTGCCTTGCACGGCATCCCGTCGAGTTCCCCGGCAATCTCGCGGCGGATGGCGTTGAGCTGCGCGGCGCCCATTATGGGAAGGCTGACGCCTTCTGTCCCGCTTCCGACTGCTGTTCTGCCATTGCAACGGATGTCACTTACAGCGAAACTGTAAATGCTCGCATCCTTGTCCAGCTGACCGGAAATCATGCCGAGCATACGCTCCCTGTTTCTCGCCGGTTCAGCTTTAATGACAGTGTCATGCTGCACTTCGCGTCCGTCCTCGCTGACGGCACGGACATGAAACAGGAAATTCCCGACACCGTTTCCCTCACCGGGTGGTGAGGCCGCAGGACCTTCAATCTCGTTTATCTCCACTGACAGACCGACTGTAATCCTCCGCACGCCTCCCTTTTCGAGTCCCCGTTCAAAGGCCGTGTCAAGATTGCGGTAGAGCGGTGTTCCGGGCGAGAGTCCGTCAACAGCCCGGCAAAAAATCACGTTCCCGTCACAGATGTCTGCCCGGAAACCGGTCTCCTTGCCGTCCCTTCCTATGAATGAGAACCCGTCGCCGTTGTGAAACTCAGGGAGTACATTCCCCCTGCCTGCGGCGGCTTTTCCTGAGTGCTGCCTGCAATGAACAGGTCTGTCGCCTGCGGCGGCATTGCTCTGAGCCTGCTCGCAGGAAACCGGGCTGTCACCCGGCCGGACGCGAGGACTTACGCATATCTTCATGCCCCCCACCGCCGCGCGTGACACGGAGGAAACCGTCCCGACCTCCTCTCCGAGTGCCTTTCCGGCATCAAGACAGGCCCACCGGCCGCGCCTGCCGTCGAAGAAAAGCTGCGTGAATCCTCGGTTGAAGCTCTTGGCAGGAGCCGGAATGAAGCCGCAGTCCGCGTGCCCGAACGCTGCGCGGCAGTATTTGTCGGGATTCGCCGCCACGAGCCTGTCAAGGGCCTGCGAGTAGGCCGCCACTATGTTCCTGACATAGGAGATGTTCTTGAGCCTCCCCTCAATCTTGAAGGAGGTCACTCCGCCCTCGGCCATTTCCGGCAGCCTTTCCAGAAGCATCAGGTCCCGCAGAGACAGCAGCGTCCTGTTCATGGCGACCGGCTGTCCCGGCCTGCATTCCGCCCGGAATCCGTCCTGCCCGGGCAGCGGCTTGTGCACGCCGCTGAATCTGCCGTCCGTCTTCGGCCACCTGACAGGCTCCCCGTGGGCGTTCACAAGGTCATATCTCGACCTGCACGCCTGCACGCACTCGCCCCTGTTCGCGCTCCTTCCGCTCAGCATCTCCGACAGATAGCACTCTCCGCTGTAGCACACGCACAGTGCCCCGTGCACGAACGCCTCAACCTCACAGCTTACGGCTGAGCATATTTCCCGGACAGCCGCCATCGGCAGCTCCCTTTCAAGCACAATCCTCGAAAATCCGAGAGCGTCCATCCGCCGCGCCTGCCCGACTGTCCTGATTGAGCACTGCGTCGAGGCGTGCAGCGGGATGGACAGGCTCTGCGGATGCTCAATCTCAAAGGCGGGCAGCGCGAAGTCCTGCACAATCAGAGCGTCCGCCCCCGCCTCCTGCAACTGCACGGCAAGCGCGAATGCCTCTTCAAGCTCGCTGTCAAAAATGATGGTGTTGAGGGTCACGAACACCCTTGCGCCGAACCTGTGGGCATATTCGCAGAGCCTTCGGATATCCTCCACGCTGTTCCCTGCCGCCTGCCTTGCCCCGAAGGCCGGACCGGCGAGATAAACGGCATCGGCACCGCAGTCAATGGCCGCGATGCCGATTTCAATGTTCCTTGCCGGAGCAAGCAGTTCAAGTTCCCTCATTTCCGGAAAAACGCGCTGCCGCCGGGCAAGTTATTTCTGAAGCGCCGCAATCTGAGCCTTGGCAACTTCAGCATATTTCGGGTTCGTAAGAATCTTCTGATAAAATTCGATGGCCTTTGCCTTGTCGCCGGCCTTCTGGTAGGAAACGGCCAGCGTGCACCTGATGTCGTCAGCCTTCTTGTCGTTCGGCGCTACAGCGAGGAATTGCTCAAAGGCCTCGTTAGCCTTGGCGTCCTGGCCGAGCTTCTGAGCGGACATGCCCGCAAAATAAAGTGCGTTCCCGCTCTCCACATAACCGTTGGATTTCATTGCCGCGTCGTATGCCTCTGCATATTTCTGACCCTTCAAGGCAGACTGAGCCTCCCTCAGGTACATATTGGCAAGCTGCTTGTTGGCCGCCTTTTCCTGACCGTTAGCCGCTGCCGCGAGGTAGGCTTCCTCCGCCTTTGCCAGATCGCCTGCCTGTGCGTAGGCCACTCCAAGACGCAGCTGTGCGGTGCCGTTGGAAGGATTCGCCTTCAGAATCTCGTTGTAGGCCGCAATGGCTCCAACGAAATTCTTCGCGTTGAGAAGGTTGTTGGCCTTGTTCATGAGTACCTGCGGCTTAAGCGTCTCCGCATCATCGACAACGTCTGTCACGCCATATTCCTTTGCCAGTGCGACCGCCTCGTCAATTTCAGCCAATCCCTTGTCAAGGTTGCCGTCTTTGATTGAGTCCTTGGCGATGCTGAACATGATTTTCGGGATATATTCCTTGCAGTTGTTCACGATGTCCGCACCTTCCTCTCCGCAGGCCTCGGCCATTGTGAGAGCTGACTTGAAATTGTCAAGAGCCTCGGCGTTGTTCCCTGCCTGAAGGGCCATAGCCCCGTTGTTGTAGGTTTCAGTGGCCTGCGCCATGTCCTGCGCAGAAACGGCGGCCGCAGTGGCGAGAGCCGTCGCAATGATAAGCAAAATCTTTTTCATATCACTAAAAATTAATCTTCGTGTTTCAAACTTCAAACCCGTCCGGATGTCCGTCCCCGTCGGACGCTGTCCCCCGGACGCACGAACTGCAAATTTAACATATATTTCTTAAAAATGTACAATTTGGCCACGGTTTATTGCTATTTGCACTAACTTTGTACACGAGATGGGTTCACACCTGTTCGGCAGACCGCTTTTGTCGGACGGTTATTGATTGGGATTATGAAGAATACACGAGTCTTATTTCTTGCGGTGGCGCTGCTTGCAATCTGCGGCGCTCCGTCAGTCATGTCGCAGAGCCTGAATGAACTGCCTGCTGACTCAAAGATAGTTATGGGGACATTCCCGAATGGGATGAACTGGTATGTCGTCTCGAATCCTGCGGAAAAGGGGTTCGCTGACTTTGCCCTCGTGTATCGCCATTCTGCGGACGCGCGGGATTATGCCGATGTGTCGCGTGGAATACTCTCGGCACAGGGCAGGCTTCAGAACAGGAGTCTCCAGAAATTCCTGTCATCCAACGCCGTGGCTCCGACTGAGACGGGATATGCCGAGTGTTCTGACGATGCGGTGACATTCCGTTTCGAGGATGTCATGCTCGGGCGCAGCCCGTCCATCGCCGATTCTCTGCTTCTCGCCGTCTTCGGAATAGCCGACGAACTCTCCGCGAAGGCCGTGACGACGAGGGACAGTCTCCATTTCCCTCTTGAAAACATGGCGGTGATAGTCTCCGGCGACGTCAGCGGAAAGGAACTTGTCTCGAAGATGGGGATATTCTCGCTGATGACCCCCAAAAACGTCGTCGCCCGCGACACTGTCCCGGCAGTGAAATGCATGGCGGAGTCCCGGAGAACGGCGGAGGTGACCGCAGATACTCTGGGCAATGTGTGCCGTCTTTCGGCTTCTTTCAATTTTCCGAGGATTCCGAGGGAATATATGCCCACTCCGCAGTTCGCCGTTGTTGACAAGATGTCGGACACGTTCCGCTTCATTGCCGAAAGCAGGCTTCGGGACGCGCTGAATGCACAAAGTCTTCCGTTTGCGGAGATTCGCTCGGAGCACGTGTCGAGCGCGGATGTCTCCGGATTTGAGTCCATAGACCTGTCTTTCTTTACGCTACGGGAGAATGCCGATTCCGCAATGCGCTGTTTCGGGGAAGTCCTCGGGTCGCTTGACAGGGGAGAGATGAACGTCGATGACATAATCCTTTCCTCTGCTTTGTATAGTGAAAAATGTCTCGGGAAGTCGACAAATTCAGTGAAAAATTCCGAATATGTGAAAATATGCTCGGCGTCGTTTCTCCATGGGGCTCCGCTCACTACTGATGCGCAGCTCTGCGGGTTCTGCCAGTCAAGGGTGCTTCCTGACACGCTGCAGCTGCGGCTTATGAAGACCTTTTCGGAGGCTCTGCTTTCTCCGGATGACAGCTGCGAGGCATTCTGCGCCGGGTGGAATGACGGAAAGGTCGTTCCCGGACGGGCGCTCGAACTGCGCGACACGCTTCTGCTTCCCGGGCCGTCGCAGAAGAAGTCAAAGGTGAGGAACGGAAAGGAACTCATGTCCGGCGGCGAAGTCTGGACATTCCAGAACGGCCTCAAGGCCTACTACAAGCGCGTCCCCGGCACCAAGAAGCTGCATTGGGCGCTGAACGTCGATAAGGGCTATGCCTCCGCCGGGGGGCTCGTTCCCGGAGAGGCGGCGTTCCTTCCGGACCTGCTGAAATGCCGGACGCTTCCGGGAATTGACGTCAGGAGCATGAAGGACATCATGGCCGCCACGGGCATCACTGCCGAAGCCGAGGTCTCCCTCTATTCCACGACGCTGAAAGGCACCGCGACTCCACGGAGCCTGAGCCTCCTTCTTCAGGGACTCGTCGGGATGTTCCGGGGGAGCTGCGCCGACTCGTCGGCCGTGGCGGAACTCATGCGCTCGGCTTCGGTGAGCCGTGAACTTGCAGCAGGAGGCCGCGGTGCGAGGCTTGCAGGGATTGACAGTCTTGTCTGTGCGGACAATCCCTATTCCGGAATAAGGATGTATGAGAATTTCACCTCCGCGACAGTCCACAAGGCCGAGCGCCTGTTCGGCGAGGCCTTTTCAGACCTCGGGAACGGTTTCCTTGTTATTACCGGGGACATGGAGCCGTCCGAACTGCAGAAGGCGCTCGCGTGGTATGCCGGGGAGTTCCCTGTCACTTCGCGGCCGGAAAAGCGTCCCCGCGTGCGCTTCAGTCCGGTCTCCGGGCAATCTACGACTTTCCGGAACGGCTCTGAAGAAAGCATCGACGTGCTGCTCTCGACGGCGCTTCCCATGAATGCCGCGAACCTCTGCTCCTCACGCCTTGCCGTCTGCCTGCTTGAGGACAGCCTGCATGACGCCCTTGTCGGGACCGGCTTTCATGTGAAGGTCTCATCCTCGTTTCTGATGTATCCGCAGGAGCGCTTCAGCGTGATGGTCTCGCTCGACCGGATTCCGGCGGACGGCTTTGCCTACGGCAGTCTGGACGACACAGAAATCCTCTCCGTCCTTGCCCGCCTGCGTTCTGCTCTTTCCGATGTCCCGTCGGTTGAGCGGCCTGCGGCTGTCCTGAACGCCTATAAGGCACGGCTGAACGGTGAGCACGATGCCGAAGCCGCCGCGGCGGAGTACTGGAGGGACGCGCTTGTGGTCCGTTATGCGGACGGCCGTGACTTCAGCACGAAGATAAACGACAGGATGAATGCCGTGACCGCGCCTCAGGTAGGCGATGTGCTGAAAAGTCTTGTCAATGGCAGCCGGGTGGAATATGTCGTGATGAAATGACGGTGCAAAGTTCCCCTCACTTCGTTCGGGACTCTGTCATCTCGGTTGGAGTGAGATGAGGCGGGGAATGATATGGCTTTTGCCAATCGAACGAAGTGAAGTCGAGAAATCTTCTAAATAGACAAAAATGAATGAGTACAATTCGATAATTCAGATAGACGACGTCCTCGTCTCAGGTGAAATCCTGACCGAATACTTTGTCTGCGACTATGCCAAGTGCAAGGGGATATGCTGTGTGATAGGCGACAGCGGGGCCCCGCTGCTTGAATGCGAACTGCCTGCGCTTGAAAAGAACTACGACCGTTTCTCTCCGGCGATGTCCGAGAATGGGCGCAGGGCCGTGGATGAAAAGGGCTTCTTTGAAATTGACATTGACGGCGACCTGGTCACTCCGCTTGTCCCGGGCTCCGAGGAATGTGCCTATTGCCGGCGCGAGCCTGACGGCAGCTGCCTGTGCGCCATTGAGGAACAGTGGAACAAGGGCAACGGCGACTTCTGCAAGCCAATCTCCTGCCGTCTCTACCCGATTCGCGTCTCCACGCTCTCCAACGGCATGACAGCCCTGAACCTCCACCGCTGGGACATCTGCCGCGACGCCTTCACCACCGGCCGCCGCCGAAAAATCCGTGTCTACCAGTTCCTCAAGGCCCCCATAACGCACTTCTTCGGCGAGGATTTCTACGCCTCCCTTGAAGCCGCCGCCAAACAACTGAACGGATGATTTTTCGTTCGAGATGACAATGGAGACCTGTGTTGAAATGTCCGGCAGGAGGTGCGTTTCTGATGGGTTATCCGGAAATGACCTGGATAGAGGGGATGAAGAAAAGGATGGGATGCAAGGCGGACGGTGAAGATGAAACCGCAGCAGCCTTGGCGGCTGTGAGGATTTCATCAATCCGTTCAACGCCGCAGGCCGCTTTTTATTCGCCCCGAAGTTTGTATTCCATGTGGGAGACGAGGCGCGCCAAATCCTTCGCCGGGCCCTCGAGTTCGACGCCGCCGAAGACTGGGGTGACGGTGATGCGGTCTTCCCAGAGGCGGGCGATTCTGACTCCGGCGCGGCGGGCGCGGAAACATAGCTTATCCGGCGTTTCGCTTTCGAGGCGGTAGTCTCCTCTGTCGGCGAAATATCCCTTCACCTCGGCGGAGACCTCGCTCCATTCTCCCGGGATGCTTACCTGTCTTTTCTGATAGCCGAATTTCGGGTACAGGGCAGAGAAAACGAGGAAGACTCCCGCGATTTCCAGGACTGACTTCCAGCCGTGGACGAACAGTCCCGCGACCCCGTTGTCTGCGGGCACGAACTTTGTGAACGCGAGTGCGCTGATAATCAGTGTGAACAAAATTGCGAACCAGCAGAAATACTTGACGGCCCGGATGATATATCTTACGGCAGGTTTCATTTAGATGAAATTTTATGGGTTTATATTTTTCTGACGTCCGCAAATATAGCGCAAATTCGCATATTTTACGTAAATTCGCACTCATAATTGTTACGAAAACACGAAACGTAGTATCAACAAAACGGGAATTATCATGGAACAGAACAGTCTTAAGAAAGTGACATACGCCCTCGTTGCGGTGGCGGTCATTCTGGCCGGCGTCCTGGCGTATATCTGGATTCAGAAGTCTTCGCTCGTGGGCGAGCTTCAGGAGGAAAAGCAGGAACTGACGGAGCAGATGCTCGCCCTTCAGAGCGACTATGCGACGTTGTCATCCGATTATGACACAATCAATTCGCAGCTGGACTCCTCCCGTGAGGAGGTCAATCAGCTGATTGAGAGAATCAAGAAGACCGACGCGACCAACCGCAGGAAGATTCGTCAGTACGAGAAGGAACTCGGGACACTGAGGAGCATAATGAAGAACTACATCGTTCAGATTGACTCCCTCAACACGCTCAACAAGAAGCTCACTGCGGACGCCGCAGCCGCGCGACGCGACGCCGCCGAGAGCAAGAGGCGCTCCGAGGAACTTTCAAAGACAGTCGAGACACTCTCCTCACAGGTGGCTACAGGCTCTGTCATCAAGGCCCGCGGGCTTTCGCTCACCGCCTACAACGCTTCCGGGAAGGCTACCGACCGCAGCAGCAGGGTGGCGCAGTTCCAGATTCGCCTGAGCCTCGTCGAGAACGACCTTGCACCTAAGGGGCCTGTGCGGATTTACATCCGTGTGAAGGATTCCGACGGCGTGCTGATTGCCGGCACGGAGCAGCGCGCGTTTGAATTCGGCGGCGAGACCCTTGCAAGCTCCGCTTCCCGTGAGGTGGATTATCAGGGAGCCGAGACGGATGTCGTGATCTATGTGAACGGCATCAAGGACTGCAGCAAGGGCATCTATTCAGTCGAGGCCTACACGGAGCAGTCGTCGCTCGGGACCGCCGAGCTGATGCTCAGGTAGCGCCGGCTGCGAATACAGATAACCGTTGAAAAAATGATTTACGTCCACATCCCTTTCTGCAGGTCGTTCTGCACCTACTGCGGATTCTACTCTGAGACCTCGGAGTGCTATGGCCGCTACATCGATGCCCTGCTGAAGGAAATCGAATGCAGGAAGCAGGAAATAAGGGGAACAATGGACGTGAACACGCTCTATATCGGCGGCGGTACACCATCGGTGTTGCCGTCGTATTTGTTTGTAAAGCTCGTCAGGGCGCTGAAGAGGGCTGCCGGAGTCAGGAGATTCGACGAGTTCACGGTGGAGGTGAACCCTGATGACATCGCGAGGGGACTATGGTACAAGTCGGAATATCCCGAGGTGATGAAGAAATGGGGAGTTACCCGCGTGAGCATCGGCATTCAGTCCCTAAAGAATCCGATACTGCGCTGGATGAACCGCCGTCACGACGAGGACAACGCGCTGAGGGCTCTCGACACCTTCCTTCATTCGGGAATTGATGACATCAGCATAGATCTGATGTTCGGACTGCCTGCCGTGCGGCGCGAGGGCGGCAGGTTCGCGGGGCGATATACTCCGCTGCTGTCGGATTATGCCTGGCGCAAGACCCTCAGGGAAATCGGCTTCTGGTGCAGGTCCGGGAATGTGCACGTGTCTGCATACCAGCTCTCCGTCGAGTCTGGTTCCGCCCTTGAGAAAATGATTGAGGACGGCCGGTGCCGGGAGCTTTCAGACGAGGCCTGTGAGTGCCAGTACAACATTCTGTGCGAGGAAATGGCCAATCTCGGCTATAACCATTACGAAATCTCCAATTTCGCGAAGCCGGGTCATGAGGCAAGGCACAACTCGGCCTATTGGCGTCATGTGCCTTATGTCGGGCTCGGCCCGGGGGCGCATTCGCTGGAGGCGCTTCCCGACGGGGGACGGCGGCGCAGTTGGAACAAGCCTGATTTGGCGCTGTACCTTGACACCTATGCACCAGGAAGTGGCCATCGCAGGAATTTCGAGGCCAAACTTGAGGCGCTGCGCGGCAGTGAGACGCTTTCCCCCGAGCAGATTGCCCTTGAGAACGTGATGCTCGGGCTGAGGACATCCGAGGGCTGCCTTCTTTCGGAACTGGAGGAGGCGTGTGACCGGCAGGCTCTCAGAAAGGCTGTTGCAGCGGGGCATCTCGTGCCGGTCGGCGGCTGGGAGGCGGCCGGAAACCCCGAACTTCCGGAGCCATACTACAGGATTCCGGAGAAATATTTCTTCATTTCGGACAACATCATCTCCGATTTGGTGGTGAATGTATTCTAATACACAGTGCATTATGGAAAATGTCTATGCTCAGAGAATTGCCCTGCTGAGGGCGATGATGAGGGAAAACGGTTGGGATGCGGTGCTCGTGGGAGCTTCGGATCCTCATTGCAGCGAATATCCGGCGGCGCGCTGGAAGCAGGTGGAGTGGCTGACGGGATTCACCGGAGAGGCGGCAAGCGTCGTCGTGACCCGCAGCCATGCCGGGCTCTGGACGGACACCCGCTATTTCATCCAGGCCGTCGAACAGCTTGACGGAACGGGCGTTGAACTGCACAAACTGCGTGTCCCGGATGCCGTGCCGATTCCTCGGTGGCTCGCGGAGAATGTCGATTACATACTCGGCGCCCCGTCAGTCCAGTCCTATTACCTCGGCGACGGCGCCTGCCCGCGCAGACTGAACCTTGTCCTCGACGGTCTGTGCTGGAGCGCGGATGAGGTGCTTGCAATCGACGACGCGCTTTCCGGGGCGACCGCAGACAATGATTTCCGTTATGAAATAATTTCCCGTCCCGATTTCCTGAATGCCCTCTGGACCGACAGACCCGCCATTCCGGTCACTCCCGTGCAGACTCTCGACCTTGAGATTTCCGGCGGAGAGGACCGTCGGGCGAAGATTGGCTGGCTGCGCAAGTGGATGCTCCGCAACGATGTCGATAATTTTCTCGTAACGGCTCTCGACGAGATTGCATGGCTTCTGAACGTCCGCGCAAACGACATCGAATATAATCCTTATGTCATATCCTATCTTCTTGTTTCTCAGGAGAATGTACGATGGTTCGTCCGGAAGGACGGATATGATGACGACGGTGACACTCCGGACAGTTTCGAGGAGATTGCCTCGGATGACGTGAGCATAGAGGACTATGCGGCAGTGGAGACGGCTCTGGGCGAAATCGGTTCGGACGAATCTCTGTTCGCCGATCCGGCGTCACTCAACTGGCAGCTGTTCAGTTTCCTTTCGTCCATATATTCCCCGGAATCGGATGTCGCTTCAAAGTTCCGACTCGGGAAGTCGCCCGTGATTCTTCGCAAGGCTGTGAAGGAGGAAACTGAAATCGAACGCCTCCGGGAGACCTTTGTCGAGGACGGTCTTGCAGTTGAGCGCTTCCTCAAATGGCTTGAGGAGAATGTCGCGGCCGCCGGGAGGGGAGAGGCGGAGCCGGTCAGCGAATGGGATGCGTCTGTTAAGCTCAGCTCGCTGCGTGCCGACATACCGGGTTACAGGGGCGACAGCTTCGAAAACATCTCGGCCTACGGGCCTTCCGCCGCGCTTCCTCACTATGTGATGCCGGTGAAAGGGTCGAGAACAGTAGAGGGACATGGACTCTATCTCGTGGATTCCGGCGGACAGTACCTCACAGGCACGACCGACATCACCCGCACCGTCCCGATGGGCGTCTGCACCGAGCTTGAGAAAGAGGACTACACGCTCGTGCTCAAGGGCATGATTGACCTGTCGATGGCCGTGTTCCCGAAAGGCACGGCAGGCTGTCAGATTGACGCCCTTGCCCGCAGCCCGCTCTGGAGGGCAAGGCGCAACTTCGGTCACGGCACGGGACACGGCATAGGCTACTATCTCGGCGTCCACGAAGGCCCTCAGGACATCCGGCAGAACTTCAATCCCCAGCCGCTGCTGCCGGGGATGGTCACCTCGAACGAGCCGGGGCTCTACCGCGCAGGAATGCACGGAATCCGTCATGAGAATGTCCTCCTCACCGTTCCCGACCGAATCCCTGACGTGAACCTGACCGGCTGCAACGAGTTTGGGGAATGGCTGCGCTTCGAGACCCTGACCTGCTGTCACATAGACACGTCGGCGGTCATTCCAGAACTTCTGACCGCCGACGAAAGAGACTGGCTCAACGCCTACAATGCTTCCGTCTATGACCGCCTTGCCCCGAGGATGACACCCGAAGAAGCCGCCTGGCTCGCCGCCAAGACCAGACAGATATAGGAACTTATATATTACGCTCTATCTTTGCACGACAAAACTGCATAGATATGTGCGGAAGGCGAAAGACAGCAGAAAACGGGAAAACCCGGCGCGATTTTTTTATGAGCGACGGGTTTCCCGTTTTCGGCCTTGAGCCGTAGGCCTCTTAATAGAAGGCTATTCGTAAGAAATGAAAAAAAATTACTTGGTGTAGTTGACAAGATTGCCGGACAGGTACTGGTCGTATGCCGTCATGTCGATGAGCCCGTGCCCGGAAAGGTTGAACAGAATCACCTTGCTCTCGCCGGCCTCCCTGCATTTGGCCGCCTCGTCGATGGTCGCCGCAATCGCATGACAGGACTCCGGAGCCGGGATAATCCCCTCGGTCTTTGCAAAGAGCACGCCCGCCGCGAAGGAGTCAAGCTGCCGGATGTCAGTCGCCTCCATCAGACCGTCCCTGAGAAGCTGCGACACGACCGCGCCGGCCCCGTGATAGCGCAGGCCTCCCGCGTGGATGTTCGCCGGAATGAAGTCATGCCCGAGGGAATACATCGGAATCAGCGGGGTCAGGCCGCTTTCGTCCCCGAAGTCATACTCGAACTTCCCGTGGCTGAGTTTCGGGCAGCTCGCCGGCTCGGCCGCTATGAACCGCGTCTTCTTTCCGTCAAAGAAATTGTGCCTCATGAACGGGAACGAGATGCCGCTGAAGTTCGACCCTCCGCCGAAGCATCCTATCACGATGTCAGGATATTCCCCGGCCATCTCCATCTGCTTCTCCGCCTCAAGCCCTATGACCGTCTGGTGCAGCCCGACATGGCTCATCACCGAGCCGAGAGTGTATTTGCACCTTTCCGGCGTAGTCATCGCAAGCTCCACGGCCTCCGAGATGGCTGTTCCGAGAGAGCCCTGATGGTACGGATTCTTCGTCAGTATGTCCTTGCCCGCACGGGTTGACATCGACGGCGACGGAGTTACCTGCGCCCCGAAAAGCTGCATCATCGACCGGCGGTAAGGCTTCTGCTCGTAGGAAATCTTCACCTGATAGACGGCGGCCTCAAGCCCGAACAGCCTTGCCGCATAGGATAGCGCAGTTCCCCATTGTCCTGCGCCCGTCTCGGTCGTGACGTTTGTAACCCCCTCCTCCTTGCAGTAGTAGGCCTGTGCCAGCGCCGAGTTCAGCTTGTGCGAGCCCACGGGGCTTACGCTCTCGTTCTTGAAGTAGATGTGCGCCGGAGTGTCCAGCGCCTTTTCCAGTCCGTAGGCGCGTACAAGCGGGGTGGAGCGGTAGTAGGTGTAGAACTCCCGGACCTTTTCGGGAATCTCAATCCATCTGTCAGTCATGTTCATCTCCTGCCTCACGCACTCGCGGCAGAACAGCGCCGCCATCTCGTCCTCCGTCACGGGCTTGTGCGTCGCCGGGTTGAGCATAGGCTGCGGCTTGTGCGGCATATCCGCCTGAATGTTGTACCATTGCTTCGGAATCTCGTTCTCCTGCAAGAAAAATCTCTTCTGTTTCATTTTGCCTTTGGTTTATGTGTTTTGTTTTTCGGAAGTCTTTCCGCCCGCATCCGGCGGCGGAACGGGGTAAAAAACAAGCGGTGGCTCCGTGTGAGTCACCGCTTTCGATTTCTATGTTTTCGTCGTTATGCGAGGCAAGGGCAGTAATTGTGGATGCATACTGCAACCGCGACAGTCGCGAAGCCGAGGAAAATCAGAGTTGCGAAGACATAGGCGATGACCTTGAGTCTCTTGAGCCATATCATATTGTTCCATCCGAGGGTCTGGAATGCGCTCCAGAAGCCGTGCGTGAGGTGAAACCAGATGGCTCCGAACCAGACGAGGTACAGAACCGTAATCCACCATCGTCCGAAAGTGGCGTCAAGAAGGTCATAAGGATTTGATTCCTCGCCTCCGGTGAAGTGCTGCAGCTGCATATCCGCCCAGAAATGGGTGAGGTGGAACGCGATGAATCCGAGAATGATGATTCCGAGGACAATCATGTTCCTTGACGCGAAAGAGTCTGTCTTTGCCTTGCTTGAAACGGCGTAACGGCAGTAGCCTCCGCGGGCCTTGAGGTTCGTCCAGGTGAGGTAGCAGCCGTAGAAGATGTGGATGACGAAGCCGAGCGCGAGCACGGGAACCATCACCGTCACAATCGGAAGCGACATGAAATCGCAGCCTTTCTGGAAAAGTCCGTCCGGGGCTCCGTATTCTCCGGTGAAGAGGTCAATCACGGCAAAGAGGTTGATGCTCATGTGAAGCAGGAGAAAGACGATGAGGAAAAGTCCGGAGATGCTCATTATGAGCTTCTTTCCGATTGATGATGTAAAAATGTTAGCCATAGATGTCCAATCAATAATTCAAGTTTCAAATGCCCGAATGCCCGAACTTGGTTTAGCGGTGCAAAGATATATTCTTTCTTGCAACTTTCAAAGAAGCTGTTCAAATTTTTTGTTCAGTTATTTTGAGATGTATTTTTGTGCCGGATTTTTTCGTTTTGAGAGGAGTTTAGCGTGCTAAATGACGAGCAAAATGAAAAAATATGGCCCAAAAGACACCAAAAGAACGAACACATAGATAAGTGAAAGAAAAATTTAAACAGCTTCGTAATTATTCGGGAAAATTGTTTTCGTTTGATGACGAATTTGAACTATATTTGCAGACTGAATGGCGGTGTATGCCGTTGGAAAACACATAAAGAGTATGTACAGAAGAGTTTTGCTGAAACTGAGCGGGGAGAGCCTCGGCGGACCTGCGGGGAAGGGGATTGACGAGAGGTGTCTTTCCGAATATGCTAATGAGATTGCGCAGGCCGTGAAGGGCGGACTTCAGGTGGCGATTGTCATCGGAGGGGGCAACATCTTCCGGGGCCTGAGCGGCGTGGGAAAGGGTTTCGACCGCGTCAACGGGGACAAGATGGGCATGCTCGCGACTGTCATAAACTCTCTCGGTCTTGCCATGGCTCTTCGCTCTGCCGGCGTTGAGGCGGAGGTGTTCACGGCGACGCCGATGATGCCGGTGGCCCGCTATTACATGAGGGATGACGCCGTTGCCGTCCTTGAAAGGGGCGGTGTGGCTCTTCTTGCCGGAGGCACCGGGAACCCGTTCTTCACGACTGACTCCGGCGCAGCGCTCCGTGCGCTTGAAATCAGGGCTGACGCTCTCCTGAAGGGCACCCGCGTGGATGGGGTCTATACGGCGGATCCGGAAAAGGACCCGACGGCGGTGAAATATGACGAACTTACCTTTGACAAGGCGCTGGAGGATCACCTCAAGGTCATGGACCAGACGGCGTTCGCGCTCTGCCGTGAGGGGAATATGCCTATTGTCGTGTTCGACATGAACCGCAAGGGCAATCTTCTGGGGCTGGTCAGCGGAGAAAAAATAGGAACGCTTGTTCACATATAGTTCCCATTCCTTGTCATCTCGAACGACATCAACATTGTCATCTCGAACGAAGTGAGAGATCTTTGTGCAGAAAAAACACTCCAAACAAATATAAGCTATGATTGAAAAAGCAAACGAAATCCTGGAAGAGGCAAAGATGAATATGGAGGACGCGGTGGTGTTCCTCGAAGAAGACCTCAAGACCTATAGGGTAGGCAAGGCCAATCCGACAATCTTCGCCAATGTGCTGGTTGACTACTACGGCTCCATGACTCCGGTTCTGCAGGTCGCTTCTGTGACCGCCCCGGACGCCAAGACCCTCGCCATCCAGCCGTGGGAAAAGAAGATGATTCCTGTGATCGAGAAGGCCATCATCGACGCGAATCTCGGGCTCACCCCGTCCAACAACGGAGAGACCATCCGCTGCACCGTGCCGCCTCTTACCGAGGAGCGCCGCAAGGAACTCATCAAGAAGGCGAAGGCTGCCGGGGAAAGCTCCAAGATTGTCGTGCGAAACGCCCGCCGCGACGCCATCGAGGCCCTGAAGAAGGCGCAGAAGGAAGGACTCGCGGAGGATATGCAGAAGGACTACGAGGACAAGGTGCAGAAGGCCACCGATTCCTGGGTGAAAAAGATTGATGAGCTGGTCGCTGCGAAGGAAAAGGACATCCTGACAGTGTGACGGGGACGGGGTGCCTAAAAGGCGGCCTGCTGCGTTGCATGTGAATTTTAAATCCTCACAACCAAGAGGTTGCTCCGGTTTAAAATCCCCAGTGCGCCTTGCATCCCCTCTCTTTCAGCAACTTTGGCAGATTGTTTAAATACATTTTCATCTGGTTTATCTGGATTTTTGAAATACATTTTTTCAGCTTTGATAGATCCGGGAAATTGACTGAAAGCGAAGTGATTTAAAATTATTCGGGAACCGATGATGCCGGTTCTTGTTGTGTGTGAAGAAGATATACGATGAACAAGAAGATTAGGCGGATTTCGTCGGTGAGCACGATGAAGTCCAATGGCGATTATGAGTGGAAGTTCTCGACTTTCGGGGGCGTGACGCGTGTGAACATCAGCACCGGCGATGACATTTCCCATCTGGACGAGCTTGACCAGAAGCTCTGGACCGTGCTGAGCTGTCCGGCTTCGGGACTTGAAATGGATCATGACACGCTTGCGCTTCTTGACCTCGACGGCGACGGGAAGATTCGGGTGAACGAGATAATCGCCGCGGTCGGCTGGCTCAAACCCCGTCTCGCTGACATGAACGTTCTCATCGGCCGTCCTTCGGAGCTTTCGCTTTCGGCGATAAACAGAGACTCGGACGAGGGCGCGAGGATGTATGCCTGCGCACGGCAGATTCTCGATAATCTCGGACTTTCAAAGGACACGATTTCGATTGCCGACGTCAGCGACAGCATCGCCATATTCGCTAAGACACGTTTTAACGGTGACGGCATAATCACGGAAAATTCGACTGATGACGCGGAACTCAAGAACATAATAAGGGAATGCATCGCCTCGTTCGGACCGCTTCAGGACCGCAGCGGCGAGCCGGGCGTTGATGCTGACAGGATTGCCGCGTTCTACAAGGCGGCGGCGGACTATGTGGCGTGGAAGGATGCCGGAGTTAAGGATATATTTCCTTATGGCGACAACACCGCCGCCGCGCTTGCCGCCTGCACGGCCCTGAAGGAAAAGGTCGCGGACTTCTTTATGCGCTGCAAGCTCGCGGCGTTCAACTCCGACAGCACCGCCGTACTTGACGTGAGCGCCGAGCGCATAGGCGAAATCAGTTCCAGGGATCTGGCGGCCTGCACGGATGAGATTGCGGCCTATCCGCTTGCCAAGGTCAATGCCGACGCGCATCTCCCGCTTACGGGAATCAACCCGGCCTGGAAGGCTGTCTTTGACAGGTTCAAGGCTTTGGTCGTCAATGCAGACTATCCTTCGGCGGAATGCCTCACGGAAGAACAGTGGAACGGGATTCTCTCCAAGTTCGACGCCTATACGGCATGGTGCGGCGCGAAGGCCGGGGCCGAGGTTGAGGACCTCGGGTATGACAGGCTCGTCGCGTTGCTCAAGGAGGACCGCAAGGCCGAACTCGACGCGCTCGTCGCCGAGGACAAGGCTCTCGAAGGCGAGGTGAACGAGATTCAGACGGTCAGCAAGCTGCTGCATCTCTGCCGCGACTTCTACACGCTTCTGCGCAACTATGTGACGTTCTCCGACTTCTATTCCACCGAGGATTCCATGTCGTCGGTTTTTCAGGCAGGACGGCTCTACATCGACCAGCGCAACTGCGACCTCTGCATAAAGGTCACCGACATGGCCAGGCAGGGCACGATGGCGGGGGCGAGCGGGATGTTCCTGCTCTATTGTGACTGCACTTCAAAGAAGACCGCCTCCAAGATGACCGTCGTTGCGGTTATGACCGACGGCGACATCAACAATCTCAAGGTCGGCTGCAACGCCGTATTCTACGATCGCGCAGGCAACGACTGGGACGCCGTCGTGACGAAGATAGTCGATAACCCGATAAGCGTCCGTCAGGCCTTCTGGTCTCCGTACAAGAAGATCGGGAACTTCGTCGAGACGCAGATTAACAAGATTGCGGCAAAGCAGGACTCAAAGGTGCTTGAAAAGGCCACTGCGGACATCTCGTCCGCCGGAACCAATGTCGCAGCCTCTGCAGCCGCCGGCACGGCTCCCGCTCCGGCACAGCCTTTCGACGTCGCCAAGTTTGCCGGCATCTTCGCTATGATAGGAATGGCCCTAGGTTCAATAGGAACTTTCCTCGGAGGTCTATATACGACTTTTGTCAGCCTCAGTTTCTGGGGGATGGTCGGCTCGATTGCCGGAATCATCCTCATCATCTCCGGCCCGTCCATGATTATGTCCTGGCTCAGCCTGCGCAAGCGCAATCTTGCGCCTATTCTCAACGCCAACGGATGGGCGGTGAACTCCAAGGTGATTGTCAATGTCCGCTTCGGGCAGACCCTCACGGGCATGGCCAAGATGCCTGTCTTCGTCGGCAACGACCCGTTCGCCGAAAAGAAGATGCCTAAGTGGAAAAAGGCTCTCATCGGCATCGCATTCATCCTCGGCATCCTCATCGGAGTCTATTTCTGCCTTCCGAAGAGCATCCGCCCGTTTTGGCCGCAGCCGAAGGCCGAGACAGAGTGCCCGGCTCAGGCTGCTCCTGCACAGGAGACCGCGCCGGCTCCGGTGGCGGAATCTGCCTCATGAGCTTGTACGGCTGGGCTGAACGGCTATCAGAGGTTGCCGGAGTCTTCTCCGGATGTCATTTGAAATGGATAAAACTGTGGTCATATTGCTTACCGGTGGAATCGGGAGCGGGAAGTCGGCGGTGAGGCGGATTCTTGAGGGAATGGGCGTGCCTTGCTACGACGCGGATTCTGCGGTGAAGGGGTTCTATGAGGTTCCGTCGGAGCGGACGGCGACGGCTTCCGGGGCGGAATCCGAGCCTGAGCATCTTGGCTCAGAGGGGGCGCGAAAGCCCTTCCTGCTTCCAGAGATTGAGGCTGCTCTCGGACAGAGTTTCCGCAGGGGGGACGGCGGTTTTGACAGCCGGGCGCTGGCGGCGGTGATTTTCAGTGATGCCGCAGGGCTCAAGACCGTCGAAAACATTGTCTTTCCGGCGCTAGCCGCTGATTTCGGGAGGTGGCGGAAGATGATAAAACCTGTCCCTAAGTCTGTTTCTGCGTCTGCCAACGCCTCCTTGACCTGCGTCTACTCTGATAATACGCCGCAGGTTCCCTCGAACATCGTCGTCTTTGAATCCGCCACGGCGCTCGACAAGCCGGACTTCCCTAAGGTCTGGGACAAGTGCATCTGGGTGGATGCTCCGGAAGAACTGCGGATTGAGCGCGTGATGGCCCGCGACCGCTGCACCCGGAAACAGGTTCTGTCCCGCCTCCGTCTTCAGTCGTCTCCGGAGGCTCATCGCTCCGAGATAGACGCAGTAATCCTCAACGACTGTTCCCTCCCGGAACTTTCCTCACGAGTCCGCGCTGCTCTTAACTATGTAATTCAAGATGCTGAGTCGAAAGGGGATGCAGAAAAAGATGGAGTGCAAGGCGGGCGGCGCGGATGAAACCGCAGCAGCCAACAAGACGCATCAGCGTCGTGTGAAGAACAACGAAGCGAGAGCCTTGTGCGATAGTGTGCACGGAGCACCTCTTCCCCTTCGAGGGGACGGGAAGGGTCTATTAGATGGTGAGGATTTCATCAAGCCGCCCAACGCGGCAATCCGCTTTTTATGCGCCCCGTATTTATGCGCCCCGTGAACCTATATAGATAAATACCATTCCGAGTATAATTAGACCTAAATCCAAGGCCTTCGCCTTCAGGTTCCTCTCCTTGAAGACGAGCCAGCCGCAGAGGAAAGAGACGATGACGGCTCCGCGTCGGACGAGCGAAATGATTGAAATCATCGAGTCCGGCTGGGCGAGGGCCGTGTAATAGACAAAGTCGGCGGCCGAGATGAGCGCCGAGATTGCCGGGATTGCCCGGCTCCAGTGGAACGGCGTCGTCGAGCCGCGCTTCGGATACCACAGGACCATCATGAGCGTGCCCATTATTATGCACTGGTAGAGATTGTACCATGTCTGCACGAAGATCGGTTCGAACCGCCGCATGATGAACTTGTCGTAGAGTCCGCTTGCCGCGCCGAGCAGAACTGAGACGCAGAGGCAGAGAATCCAGCGGTTGTGCGCGAAGTCAATCGACTCCTTCTTGCTCGACCGGCTGAGCAGGAACACCGACACGATGGCAAGCAGCACGCCCGCCCACTGCCAGAGATTCAGCCTCTCCCCGAAGAAAATCATCGCTCCGAGCAGCACCAGGACCGGCCGGGTCGCGTTAATCGGCCCCACAATGGTAATCGGCAGATGCTTAAGCCCGAAATAGCCGAAAATCCACGACGACAGCACGATGACGGCCTTACCGAGAATGAACAGGTGAGCCTGCGCCGGATTTTCGAGAGCCTCGCGTGCGGACGTGATGTCAAACATCCCTTGCCCGAACCATCCGAAGCCGCCGATGCAGTCGATGAGAAACGGCAGGAAAATGACCGTTGAGAACAGTGTGTTGAGGAACAGCACCGGAATCACGGCATTGTCCCTTAGCGCCTCCTTCTTGGAGACGTCATAGAGTCCGAGCAGAAAAGCCGAACAAAAAGCAAGCGAAAGCCAAAGCGGCATAATCATTCTATTTATAGTATACAGCGAAGCCGGAAATCTTCACATTTCGCAAAATCCTAAAACCGTCGCAAAGATAATTCATATTCCTTTTGCATTATCCTCAAATGTTCTTATTTTTGCGTCTTGCAGATAAATCCCCCAAATAAGTCCCGAGAGATTTCGGATTTATTTTGGAGGATAGATTTCTTTTTGAAGAGGGAGTGTACCGGGCGTACACGACTGATGAAAAAAGGAATCTTTTCGATAAGTGAGAGCAGGGCCAAGCTTGCTTGAGCTATGCCGAACGCAGAAAAGGGCGATGAAATCGAATATAGACCCAAAAGAAACCAAAATCATGATAAGACCTGCAAAGAGAACAGAAGTAGTCAAGGAATATTACTTCTCCCGCAAGAACAAGGAACTGGCGGCGCTGAACGGGTGGCGCGCGAAAAACGGACTGAAGCCGATAATCAGCCTCGGCATAGGAGCACCGGACAGGATGCCGCCTGTCGCTGCAATTGAAGCGCTCTGTGATTATGCCCATAAGACAGATTCTCATGTCTATCAGAACTATAAGGGTCTCCCGGAACTTCGCGGAGCGTTTGCTTCCTGGTATCGCCGCTACTACGGCGTGGAACTCGACCCCGCCACCGAAATCCAGCCCCTTGCAGGCTCCAAGGAGGGAATCCTGCTGCTTGCCCTCGCGTTCATCAACAAGGGCGACAAGGTGCTTGTCCCTGACCCCGGCTATCCTACCTACACCTCGGCCCTCGAACTCGTCGAAGCGGAAATCCTCACCTACGACCTGCTGCCGGAGAACAGCTGGTGTCCGGATTTCGAGGCTCTGGAGCGAATGGACCTCAGCGGCGTGAAGATGATGTGGGCGAACTACCCGTCTATGCCGACCGGAAAGGCCGCTTCGGAGGAACTCTACCGGAGAATTGTGAAGTTCGGGCTCGAACATGACATCCTGATAGTCAATGATAACCCATATAGTTTCGTGCTCACGGACAGGCCGCTTTCAATACTCGCGGTTCCGCGGGCGAAGGAATGCTGCATCGAGCTGAATTCCCTCAGCAAGTCGCACAATATGTCGGGTTGGAGAATCGGGATGGTCGCCGGGGCGCAGGAACTGATTTCGGCGGTGCTCAAGGTCAAGTCCCAGATGGACTCGGGAATGTTCAAGCCTATGCAGATGGCGGCCGTGGCCGCTCTTTCGCAGGGACAGGAATGGTTCGAGCAGCTGAACGCCGGCTACCGCGAGCGCAGGAAGATTGCCTGTGAAATCATGGATCTCCTCGGCGCGGAGTATCCTGCCGACGGCACAGGTCTCTTTGTCTGGGGGCGTGTTCCGGGGGACAGTCCGCTGCTCGGCAAGGCGGAGGAAACTGCGGAACTTGCGCGGACGGCAGGCTCGAAACTGAGCGCCCCGGAGGATGGAGTGGCGAAGACAGGGGGTGAACTCGTGTCCGACTACCTTCTCTACAAGACCGGTGTTTTTGTCACTCCCGGCTGCATCTTCGGACGCAACGGGCGCGACTGCATCCGCATCTCCCTCTGTGCCAATGCAGAAAGGCTCACCGAGGCTTTGCGGCTCATCAAAGGTATATTATAGGCGATGCTGTCTCTCATTTTGCTGCATGATGGGGCGGATGACGGCACTTGCAATTTAGAAACACGTGTGAGGCTATATGACAATAGGAGTGGTTGGACTTGGACTCATCGGCGGCTCGATGGCGATTGACCTGAGGCGTCGCGGCTTCTCGTCGGAGATTCTCGGCGTTGAGGCCGAGCCGGTGAATGCCTCGGCCGCGCTGAAGATAGGACTTGCCGATGAGATTGTGGATTTGGAACAGTGTATTGACAGAAGCGACATCGTCATCCTGTCAGTCCCTGTCGGTGCGGCAGTGAAGACGCTTCCGAAGGTTCTCGACCGCTTTTCCGAAATTGAAACGAAAAGTGCCGCCGGTGGAAGCGATGCCGTTGTGAAATCCCCTGGTGGGCAATGCCGAAAAATAGTCATTGACGTGTGCTCCACGAAGTCAGGCCTCGTGGATGCCGTGAAGAATCACCCTATGCGCCGGCGCTATGTCGCCACGCATCCTATGGCCGGCACGGAGTACTCCGGTCCATGGGCCGCCCGGCCCGGGCTTTTTGACGGCCGGGCATGCATCATCTGTAATGGGGACGATTCGGCCCCGGATGCCGTGGAGACGATAGAGAAGCTGTACGACAGCCTGAATATGCGCCTTACGGAGACGGATGCCTCGGCACACGATGTTCACACGGCGTATGTTTCTCATATATCGCACGTTACTTCATTCGCCCTCGCCCTCACGGTTCTCGACAAGGAGAAGGATGAAAAACATATATTCGACCTCGCGTCAGGCGGCTTTTCCTCGACGGTGCGGCTTGCGAAGAGCAACGCGGACATGTGGGTTCCGATTCTATCACAGAACCGCGACAACGTGCTGAAGGTCATGGACACATATATCGAAAAGATGAATGAATTCCGCGACGCCATATCTTCCGGGGACGAGGAAAAAATACGGGAGCTGATAGGCGAGGCGAACAGAATCAAAAGGATATTAAGGTAAAGAGAACTGTTCAAGATAACTGAACAAAAAAAACAGTTTCTGATATGGCAAAATCTCCGAAGCTCGAAATAGCCCCGCTGAACGAATGGGGTATGTTCCATCTCCCGCCGCGTCCTTGCGTGATAGCCGGCCCATGCAGCGCGGAGACTGAAGAACAGGTGATGACGACGGCCGCGCAGCTGAAGAAAATAGGGATAAATGTCTATCGTGCGGGGATATGGAAACCTCGCACGCATCCCGGCAGTTTCGAGGGTGTCGGTGCGCAGGGCCTGAAGTGGATGCAGAGGGCAAAGCGCGAACTCGGCCTGAAGATAGCTACTGAGGTGGCAAACGAGAAGCATGTGTTTGACTGTCTGAAATATGGCGTGGACCTCGTGTGGATAGGAGCGCGTACGACGGCCAACCCGTTCCTTGTCCAGGAGATTGCCGAGGCACTCGCCGACACGGACATCCCCGTGCTCGTGAAGAATCCCGTGAATCCCGACCTCGACCTCTGGATAGGCGCCCTTGAGCGGCTGAACCGTGCCGGAATACACAAGATTGGCGTGATACACAGGGGTTTTTCGACATCGGAGAAAATCAAGTACCGCAACGACCCTCTCTGGCAGTATGTCGTGGAACTCCGCAGCCTCTGCCCGCAGCTTCCGTTCTTCTGTGACCCGAGCCACCTTGCCGGCAGCTGCGAATATATCACCGAAATCTCCCAGCGCGCAATGGATCTTGGCCTGGAGGGACTTATGGTCGAGAGTCACTGCGACCCTTCTGTGGCCCTGAGCGACGCAAAGCAGCAGCTCACCCCGGCGGAGCTTGCGGAAATGCTTGAAAATCAGCTGATAGTGCGCGATGCCGACACCTCTGACTCCGCCTACAAGGAGACCATAAACCAGCTCCGCGCGAAGATTGACGTCATCGACGAGAACCTAATCCACGCCCTCGCCCAGCGTATGGAAATAAGCCGCAGGATAGGGGCGAGCAAGCGCGAGAACAACATCGCCATTCTCCAGACCGGCCGCTGGGAAGCCGTACTCGCCGATGTCTGCGCCAAAGGCCGCGAGCGGGGGCTCGACGAGGATTTCGTCAAGACCGTCTTCAACGCCATCCACGAAGCGAGCATCAAGGCACAGGAATAATGAAAAAATAATGAAAAAATAGCCGTTTCCTTTTGATATCCCGGAATGTTTATTTATATTTGTCTCCCTGAGGCTTGACCATCTTTATTTTAAACCTATCGAGACCGTTCTGAAACATGGAAGGAATAAGCAGCTTCGAATCTGCCGATAATTTTCAAGCATAGTTTCTTTATGTTACGCGGTGGCGTCCGGGAGGTAAGAGCTCCCCATCCTTACTGTGACGCTCATAAATGGATTAACCAATAGGGGGGGGCAAAGATTAAATGTATGGAAAAATTAAAATCCGGCATCGTTCTCACCGAAGGGGAGAATGTTGTGGTTGAACTCGAAGCCGAGCTCTGGGCGGCCAGTTCAAATCCTCTCGCAAAACTGGTGGGACAGGTGGTGAAATTCATCAATCTAATCTTGGGAAACAAGCGCAAAGGCTATGTGGTCATCACGAACAAGCGCGTAGTCGAGGTCATTCAGTTCACGGCGCTCTGGGTGCTCAATGCGGGCAAAAATGTGAAATATGTACTGCCGAGCAGCGTCAAGGAGGTCGGATATACAAAGGAAGGCACGTTCCTCGGCTGCTTCTGCCAGGCATACAGTCTCTACTATGACTCCTTCACGCAGCGCACGTCCGTCCTTCTTTCCGTCAGCGAAGAGTCCGAGGCGCAGAAAGTTGTGGACGCATTCTATAGGGCGATATCAGCCGCACAGTAACCGTCTCCTATGTCTGAATCCGGAATATCAACGGTTCCGAGGTTTCTTTTTCTGAACACATACGCCATTCTCCTCCTTTTCGGGGGGATTGGCTTTGTGTCGATGCCGTTCATTCATTTTAACTGGTGGACATGTGCCCTTTGCGCGGCCGCCGGTCTTTTCTGCTGGAGTCATTCGATCAGGATTTTCCGGTCATGGAAAGAAAAGAAACGGAAATATTCCATTCTTATGCGGCGCAACACGCCGCAGCTCATTCCCTCCAGTTTCAGGGACTGTCTCCAGGCTCCGTGCGGGCGGCTTCTTGTCATCCTCGTTCTGAAGGACCTCGGGCAAGGCGGTGAATACCGCCGTCTGCTGAAGCGTTTCCGCGAGCCTCTGCCGGGACGCCTGAGGGAATCGTGCCGGAGACAGCGGACTGTGGTGAAGATTTATTAAGGTTAGTCATATGATAGTTTTTCTGACCATATCAGTGGCGGCGCTGGCCGTCGCCTTATGCTTTCTTTCTGCCAGGTTCTGCATCGACAGAATTGAAGACCGCCAGACCCGTACAATACTTACGGTTGTAATCAGTCTGATGACGGCGGCCGTCATTCTCATTTCCGTCGGCGTCGCCTTTCTCCCCAAGACAGCCTCGGACTCGTTAAGAGGAGGAACTGAACTTCTGGAGAACAGGCTGGAGTCAATGTATCCGGGAATAGGGAATGAGGTGCTCGACAAGGAGGAACTCCGTGAGATTGTCGAGCAGGGCAGGGGGCTGCGAGGCACAATCGCGAGGAATTGCGGAGGAGGCATCATTGCTGGTTATGTCTCGACGAACTCCTTCCTGAAGGCTCTGGAGCTTTTTGCCGGCAGCGCCGAATCCCACCTCGATGAGTTCGAGAAGTCGGGGCAGGCGTTCACGCTTCACAACATCCTCGGCTACACCGAGGCGCAGCTTCAATCTGCGTTGAGGGGAACGGTACAGTGGATTTTGGTAGCCCTGCTCGGCGTGTCGGTCCTGATGAACGCGTTCGTGAGCCTCTTTTCTGCGGCAATCTTCAAAAAGTGGCTTGACTGACGCTGCTTTTGTGCGAAATCCCCGAATGTTTTCGGGCATTTGTGTGCAAAATCCCCCAATATTTTATGGGAGCATCATAACCCGTTAATCAGTCCCGCGAAGACGGTGCGCTCGTCGTCGGAGAGGAACTGGGCGCGGATTGGCATGTAGAACATTCTCTGACGCAGGTCTTCCGGGACATTCTTGCAGTCGCGGATGCGCTGATAGTCCTTTTCCGTCGTGATTATCAGAGATGTGGGATGCGCGGAGGCTATGGAACGGATGGAAGAGACGTCGGACTTGGTGAACTTGTGGTGGTCAGCGAACTTGAGGTGTCCGACAAGCTTGTAGCTCAGGCGAAGCTGTTCCGAGAACGGCGTGTCGTCCGCAATGCCGCTGAACATCACTGCCATCTTCGAGTAGAGGTAGCGGCTGTTGCCCTCCGGAAACACCGGGAGGGCCTCGTCATAGCCTATTTTCGTGAAGAACAGATACTGCCTGCGGCCGTTGTCTGTCCGCCACCCGAAGCAGTCCTTCTGATTGTACCTCTCGATGCCGAGCGACAGTGCCCATTTATCCATTTCCCACGGGTTGATTTCCCATGGGCATTTCGACACAATCAGCGCATCCGCCGCCGCAACCCTCTCCGGAAGGTCACGAAGCCGTCCGAGCGGCAGCAGGCTGTCTTTGAACGTCGGCCTGTTGTAGTCTATAAGCACAATCGACAAGTCCGGCCTCAGCGCCCTGAACTGGAAACAGTCGTCCAGAACCAGGATGTCCGCCGGCGTGATTTCCTTCGCCCTGCACTTGCGGGACTTCCTGCTCTCAAGGAAAGGCTTGGGGTCGCACAGAATTCGGCATCCCTCAACCCTGTCCTTATCGACGGCCACCGTGATGCCCGGAAATTTCTTCTTTATCTGGAGCGGCTCGTCCCCGAAATCCCTTGCCGAACCGTCTGTCTCCACAATCTGAAATCCCTTCAGCTTCCTTTTGTAGCCCCTCGACAGCACCGCAACATTCTTTCCTCCCCACTTCTCGCTGCGGAGCAACATTCTGATAATCATCTCAGTATGCGGAGTCTTCCCCGTTCCGCCAACCGTAATGTTGCCTATCCCTATCGACGGAACGTCGCTCCCGTGAACCTTGCGAATCCCGTGGTCGTAGAGAAAATGCCGCGTCTTGAGAGTGAGATAATATGGAAACAGAAGAATCTTGTCAATCATATTTGTCTTTTCGGTTACATGTTTTCGTCATATACTGATGAAGCCTCCGGCGTCCGGTCGCCCCAGCGCTCCGCCACATGGTCAAGAGTCGAGTAAAGCTCCGGTATGTCATAAAGCGTCACAAGCCTGAGCCTTGTCTCCTTGAAGTCCGGGAGCCCCTTAAAATAGCAGGAGAGATGCCGCCGCATTTCGATGACTCCGACGTGTTCCCCCTTGATTTCTATGGACTTGGCGAGATGTCGCTTCGCGAGCTCCACCCTGTCGGCGACGCTCATCGGAGGAAGAAGCTCCCCGGTCCGGAGATAGTGCCTTATTTCCCGGAATATCCACGGATGCCCGAAAGTGGCGCGGCCTATCATTATTCCATCGACGCCGTAGCGGTCAAACGCATTCTTCGCGTCCTGCGGCGTCCTTATGTCCCCGTTGCCTATGATGGGTATATGCATTCTCGGATTATTCTTCACCTCGCCTATAAGTGTCCAGTCCGCATCGCCCTTGTACATCTGGCAGCGCGTGCGTCCGTGAATCGTAAGCGCCTGTATTCCCGTGTCCTGAAGTCTCTCCGCGAGTTCGACGATAATCTTTGAGTCCTCGTCCCACCCGAGCCGGGTCTTCACGGTCACGGGCTTTTTCACCGCGTCCACGACCCTCCGCGTGATTTCAACCATCTTGTCCGGCTCCCTCATCATCCCGCTTCCGGCCCCGCGCCGTGCAATCTTGCTCACGGGACATCCGAAGTTTATGTCAATGACGTCGGCCCCATGCGTATCCACGAGTTCCGTCGCCCTGTCAGCCATCACCGCCGCATCCACCATCGCCTCCGGAACGCTGCCATAAATCTGTATGCCAATCGGCGCCTCGAAGTCATAGGTCTTCAGTTTTTCCAGCGATTTCCGAGCGTCGCGTATCAGCCCGTCGGAGGATATGAACTCGGTGTACATCATGTCCGCCCCATATTCCTTGCACACCCACCTGAACGAAGGATCGGTCACGTCCTCCATCGGCGCAAGGAACAGCGGCTGCTCCCCCAAATCTATGTTCTCTCCAATTTTCATCTGACTCCGGGCATATATGCTCTCATTTTGAGCCTGCAAAGTTAATAAAATCTGTTGTCATAATGAACAACAAGTCCCCGGGAGCATAGAGAGCGGCTCGCGGGGATATATGCAGTTATCGGCAGTGCTGTAAAAATATTGATTTGTAGGTTTTTATTGAATATATTTGCATCCGATAACCGGAATATACATAAATGAACCACAATAAATCCATCCGTACTGTACTTTCTGCGATTGCACTGCTTATAGGGAGCATGGCATATGCCTACAGCCCGTCAATACGTAATTTCAGCAAAGACAGCTATAATGCCGCCACACAAAACTGGGACGTTGTCTTCAATAAGGACGGAATTGCATTCTTTGCAAATAACGACGGGATATTGGTTTTCGATTCCGAGAAATGGGCTGTGCTCAAAAACCATAACAGAACGAATGTCCGATCCCTTTATTATGAGCCGGGCGAAGATGCCGTGTATGCGGGTTCCACGAATGAATTGGGCGTGCTTCGAATGGGTGAAGACGGACATGGTTTGGTCTATACGTCCCTTTTGGACAGTCTGGGCATCACTACGACGGAAATATGGAACATCGGGCGCCTTGACGGGCGGATCTTCTTTCAGGACGACCGGCATATCTATATTCTTGGGGACAACAACAGTGTCCGTACCTACGGGTTTGACGACAGGATATATTGTTCAAATGTCATTGACGGCATTCTGTACATCTATGTCAGCGGAAGCGGCTGCATGAAGCTTGCGGGCGGAAAATTCGAGACGCTTCCCGGCACTGAAGAACTCCGTGAGCGGAGGGTCTGCGCTATATTAAAGACGGCGGACGGGCGCCTTGCGTTTGTCACGAGACAATACGGCGTGTTTGTTCTTGACGGGAGGAAACTTGATGAAAGGCTCTATCCGTTTTCTCCCGGTCTGAAAGAGAGTATGGTCTATTCTGCCTCGGCAAGCAACGGGAACATAGCCTTCGGGACTGTTACAGGAGGAGTCTTTGTCTGCAATGGCAGCACCGGAGAGTGGTACAGTCTGAACACCCGTTCGGGTTTGGGAAACAATACCGTGCTCAAGGTCAGATTCGACGCGGGAGACAATCTTTGGGCTTGCCTTGACAATGGCATATCATACATAAACCTGTCGGCTGCGGAACGCAGGCTGTTCGGGGACAATGACATCTATGGGACCGGATATGCGTCATGTGTGTGGAAGAACCGTCTTTATCTCGGCACTAATCAGGGGTTGTTCGAGACGGAATATCCTCTGCGTTCAGGCAGTGAATACCGGCGGTGCGACCGACGGATAAGTCAGGTCTGGAACCTCTCGGTGAAAGACGGGACTCTGTTTTGCTGCCATGATTCGGGAATATATGTTTTGTATGCCGACGGGCATGAGAGTCATATCCCGCTCAACGGGACATGGAAACTCGAGGCTCCGGAAGGGCGGGAGGGTCTTCTTGTCGGAAGCAGCTATGACAAATTCTTCGTCTTGAGGAAGAACGATGCCGGGCGATGGTCGTTCTCAGATTGGATTGACGGCGCTGATGATGCCAGCAAGGCGTTCTGCTTCGATTCCGACGGGAGAATGTGGCTGGCTCATTGGGTTAAGGGGCTGTTCAGGCTATCCTTTGACTCGGATTACACGGCAGTCGTTTTTACCGAGTATTTCAGCGACAGGAACGGATTTCCGACTTCTTTCAACAATTATCCGGACATTGTTGACGGCAGAGTTCTCTTCTCGACAGAGGGCGGCTTCTATGCTTACGACAACGATCTGCAGAAAGCCGTGCCTGTGGACTCTCTTAATTCCAGGTTCAGCTTCACTCCAATTGCCACGAGGCTTTTCAGAACTCCCGACGGAGATGATTTCTACACTTCCGGAAAGATTCAGGCCCTGGGCTACAGGGACAATTCCGGCGCCTATCGCATAGATTCCCTGTCTGTCCGCTATCTTGCATCAAAGCGTCCGCTCGGATTCGAATGCACGCTCTGTATGGACGACGGAAAGATTCTTCTGAACACGGAGGACGGGTTCTCGATAATCAGTACGGACATGATAAAGAACAGGAAGGCCGAAAACGCCCCTCTGATAATCAGGAACATAACATCAATGAGCGGTTCTGTGGAAAAGACGGTTTTTGAAAACCTGTCATCGGATTCCCCGGAAAGGCTCGTGCTCGC
>DJPQ01000094.1:54400-70291 GCA_002439805.1 Bacteroidales bacterium UBA6408
CTTCCCTACGGCGCACACAAGTTCAGGATACGGGCATATAACATCCTCACCGGCCAGAGCAGCGAGACGGCCGTCGATTTCTACATAAAATATCCGTGGTATCTGACGAAATGGGCTTTCGCCATATACATCATTCTCTTGGGAGCATTCATTTTCGGTTTATATGTCCTCGTCCGCAAGGCCTATGAAGCCAGAATCGCGGAGATTTCGCGGAGAAAGGAAAGGGAGATGCAGGAGGAGCAGATGAAGAATGACCTGCGGAACAAGGCCAACGAGCTCGCGACGTCAACAATGAACATCATCCGCAAGAATGAGGAACTTATTGACATTCAGGAGGGTCTGAACAGGGCGGAGAAAATGCTCCGGTCGGGGGAGAAAACGGAGAAGGTCATAGGGGTCATCGGTGAGATGAGGGATAATATAGACAGCAATATACGCCATGACGACGACTGGAAAAAGTTTGAGAGGAACTTCGACATCGTGTATGACGAATATCTGACGCGCCTCGGCAACACGTTCCCCGAGCTTACCGTCAGCGACAAGAAGCTGTGCGCATACCTCAAGATGGGGCTGTCGTCGAAGGAAATCGCCCCGCTGCTGAACCTGACCTTCCGCAGCGTCGAGATGACTCGCTATCGTCTCCGCAAGAAGCTGAATCTCACGAGGGAGCAGAATCTGATAGATTTTCTCCAGAGATTCTGACGGCATCTTGCTTCGAGGGTGGTTTGTCGGCAGTGGAAAGTCCTACAGCGAAACGCAGGCGTGCTGCACCACGGTTTCGGCATCGGTGCAGAGGGAGAAGACCCACTTGCCTCGGGTGACTTTTCTCTGACCGGTGGTCTCGTCGTAGGCGGCGAGGTCGTCGGTAGTGAGTTGCAGTTTGACCGTCTCGGACTCGCCCGGATTGAGCAGAGAGGTCTTGTGAAAGGACTTCAGTTCGCGGAATTTGCCGTCAGGAGCAGTGGCGTAGAGCTGGACGACCTCCTTGCCGGCTGTCTTGCCGGTGTTGGTGACGGTGCAGCTGACCTCGATGCAGGGCAGTGCGGCGTTGTCTTGCGCTTGCCCGGATTGCTCAGGATTCTTGCTTGACGCCGCTTCCTTTCCGGGAACTCTGCGGAAGTGAAAATCGCTGTAGCTGAAAGTCGTGTAGCTCAGCCCGAATCCGAAGGGGTAGGCGGCCGTGATGCCTTTCTCAAGCAGATGGCGGTAGCCTACGGACGTACCCTCTTCATAGACCGTGAAGTCGTAGTTGCGGCCGCTGCGGGACGGAGTCCATATCTCCTGGAAGCCCATATAGGGCTGCGGTACGGCGGCTGTGTATGCCGGGAAGTCGCGGGCGGAGGCGTTGTCCCAGTAGCTGCGCGTCAGCGAGAACGGAAGCCGGCCGGAAGGGTTCACACGGCCGCAGAGTATGTCCGCGACGGCCTCTCCGCCCTCCTGTCCGGGAAGCCATGCGAGAAGGACGGCATCGGGGAGGCTGTCCCATCCGCTCATCTCCACTGCACCATCGACATTCAGCACCGCCACGACCGGCTTGCCCTGCGAATGGTAGCAGTCACAGATTTCGCGCAGCGCTGAAATCTCCTCTGCCGAGAGACGATAGTGCCCGTCAAGGCTCCTGTCGCTGGCTTCTCCGGCGGAACGCCCGATTGTCACGACTGCGGCGTCGGTTTCGGCGCAGCGGGCGGAAACGGTCACCGCTTCAAGCGGCATCTCCGGAATCATCGGATGCCCGAAGTCCAGAAGCACCCAGGCGGAATTGCCCCGGATGCGGCTCCACTCGTTCGCGAGATGTGTCCTGTAAAGTTCCCGCAGCGGCGCGTCCACGGCGACCCCGCGGCTTTCCAAGGCCTTGTCAATCTGCGAGACCTCGCGGCAGTTCACATGACCCGAGCCGGTGCCTCCGGCAATAAGGTCATAGCTGCGAAGCCCGTAGAGCGCAAGACGGAGCGGCGTTGCCGGCCTGCCGGTTCGGGATTCACCGTTCCGTTCTGCCTCAGCCTTGAACGGCAGCGCCCCGTTGTTCCGCAGCAGCACCATGGCTTCGGAAGCCATTTCCCTTGCGGCATCCTCGTGTGCCTCCGCGTCATATTCCCCGTTTCCGAAGTCTCCGCACCCTTCGCCCGCAGCCTTTCGGAACGACGGAGTCGCGGTCACATATTCCAGAATCCTCTCCGCATTCCTGTTCACTGCGGAAACCGGCAACTCTCCTGTCCTTACGGCACGCACTATGTCGTCGATCTGCTCCTGACTTCCCGGCATGATGAGGTCATTCCCTGCAAGGACCTGAGCCGCCGTGTTTCTTCTCCCGATCCAGTCCGTCATCACCATCCCCTTGAATCCCAGTTGCTTCCGTAAGATGCCTTCCAGAAGCGCGGACGACTCACAGCAGAAAGTTCCGTTGATTTTGTTGTAGGAGGTCATCACCGTGAGCGGGCTGCAATGCCGGAGGGCGACTCCGAAAGTCCTGTAGTAGATGTCCTGAAGGGCCTTTTCGGTTGCAATGACGTCGTTCCCATCCCGGTTGGTCTCCTGATTGTTCGCCGCGAAATGCTTCAGGCAGGCCCCGACCCCGCTGTCCTGAATCCCGTTCACATACGCCGCCGCGATGATTCCTCCCAGCACAGGGTCTTCGGACATATACTCGAAATTTCTGCCACAGAGCGGGTTGCGCATTATGTTCATGCTCGGGCCGAGCAGCACGTCCACCCCGTTGGCGTAGGCTTCCTCGCCCATTGCCCTGCACATCTTCCGCACAAGGCCGGTGTTCCAGCTTGCCGCAAGCGCGGAGCCTACGGGGAAGGCCGTGCACCAGTACTCCCTCGCGTCCCCATCCCGGACAGGGGATATTCGCAGCCCTGCCGGGCCGTCCGCCATAATTGTCTGCGGAATCCCGTACTGAGGGAATTCCGCCGTCGGACCGGCCGCCCCCGGAACCGCTCCGGAAGCGTTGGCGACATAGTCCAGCCCGTGAAGCGTCCCCTCCGATGCTCCGTTCAGCAGCCGCGCCTTCTCCGCGAGCGTCATAGCCGCGACGATTCCTCCGATGTTGTCGCGACGCAGCTTTCCTGTCCTTGAACCGTCTTTCAGAAAAGAGCTTCCGGATGCCGAAGCATCGTCGGAAGCCCTTTCCCCGCCGCACTGGAAAATCTCGGGGTATTTATGGATGAAATAGACCGGCGTGCAGCTCCATGCGTGGCAGGCACTGTTCAGCGGGAAGAAACGGTAGGGTGAAAGCCAGTCGTCCTCAGGGTCATAGACTTCCCAGAAAGTGTCCGCTCCCTTGCGTACCATGCCTCCCCAGTAGTCGATGACGAAATCCCGCGCCTCGTCCTGCATTCCGCTCGCAATCATCGCCTCCACAAGGTAGTGGTTGCCGTAAGGCGAGCCTATCCGCACCGCCTCCCCGCATTGGGCGACCCTCTCAAGCAGTCCCCGTCCCTCTTCCGGACGGGCGATTCCTCCGATGACTGCCCAGACCTGACTTATCCAAGAAACCTGCCTGTCGGGGCCGCTCACATACAGCCCGAGACTCTTGTCATACAGATGCTTCCTTGCCGCAGCCCTCATCTTTCTTGCCGTAGCCGGGTAGCCGGCCACCGCCTTTTCCTCTCCGACGAGTTCTGCAAGTTCATAGGTCTTGTCCAGCGCAAATGCCGTAAGTCCCTGCATTGCAGTGCTTTCCTCCAGACCGTCTCTCCAGTCCATGAACAGCCAGACAAAGCCGCCCTTCCTGTGACGGTCGAAGATTCCGCGCCCGTCGAGATAGCTCAGGGCATCGTCAGTCTGCATTTTTGCCACCCTCCAAAGGTCGCGTGCCGTCTCCAGGTCTCCGGTCTCCTTCGCATATTCCAAAAGCGCGGCATTGAACAGCAGACTGTAGGTCAGGCAATATGAACCCACCTGCGGATGCGGTTCGGGACGCTCGAACACATTGGCCCATAGCCTGCCGTCCGGCGACGAAAGCCCGGCCAGGAGATAGAGACAGCGCTTCGTAAGTCCGTGCTGCTTAAAGGAATGTGCATTGGCAAGCGACTCTAAATAGAGGTCGCCTATCCACAGTCTCTGGTCCCGCTTCGGACCGTCTTCATAGACTGTCTGCATACATTCGGCCAAAGTCTTGACAGCCACATCGTTAATCTGTCTTATGATTTCCGGTGTCCCTTCCGCAAGGCCTGTACGGAGCTCCCCGGCGGAACTTGTCGCCGTGAACCACACATCATCCAGCGCATAGTCGAAGTCCGGGGAGTCCGCCAGCCTTTCAATCTTCATATACCTTCCGGACAGCCTCCTCTCAATGGTGACCGGTGTCGTGACATCGAAAATGGTTATCACCTCATCCTGCATCCATGCCCTGCTGAGCGTCCCCGGAAAAGGGTCGAGCGGCGTGTTCATCTCCGCCGGCAGTTCCGAAAAGCTGCACCTCAGACGCACCGGCCCGTCCTGAACCCTGCTCAGTGTCCTGAACCGCAGCGTGAAATGTCCCGTCAGATGCCGTCCGAAGTCCAGAGTGAAGCTGTCGAAAGTCTTGAACGACTTGTCGCAGACTTCGGAGACCTCGCCGCATTTCTCCATTCTCCATCCCTGAAACGCCTCGTCGTCTTCGACCGCCTTGACGAGACAGACAGGCCTCACGACCGTTTCCGTCAGTTCCGGCTTCTCCTCCTCCGCAATCCTGAGCCATTCCGCACGCCTCTCCCCATAGACGTCGTCCGTGGCGGCAGTGCCGGTTTCCTGCGCCTCCGCCGAAAAGTCCAAGGCTGCCGCATTCAGAATGAAAAGGTTCAAAATGAGAAGAATATGCCACATGGTTTTGACTGTATGGGAATGTTTCATAATGAAGTGTGTTTCATTGAGGTGTATTTATTGAATTGAGGCGTATTTATTGAGGAGTATGCGCCTTCGGGATTATTCCGCCGCTTGGGTGATATGAATCTGGAACATTTGGAGTGAGCCCATGGCGAACCATTCATGTCCAAAAAGACTTAATGTCACGTCATCGTTTCCGAAAGGAGAATCAAAGAATATGTTTATGTCGGCTTTTCTTTCCTCTCCGGTCGTATTGTCTTGATATGATATGAGATATTGATTTGTTTCTGTAAGACTTGCGGAAACCCAGTCACCTGTACTTTCAATCCTGCACCATCCTCTCTGCTCGACCGTGGCATCAATGCCATTCAATTTGATATAAAAGTTGTCTGTTTCAGTTTTACCGGCATTGGCTGGGACATTTCTTGAAATTGTGCACGTCCAATTGAAGTGAGCTTGATTGTCCCACCATCCGGCATAAACGGAGAATCGTGGCTCCACATTCACACTTCTCGTCCCTTTATCCAAATTCAGATAAAAAGTATAAAGCTGTCCGTCCTCCCAAGTCTTAGTAACCGAAGAATCAAAGACATAGGCCGCTCCCGCATTCGTATAGACCGTAATCACGAATCCTTCTGTCGTTGCGGGAACAATCGGCAGATAGACTGCGGCGGCATTCTCCTTGCCCGTCCGTCCTTCAAGCGGCCAGGCCTCCGAGAGAGCCACGCGGACGCTCGGCCCGCAAGTCCCTCCGACAGTTGCGGCACCTTCGGCAAGGTCGTAGTCATACTCCGTCGCGGAAATGTTCGCCCCGGAGCTCTTAGTTTCAAGCTTCACCGCAGTCACGCTTTCAGCCGCCCTCTTGCCCGAAGCCGAGTAAATCACCGTTCGCACCACTGCACCTGCCATCTTCAGCGTCGGCTCGATGCTTGTCGCGCCCACGCTTATGTCCGTCGATTCCGCCGAAGTAAACCTGAAATTCTCTGAACTCCCGGCCCTTGCCTGTGTCAGCTCCGCAGGGAAACTGAAGCGGTGAACCGTCCCCTTGTCAGATCCGGCACTGTAAGGATAGACAAAATATGCTCTCGTCGCATTTTCCGGAACGCTTGCCGTGAATGTCGCTCCCTTGTCGGCCGCGATGCTGATGTCCGTGCTGTGAACCGACGTCCATGTGTCGCCCGTTCCTGCGATGATTCCGAGTTTTTCCGCGTCAGTGTTTTCCCAGCTCATGCCTTCGCCGTCGGAGAACACGGCCTTGCTTGCGGGTGACTGCGCGGAGCCGTTGCCCTCGGCGATGAAGCCGGAAACATCCGCGAGATTTCCCGTAACGCTGACCTTGATTTCCCTTGTCCGAACCGGAGCGTCAATTCCCTCCGTGCAGGCAGTCGCGATTACTGCCATAAAAACTGATGTCAAAAATGTCTTTTTCATAATGCAAAAGTCTTAACAGGTTATTCCCAGGTGCTGTCATAGGACGAGCTGTCCTGACCGATGATGAAGTTCTTCGCGCCATTCGACGCGTCGTCCGTGAGCGAGGCCGCGAATCCTGATTCGATTGCAAGTTCCACGGTCACGAATGAAGGTGATGTGTAAGTTTTGGTGTGCATATCGTTATTATTTTGTGTTGTCTCATGTGTTTCGGGCAAGCCCTGTCTCATGTGTTTCGGGCAAGCCCTGTCTCATGTGTTTCGGGCAAGCCCTTTACGCCTGCCTTATTTTCAGAATACTCCGCAAACATAGGGCTTTCAGGCATAATATGGAATGCCGGAAAATATAAAGTAGGACAGATACTATGTCTTTTGAAGATAAACGATTGATATATATTCATTTATACAAAATTCTCCGTTGATGAAAGTAAACGCCCGAAAATCCTCTGTGTAAAATGATATGTCTTACTTTTGTGAGTGTGTAAATTGTTGAAAATCAATGATGTGAGTTTTTGTGAGTTTACTTTTTCAGAAAAAGCGGCTGCGTATGATTATGAAAACACTACTTTTGCACACCGAACTTTTCAAAAGACGGGACGACACATGAAATACGAACGCTAAAACGCAGGATATAAATGAAAAAGTCTGTACTTGCATTCAGCATAATTCTGCTGATTTTCACTTGGGGGGGGGTACATAATGACGCCTTAGCCCAGAACATCACGATAAGGGGCAAGGTCACCGACGCCACCACGAAGCTGCCGATTGACTATGCGGCCGTCGTGGCGAAGGGAGCGAACCTCGCCGAGATGACGGACGCGGACGGAGCCTACGAAATCAGGGTTGCTCCGGGAACGACGCTCGAGTATTCCTGTCTCGGCTACATCTCAAGGACAATCAAGGTCACAGAAGGGGGAGTGCAGAACGTCGCCCTCGAAACTGACGCAATTTCGCTTGACGCCGTCGTGGCAATCGGCTACGGCACCACCAAGCGAAGCGACGTAACGGGAGCCGTGTCTTCCGTCACCGCAGACGAACTGAAGGTCGCCCCCGTCGCGTCCGTCGACCAGGCCATGCAGGGCCGCGTCGCCGGCGTCACCGTGAACGCCCAGTCCGGACAGCCGGGCCAGGCCGCGCAGGTGCGCATCAGGGGAATAGGCACGGTGAACAACTCCTCTCCGATATATGTAGTTGACGGTGTCATCACCGAAGACATATCCTTCCTCAACTCCGCCGACGTCGCGTCCATGGAAATCCTCAAGGACGCCTCCTCCGCCGCGATTTACGGCTCACGCGGAGCGAACGGAGTCATAATCATCACTACAAAGAGCGGCTCGGAAGGCAAGGTCAAGGTGTCCTTCGACTGCTACGGCGGCGTCCAGAACATCTGGCGCACGCTCGACCTGATGAAGAGGGACGAATATGTCGAGACCATGGTGAAGATCGGAAACTCCGACGCCGAGCGCAAGGAACTCAAGCGCGGATTTACAAACTGGCTCAGCACCTACCGCCTCGGACGCGACTACTACGCCACTCCCGAGACCTTCAGCTACGAGACGCAGGAAACCGACTGGCAGTCCGAGGTCCAGCACAAGAACGCCGCCATCCAGAACTATCACATATCCCTCGACGGCGGAACGGACAAAATCAAGTATTCCCTCTCCGCAGGCTATTTCGCGCAGGACGGAACCATAAAGGAATCGTTCTACAACCGCCTCACTCTCAGAACGAACGCATCCTACGAAATCACGAAGTGGCTAAAGCTCGGCACCAACCTTTCCTACATCACCTCGAAGTCCCGCGCCCTCGGCAACAACGCCCAGTACAACGGAGTGCTCTTCCAGGCAATATCCATGGCTCCGTGGGACCCTACCCACTATCCTGCTGGGACGCTCTCCAAATCCGGCGAGGACATAAGCGGAAAAATTGCCGCATCGACGAACTACACCAATGTCTATAACCCGTTCACCCAGCTTGAGACCTCTCATCCGGACAATTCAGACGAGCGGCTTCTCGCGAACGGCTACCTCGAAATCAAACCGTGGGAGTGGCTCACCGTCAAGTCCGGCGTCAGCATGAACCGCTACAGCTGGCAGAACCGCAGCTACCGCGAGAAATACCATTTCTCCGATTACGACACCAACGCCAAGAACTCCGTTTCGGCGAGTCTCGGGCGCAGCACGGAGATGTTCTACGAGAACACGCTCACTTTCGCAAAGAAATTCGGCGGCAAGCACGACGTCTCCCTGATGGTCGGTCAGACGACCGAGGAATACAACTACTACTCCCTTTCGGGCGGCGGCTCGACCCTGCTCGTGACCGACCCCAACCGCTGGTATGTCTCCAACACCACCGAGGACAAGAATGCCAGCGACGCCGTTTCGAGGACAAGGCGGCTCTCATTCCTCGGCCGCTTCTTCTACGGCTACGACAACCGCTACCTCCTCACCGCGAACTTCCGTGCTGACGGCTCGTCCAAGTTCCCGAACAACACATGGGGCTACTTCCCGTCTGTCGCTCTCGCCTGGAGGGTTTCTCAGGAACACTTTATGGAGAACACGAAGGATGTCGTCGATAATCTCAAGCTACGCCTCAGCTGGGGACAGATCGGCAATGACAAAATCGGCGACGGCGCGTTCACCCAGTCCATAATGCAGGGTCTGACGTTCGTCAGCTATCCTTTCGGCGACACCACGGGCGACTGGTCCACGGCATACGTTCCGGGCGCTGCGGTCACTACATACGTGAACACGGGCGGCAAGTGGGAATACACCGAGCAGATTAACCTCGGAGTCGATTTCGGCTTCTGGAACAGCAAGCTCTACGGAAACATCGACGCCTACGTCCGCAACACCTACGATATGCTGCTTTCAGTGAAGGCCCCTGCGACAGTCGGCAACCTCTACTCAAGCACTATGAACGTCGGCACAGTGAGCAACAAGGGACTTGAACTTACCCTCGGCCACGCCAACACCGTCGGAGACTTCAGCTACGACATCAACGGCAACCTCTCCTTCGTCAGGAACCGTCTCACCCACCTCAACGGAGGCGAGAGAATCCAGGGCAGCTACACCATGTGTGACGAGGGACTTCCGCTCTTCTGCCTTTGGGGGTGGGAATATGAGGGGATATATCAGTCCGACGATGAGGTGAAGGAGCATCAGTTCGGTGCATCCAACCTCACCGAACACGCCGGTGACGCCCGCTACAAAGACCAGAACGGCGACGGAATCATCGACACCAACGACATGGTGAACATCGGGAATCCGTTCCCGTGGCTCTCCTACGGTCTCAATTTCACGATGAACTGGAAAGGATTCGACTTCTCGATGTTCCTTCAGGGAGTCTATGGCAGCAAGATTTACAACGCCCTCCGCCGTCAGACGGAAGGCGACGGCAGGCAGGCCACGCTCAGCACCGCCATGCGAAATGTGTGGACCCCGACATCGACCGACGGCACAATCCCGAATCCTTCCGGATCCTCAAGGAACTATGACGCGAACTCCCGCTTCGTCGAGGACGGCTCATATCTCCGTCTGAAGAACATCCAGCTCGGCTACACGATTCCGAACCGTCTCACGCAGAAGTTCCACGTCTCCTCATGGCGGTTCTATGTCTCCGCCAACAACCTGCTGACCTTCACCAAGTACAGCGGCTACGACCCTGAGGTCGGCGGCGGGGTCGATTGGGGAAACTACCCGCAGTCACGCACGATACTTTTCGGAACATCACTTAACTTCTAAATTGTCAGGGATATGAAATTCAGATATATAATATATGTGTTGGCTTCAGCCCTCTGCCTGACTTCCTGCAACAAGTGGCTTCAGGCGGAGCAGCCTAACGAATCGAAGCTCAGCGATTTCTTCATCACCAGAAGCGCGGCCGAACAGGCGGTGAACGGGTGCTATGTCCCGATGACATGGAACCTGGGCGGGACCTACTGCAACGAATGGCTCATCGGGGACATCGCCTCCGACGACGCGATAAAGGGCGGGGAGTACCTCAAGGATATGCCGGATGCGTTCGACATCTGCAAGTTCCAGGTAGTTCCGAGCAACGGGCTTCTTGAGACGTTCTACACCGCGCAGTTCATCGGCGTCGCCCGCTGCAACCAGGCCATCGCGTCAATCCGCGAGATGGCTCTTCCCGATGACATGACCGAGGCCGACCGCAGCCGTTTCATCGCGGAGGCGCAGTTCATGAGGGCGTTCTACTATTTCCGTCTCGTTCGTCTCTTCGGCGGCGTTCCCTACACGACCGAGCCGATTCTGGACTCCCGCGACTGGAAAAAGCAGCGTGAAAGCGCTGACAGGATTTACGAACTCGTGATATCTGACCTTGAGGCCGCCGAGCCCATGCTTCCTCAGCGTGACGGCTATGCCGCTTCCGAACTCGGCCGCGCTACGAAAGGCGCCGCTGACGCTCTCCTGATGAAGGTTAACCTCTACCGTAAGAACTACGATGAAGTTCTCAAATGGGGAAAGTCCATCATCGGTTCGGGAAAATATGACCTCGCGCCGGACTATTTCTCCCAGTTCCTGCCGGAGAACGAGTGGAACATCGAGTCCGTCTTTGAGATAAACTATGTCGAGGACATGTATTCGGACTACGGTGGATTCGGATTCACTCGCGGAACGTTCACCACGGTGATGATGCGCCCGCGTTCGGCCAAGGTCGGGGGAGTGTCCGGCTGGGGATATGACCGCCCGACATGGGACCTGTACGCCGAATATGAGACCGGTGACCCGCGCCGCGACTGGACTATCCTTGAACAGCTTCCGTCCGAGGTGGAGAACGAGACCGCCGAGGCTCATTATGCCAACTACTTCTATAACAGGAAATACCAACAGGAGCAGTACCCTGCGTCCGCCGAGGCGACTGCAAAGGGGCTGCGCTACGATTTCCCTGAACTGGGGCATCCGTCGCGCGCCGGGCTGAACTGGAAGGAGATACGCTATGCCGATGTGCTCCTGATGTATGCCGAGGCGGCGATTGAGAGCGGGGTCGAACTTGACGTTGCGAAGACATACATCAACGATATCCGTCATCGTGCCAGCGCCTCGCTTCCGGAGGTTGAGGCGACCCGCGAGGCTCTGCGGCACGAGCGCCGCGTGGAGCTTGCGATGGAGGGGCACCGCTGGTTCGACCTCTGCCGCTGGGGCGTCGCCAAGGAGACGATGAACGCCTACCGCGAGAAGTTCCGGATTGCAAACTGGAACGCGCTCAAGGCCGAATACCCGTTCATCAGCGGCATCGACTCCGGCAAGTTCGAGCTGCTTGACGGCGACGACATGAACGAGTTCAAGGACTGCCACTACCTCATGCCTATCCCGCAGGAGGAAGTCCGTCTCGCCGGCCTGACTCAGAACGAGGGTTACAATTGATTCAACATAACTATAAACCACTTAAAAACACAGTTTTATGAAAAAGATTACATCAATGCTGCTTTGTGCGGCAACAGTTCTTTCTCTTGCGTCATGCAATAAGGCAGAAGTCAAGGGTGACGCCTTCGACTGCATCGTGAAGACTTCCGAGGTCACGGAAAATTCAGTAAAGGTCAGCGTTGAGGTTAATGACGCTGCTGCGGAGTACAGCCTCTGGGTCGTTGAGGAGTCAGCCTACAAGGAGACAGTTCCCGAGACGGCGAAGAAGCTCAAGGGCAGCGCAGCGGAGACCTTCGAAGGCCTGAACGCCGACACCGAGTATTATGCTGTCGTTTATGAGTCAACCCTCGGATTTACGAAGAAGAGCTTCGTCACTGCAAAGCCGAGCAAGGAATACAAATGCCTTGAAGGCTCTGACTACATCATCATTGCCATGGATGAGACTACAAGCAAGAAGATTGAGAGCAAGATTAAATACACCATGCCTTCGGACGGTACTTATGGGGAAGACGGCAAGTCAACGGGAACACTTTTCTTTGACTGGTGGAATGCTAACGGAACTGAAGCCGGAACTTGCTCCGGTCCAAATTTCTTTGGAGTCGTTGACGGCTGGTTCAGTTTCGCAAAAACAGCAGACGGCTGGTTCGGCTATGCTTTCCGCCTCGGTGAAGGCAACACCGACGAGGAGAAGGCAGAGTCTGCAAAGCGCCGGGAAATCCTCAAGGGCATAACTGCCGACTACACTCTTCACCTTGCCATGAAGGCAACTTGTGCAGGTGAGTACAGCCTCGGAATGCTTGACGGCGCTGCCGTTATAATCGGCGATGAGACTGCCGCCTACGGCTTCAAGAGAGACGGTGACTGGCACGAGATTGAAATTCCGATGTCCGCATTTATGGCAGGCGAGAAATACAATGCCGAGACGGGAGTCAATGTCCTCTACTGGACACAGGGAGCCAACGGCTATCCGACCACCCTCGATGTTGATGCCATCTTCTGGTACAAGAAATAATCATTCAGACGTCATTTCGAATGATTTAACACTGTCATTTCGAACGAAGTGAGAAATCTCTACAGCATGAACAGAATAATCATCCTGCTGCTATCCCTGATCACTGCCGCTCCTGTCCTGGCTTCATGTCAGGAACAGGAGCCTTCAATGGCGCACGAAGAGGACTTCAATGTCTTCCGCGTCAGGACAAAGCAGTCGCGCAGCGCCAAGAGGGGAGTCTGCGGCAACATCCAGATGGCGTCCGACGCGCAGCTTCTAGGACCGGGGGTCAGCTGGGACTACAACTGGTCCCACAACTATCCCGAGAACGCCTCCGACATCTACGGCGCGGGGATGGCGTTCTATCCCATGGTCTGGAATGCCGGCGTGAACAAGGACAACATCCGCCGTCTCAAGGCCGACTACCCCTCGACGGGGTACATCCTCGGCTATAACGAGCCGAACCTTACAGATCAGGCAAACATGACCCCGTCCGTGGCCGCCAAGAGCTGGCCGGACCTGAGGACCTTCTCCCGGGAGGTCGGCATGAAGCTGGTTTCCCCGGCGCTGAACTACGGCACGCTCTCCGGCTACCATGACCCGGAGGTCTGGCTTGACGAGTTCATCGCCTGCGACGGAATCGGCAGTGACGCCTTCGACGCGATTGCGCTCCACTGCTATATGCCGAACGTGAGCGGGATGCGCGCGATGATACGCAAGTTCGACAAGTACGGCAAGCCTGTGTTTATGACGGAGTTCTGTCATGCGAACGGGAGCATCACCAACAGCGTCACCGAGCAGATTTCGTTCATGTCCGATGTCCTCAATATGCTTGAGACGGACAGCAATGTCGCAGGATATTCATGGTTCATGCATCGCGCAGGAGGCAGCTGGGGAGCAATTTCCCTGCTGAACAGCGACGCTTCCAATCCTGAGCTGACGGATTTGGGACGGCTCTACGTGAATTTCTCTTCCTTTGACAGGAGCTGCTGGTACGGCAGGCATGAGGTCATACCGGCCGAGCACTATGTCGCCCACAACATGAGCGGTGAACAGACTGGCTGGAAGGATGTGTTCAAGGTGCGCCCGTGCACTGACTCCGCCGGCGAACTGATGATTCTCTGCTACCAGCAGGACGCATGGGTGGAGTATCAGGTTGAGGTCGAGAAGACCGGCACCTATTCGCTCGGCGCGCGCTACATCTCCGAGCTCCTCGGCGGCGTGATGGCCGTTTCGGTTGATGGGGGCAAGGAACAGTTCGTCGATTTCGAGAAGACCTCCGAATGGAAGTGCAAGTGGATTGAAGGTCTGTACCTCAAGAAGGGGAAGCACACCATTCGCCTCAAGCACAAGGACGGCCGCGTCGATTTCAACTGGTTCTACCTCGACTGACCGGATTTGTAAAAATCCGCTTTATTTGCTAACTTGCTCCCGATATGAAAGGGACTGGTCTGAAAAATATCATTATCGCCCTTGCGCTGTGCATTCCCGTGTACGGCGCATCGGCGTATAATCACCCCGGCTCGCTTGAGGAGCGGCTTTCCGCTCTGGACGCGGCTCTGGAAGAGTCCGGGCGCAACGAGGAGACCAAACGCCTGCGCATATCCCGGCTTGAGGAAAAGTATGAGGAGGCGGGGACTTCTCCCGAACAGAGATACTACCTCGGCAAGAGCCTGATAGAGGAGAATATGTCTTACGACTTCGACAAGACTCTGCTCTATCTGCGGCGTAACCTCGAAACGGCGGAATCTCTCGGTGACCCTGACAAGACGGACGAGTCCCTGATTCGCCTTGCATGGTTCTACGCCTCCTCGGGCTACTACTACGAGGCCGACCAGATTCTCAACAGCCGCCTTTCCGGATTCTCCTCCTCAAGCCCCAACTGGCTCCTTTACTGCCTTGCGCAGCAGAACCTCTACAACGAGATTCTGAACCACTCCGAGATGCCATACTCGGAGAGCGGCACTGTCGCCAAGGCCGAACGCTATACGTCAATCCTCCTCGAACAGCTTCCGCATGATTCGTCGGACTGGGTGCGGCTCAAGGTTATAGACCTGCTTGCCAAGCAGCGCACGGCCGAGGCCCGTGAGGTCTGTGAGGCCGCTCTGGACCTGTTCTGCACTCAGCCTCGTCTCCATGCCCTTGCGGCCTATCTCTATGCCATTCTCTGCGGAGCATCGGGAGACACTGACGAGATGACCTCATGGTATGCCGTCGCGGCCTGCGAATATGCCGGGCTCTGCGTCAAGGACAACAACTCTCTCTATCTCCTCTCTACCCTTCTCTACGACCGGGGTGAAGGGGAACGGGCAAGGCGTTATGCCGAGGTCGCGCTCAGAAATTCCTCCGAGTATGACCGAAACCTCCGTTACGGGCAGGTCGCCGGCTATCTGAACAGACTCGAAGACATGGAACGCGACGCGGAGCGCGAGCGCCTCAACCATTTCCGCACGGTCCTTGCCGTCGTCATATCTTTCCTCCTCTGTCTCGTCGCGGCGCTTTCGTTTCTCGTCGTTATGAACCGCAGGCTCCACCGGGCGAAGAACACGCTGAAGGAGCGGAACGAGCAGATTTCCTCCCTGAACAGACGGCTTTCCTCGCAGAGGGCTGAAATCGTCGAGGCCAACAGGGTGAAGGAAGAATATATCGCCATGTTCCTGAGCATCAGTTCACAATACATCGACAAACTTACCTCCTTTCAGAACGATGTCCGCCGGCGCATATCCCGGAATCAGACGGACGAACTCCTTGCGGAACTCAGGGATGCTGAGCGCACGGGCAGGGAACTCGACAATTTTTACAGGATGTTCGACGACATATTCCTCAACATCTATCCGACTTTTGTCGATGATTTCAACGCCCTGCTGTCCGACGAAGGGAAGGTTTCTCTGCCTAAGGGCGGCGGGCTGAACGCTGAACTGAGGATATATGCGCTGGTGCGTCTGGGAATCAATGACTCGACGAAGATTGCCTCGCTGCTGCACTATTCCGTCCAGACCATATATAATTACAGGAACAGGGTGAAGAACTCCGCCCTTGACCGCACGGGCTTTGAGGACGCCGTTCGCGGGATAGGCTCTTTCAGCGTCTGACATTTGTCTCCGTAGCACGGTTTTGCACGAATTTTGTTGCTTGCGCGGGTTCGGATTTTGAAGATTTCTTAATTTATTATGGCAAAGATTTCTACAGTGGGAGTACTCACCTCCGGCGGTGACGCTCCCGGAATGAATGCGGCCGTGAGGGCCGTGACACGGGCTTCAATCTACAACGGATGGAAGGT
>DJPQ01000118.1:0-22391 GCA_002439805.1 Bacteroidales bacterium UBA6408
ACAGCGTTCCGTATTTCATCAACACCGAGTTCACGGTGAAGGTCGGCGACGGCGGGGCGGGTTCGGAACGGGCTGTCGCGCAGCGGCAGAAGTCCGACTACGAGCTGAACAAGAACTCCTACCGCGCCTCCCTGAAAGCCTATTCGATTGCCGAGGCCGACGCTGCGAACCCGGACATCAATCCTGTTGACCTGATAATCATCACCGACCTCTACAAACCGGAGTTTTATGCCGGTTCGCCGGGACGCACCGCCTATCTCCATCAGGACTGTATGCGCGTGACAAGGATGATTGTCGATACGGAGGACTGCTATGTCGCCAGCGAGGTTAACAACACCATTATGGGTCCGTACAACATAAAGGAGGTCTGGCTCAGCGACAAGGTGGATGCGGTTGAGTTCCTGTTAGGAATATGCGGGGCGATGAGCGGAGGAAGAGACGACAAGACGGGCATCTATTATGCCGCCTACAGTATGCTCTTCCACTCGAAACGCGCCACGCTGTTCATCCCGGAGGCTGCCGCGCCGGCGATTAAGGCCCGCGTCAGCAGACCGACTTGGATGCACAAGCTGCTCTTTACCATAAGGACCTACACAGGCGACGTCTATTCGGCCGAGAAGGCGGGCGCGGCGGCGACAAAGCCGTTCTGCACAGAGCACGTATTCACGGACAAGGTCGTTGCGGCTGACAAAATCTGCAAATACGCCGACTGCAAGGTCGGCAACCGCTACTACTATTCCTGCAGAATCTGCGGAGAGTGCGAGCACAACGACAATCACCTCTTCGGTGACAAGGGACCGCTTACAGGAACGCCCGAACTGTTGGCGCACTACTACGAGCAGCCGCTCGCCGACGACCAGGCATACGTCGGGGTGAACGCGGCCGGACATCATGTCTGGTGGTACAGCTGCGTCTGGTGCGGACATTCTTACGGCTACGACCAGCGGCACATCACCAAGTTGGAATGGAAGTCCAGCGGAACAGAGGCCAATTATGCGCAGTTCTGCCAGGTGATGGCACGGCAGACCGAAGACCGCGAAGAGGAGGCCCGTCTCGTGACAACCGCGCAGCCCGGAATGTTCATCCTTCCGTACAAGTCCGAGGCGAAGATGAGCCCTGCGTTCCAGAGCGTCGTGAACTTCGCGCTCAACGACAACCTGCTGGACGACAATGCCCTCGGAGACGACTACACCGGTCCGATTAACCATTTCCAGCTCCGCTCCATAGCGGTACGCCTTGCCGAGGAACTGCTCGGGGGCGAGGTGAAGGTGAACAAGAAAGTGCGTGTGCGCTTCGTGGATGATTTTTCAGCCAAGGCCGCTACGATAGGTCTTCTGGACGGGCATTTCAGCGGGGAAGGCGCTCCGGCAGACACGGCTCCTGCAACCCGTCAGGAAGTGGTGACGATAATTTATAGGGTCCTGCGCTTCATCGAGAGCCAGAAGGTATATTCCTACACCGAGTATGACTCCAAGCTGGATTCTTACGCCGACCGGGGCAGCATAGCCCCGTGGGCGGAAGAGGCCGTGGCGTTTATGGACGCTCTCGGGCTTGTGAAGCCAGAGTCTGCATCGTCCTTTGCTCCGGATGCCGTGTTCACGATTGAACAGGCGATAGAGGTGGCTGAGAAGAGTACCCATGCCCAGCAGCTTGGCTGGTATCAGGCGAGGTCATGGGGCGAGAATCAGGGCAGGTCCTATTCCGGAAGTCTCAGCACCATCCCTTACGCGGGAGGCGGTTGCCACTTCATTTCTCCAGGCGAGCGCATCTGGGTTGTCGGCCCGCGTCTCGGCGGCATGTGGAAGTTCCTTCCGACCATCGACTGCTACACCGGCCAGCTGCTCTATGTCGACGCCGAATGGTTCCGTCCTGTCCGCCCGCAGGTCTTCACCCGGAAGGGCACCATAGTCAAGAGCATCCAGTTCCAAGACTACATGGACGGGGTCTATATGTGGGACTACGGCTTCTGAGACCCGGCTTGCTTCGGCGGTCGTCAGTCTTTCATGCAGGCGAGGGGAATAACTTTCACTCCATCCTTTCTGGTATATGCCATTTGTCCACCGGTGAGGACTATGAGCAAATCAGGCTCCCTTAAAGGGCATTGTTTTTCAGTTCGGTTATGTTCAGTTATCAGACGTTTCAGTTTTGAGAGATGGTTGGCTCCCTCTTCGATTTCACGGCTGCCGAGCTTGCATTCTATCAGTGCATAACGTCCGTCTGCCAAATGAAGTACAGCATCGGCCTCCAGACCATATCTGTCGTGATAGTACGACAGATGAGCGTCATGGGGCTGTGTGTATGCGCGAAGGTCGCGTATGCAGAGGTTTTCGAAGAAAAATCCAAAAGTTTTCAGGTCCATCTGAAAACTTTCCGGAGATAGCCCCAACGCGGCAATGGCGACCGAAGGGTCAATAAATTCTCTTTTGGGACCGCTTCTCATGGCAGTGGCGCTTCTGATGGACGGACACCATCCATAAATGTCTTCCAGCACGAACAGTCTTTCAAACACTTCAACATAATCATTGAATGTCTTTTCGTCAAGAGTATCGGTCACTCCGGCAACATCGGCAATCATACTTGACTTTTTGGCAAAAGTAGAGATGTTCCTTGCGTAAGACTTGAGTATCAGTCTTGCAATGAGAGGGTTTCGCCTTACTCCATCTATTCTTGAAACGTCTTCGTCACATACTGCTTTGAAATAACTGGCCGCTGTTTTGAGCCTTGCATTGTCTGTTCTTGCCTTGAATGTCCCCGGCCATCCGCCGCGGCATGTGGCAAAGATTAGTTCCTGAACTGTGCAGTCAGACGAAATCCCGTCAATGTCCAGATTGTTATTGTCAAATAATTCCTGTATTGAGATTTTCCCATTTGATTCACCTGATTCATAAAGACTCATCGGGTACATCTTCAACTTTTCGATTCTTCCGGTTCCCGAATGCTTTATCTTTGACTTATCCACAACCGCAGAACCGGTGAGAATGTATAAACCGACATCATCGCTTCGGTCAACGCTTGTGCGCACTGCATCCCACAGGACAGGAATGTCCTGCCACTCGTCAATGAGTCTGGGCGTATCTCCTTTGAGCAGCATTGATGGCGTTGATTGGGCGGTCGCTTCGTATTTTTCTCTGTTGTCCGGGTCTTCCAGCCATATCTTGCTTTTGGCGAACTGATCTGCCGTGGTTGTTTTTCCGCACCATTTGGGACCTTCAATCAAGACGGCTCCAAATGCATCGAGACTGTCCGCCAGAAGAGTATCTACCATTCGCTTTTTGTATTCCATACCATATTCATTAACAATATGCAAATGTAGAAATCTTTTCTGGAAAGAACAATTCATTCCGGTTTTTTGTGGCAATCCATTCCGGTTTTTTGTGGTAATTCATTCCGGTTTTTTGTGGCAACGAATCCAGAAAATCCCAAACTTATGATTTTCCCCTGCGCCTCTCTCAGTCCGCAGCGTGATCCTTTTCGGTGTGGGCGGCGCGGTAGGCTCCCGGACTCATGCCCACGGACTCCTGAAAGGCGGCGCTGAAATATTCCGGGGTGCTGAACCCGCAGTCAAGGGCCACGTTTTTGACCGGGAGCGTGGTGTTGCGGAGAAAATACATGGACGAGTGAATCCTCAGCTGCTGCAGGTACTGGGCCGGGGCCATTCCAGTGTTCTTCTTGAACATCCGCCGCAGCCATGTGTAGCTCATCCCCATCCCGGCGGCGAGCGCCTGAATGTCAATCTGTTCCGAAAGGTGGTTCGCCATGTGCTGCTTCACCGCGTTTATCGCCGTGACAACCCTGTCGTCGTTCCTGTTCTTTGTCGCGAGGTTATAGTTTATCAGCGACAGCATGTGAATCACGATGGCCTGCAGCATGGGCATGGTCTGGCTGCACTGACGTTCGGCGTAGAATAGCGCCTGCTCGAAAAGGTCAACGAGCGTCGCCGAGAGACCGAGCTCAACCGGTCCCTTCCTGTCACCGAAGAATCTTCTCACGTCGGAGCGGAAAGTCGGGCCGTTGAATCCGATGTAATACTCCGTCCATCCGATGTCCCTGTTCGGGTGATATGAGTGCCAATACCCCGGACGCAGCAGTATGAGAGTGCCTGGCGTTATCACCTTGCTGCCATCGCTGTCCTCGAACACTCCCGTGCCCCCGGTGATATAGACCAGCTGGTACTCGGCCAGCCGTCTCCCTTCGTTCATGCCGAATCCGTACCGTTTCGGAATCACCCTCACGGGATAGTCCTGCTGCGGGGCGACCTCCTGGTAGCCTATGGTTGAAATGAGGTCTTCGTTCTCGTTCGATACCGTTTCGAACGATAGCAGCGAAAATCTGCTCGTGTGTCTGTTCGTGTTCTGAATCATATTCCTATGTTTCCGGTATTCTTTGTGTCAAATATCTTATTTGATAAGCCCTGACATCTGTACCAACTAAGTGAAATTATGTGTAAATTTGTCAAAGGCAAAGGAGGAGTGAATCGCCGTGAATGCGTTTGGTTGTCGTTTTTTTTCTTCAACTCAACTTTCCGTGCACGGAAACGGAAACAAACCTCGAAAGCCTTGGTTAAAGTTAGGTAAAAATTGTGATTTTTGACCTTTGAGTGTCAAAAAATATAATTGATAACACAAAACGGAGATATGTCAAAGTTTTTCAAGCACAAAATTATGCCGTTCGCCATGGCCCTTCTGGCGCTTTCCTGCGCACAGGCGGCCGACGGTCTTGACACGGACGGGCGCGGTCAGGGGTGCTCCTTGTCCTTGTCCCGCGAAGCTTTTGTCAAGTCGTTCATCGACGGCAATTCCGTCAGCTGGTCCAAAGGTGACGAGGTGGCCGTCTTCGGCGGCGAAGGCACCGCGCCGAAGAAATTCACGGCCCGGGAGGACGGGATGAATGCCCGCTTCGATTTGCAGAAGGGGGAGACCGTACCTGACGTGAGTGGCGGGGGAAATTATTATCTCGTCTATCCGTACTCTTCAGTGGGCTCCACCGAGGTCTCGTCGAATACAATCTCTCTGAACATTCCTGCCCGGCAGACAGCCGTTCCGGGCTCGTTCGATCCTTCGGCTGCAGTCTCAGTCGCAGCGGGCTCCGACTGGAACGCCGATTTTCTGTTCCGTAACGCGCATGCTCTCTTCAAGATAACCGTGCCGGAGAATTTCGGCGCGGACATCGTGCAGATTCGTCTTTCCGCCAACGGAGAGGGTGAGGGCATTGCCGGGGACTTCGTCGTGACATTCGACCCCAAGTCTCCTGCCGTCACGGCCGTTGACGGCTCCGTTCCGGGGGTTGTTCTTGCTGCAGGAGACGGCTCCGTTCTCGCCCCGGGCGACTATTACATAGTGACCGCTCCCGTAACGGTTTCCTCCGGCATCTGCGCGGAGTACATAGGCGCTGACGGGAGGGTCTATTTCCGGTACTCCACAAAGGGGATGACATTCCGGCGGAACACTATATATGACCTCGGAGCGCCTGTGGAAAAGGCCGGGACGAGCGTTGTCCTCGAACCGAAATACTACACGGAGGGCGTGTCTTATGTCTATGGAGGCCGTGAGAATATATTCCCTGCCGTCGTCTCGGACGTGACGGATGCATCGTTCACCTCGCTTCCGGACGGCTGGAGGGCGAGGCTGGAAAAGGACAGGCTTGTGGTCATTCCTGACACCGAGTCTGAAAGAGGAAACTACGAGATACAGCTGTTCGCGTATGCGGAGGGGGCGAAGGCCGACATATATACCTTCCGCTTTAAATATGACCCCGCGCTGATTCTTTACGACGGATTTGACGGCTCGGACATCGACGACCGCTATTGGCGGAGGTTCAATGACCATCATGGAACACTCTGGAGCTGGTTCCAGACCGGAGACGAGGCGCAGTCGCCGGTTGCGGACGGGAAACTGCAGCTGAAGGCCGTCTATGAGGACGGGGCCTACAAGACCGGCGCGGTGACGGGGCAGAACCTGCTTGACTATGAGCCTCCGTTCAGGGTTGACTGCCGCGCCGCGATGAGCCGCCGGGAAACCGGTTTCTGGTGCGCGGTGTGGACGGTTCCGACCACAGGCTATCAGAACGGCGAGATTGACATTATGGAGGCCGGCAATCACTATACCTCCTCGGACTTCACTTCAAAGATTCACTGCACCTGTCACAATCCCTACACTCTCAACACCCCGTCGAAGAAGTATGAAGGCTTCCGGCCCGGGCAGGACCAGCCCCAGAGCGGAAGCGCTGTGCTTGACAACCCCAACGATTACCACATCTATTCCGTTGAGGTGACTGACGAGGCTGTCACGTGGTATGCCGACGGCGTTCAGATTCATCAGTATAAGAACATCAGGCACACGACCGACGACAACGGATACAAGTACGCTGCGGAATCCACAACGAGTTCGGCCGGCGAGACCATTTATCCGAAGGCCAACTATCTCAAGAACTATCCGTTCATGGAAAACCGCTACTTTGCCATATTCGACATAGCCGTCGGCAGCAGTTTCGTCGGCGGGACGAACAAAAAGGACGAGGTGCCGGCCACCGAGGGTTTCAATGCCCAATTTGATATAGACTGGATTAAGATTTCAAAGATAAAATGACGATGAGAAGATTATTTGACACGATAGTGGCTGCGGCCATCATTTCTGCCGCCGCCGTTTCCTGCACCGGTGGTCTTGCTCCGGATTCGGGGCTTATGACAAAGTCTGCAGCTTCTGCATCCGACCAGAACTCTGCTGGGTTCTTGTTCAGGATTGACGCTGACGGGGTTCAGACCTTTGTGCTCGGTCAGACCCGCACTTATGCAGTGACCCGCAAGGGGGTAAGCGCCACTACGGTGGTCGCTCCGGACGGTTGGTCCGTCAAGCTCTCCGAGACTCAGATAAGCATAACCGCACCGCATACTGCCGCGACAAAGTCCGCTGTGATTACCGACTCCGGCACGGACGTGTCGGTGATTGCCGTTTCCGAGCAAGGCTATGTCACCATGGCAAAAGTGACGACGGAGCTCGACACTACCGCAAGCGTGGATGACCCGTTTGCCACCCTGACGCTCGGAAATGTCGGGGCATATTCTGCGGAGGTGAACGTCGATGTGCAGAACCAGTCCGAATGGTTCTGGGTGCTGAAGAAATCGTCCGAGACCGCTCCTGAGGCGGCAGACATTAAACTTGCCAATGCCGGTTCCGACAGCAGGGTGACGCTTTCTACCGAGCCGGAAACCAACTACACGTTCTATGTTCTTCCGGTAAGCGGCAAGAAGAACGGCAAGGTAGCGAAGCTCTCGTTCACCACCACAGCCGTGACATCCTACTACGAGGCATGGGAGGCCGGCAGGGAAATCAAGGTAGGTTCGAGGACCTATAGCAAGGCCAATAACGGCAAGGCCATGTTCATCACCGGCAACAAAGAGCAGCAGATTTATGACGCCTGGGTTAATAAGGGCAACTATGGCATCTTTTTCATCGACGAGGGGTCGAGCGCGTTCTTCAATAATGCCGGTTACACCAAGCCTGTAATCGTCATCGGCAATGTTCCCGGCACCCGTCCTGCCGTGAAGATGAATCAGAACATTTTGGTTATCGGGACAGATCTCGCCTTCAGAAATGTGAGCGTGGAGATGGCTGACGGCGTCGGTAAAATGATATCCGGCAATCAGGCGATGGGAAGGATGATACTTGAGGACTGCCGCGTGGATTTGAAGTATCCGCTGCTTAACAGATATTCATATGGTTCCAACACCGGCGACATGGAGGGTGTGGAAATCCTCGACTGCGATGTTCTCGTTGACTGGGCGTCGGACAACAACACGGAACCGTTCCTCATAACCGCCCACATCGGAGGCTCCGACTGCGGAGACCTGACCGTCAGGAACAATGTCTTCTGGAGCGCTTTAGGAAAGAAGGTGTTCCATCTGTGTTCGAGCCAGTATGCCGGAACCACCCAGTATGCCGGAACCACAAAGTTCGGCGCCGTGGTTCTGCGGAACAACACTTTCTATAATCTGAACAACGGAAAACTTTCCTCGTCGCCACAAAGGGACAGGGCTCTGATCCGTTCCTCGTCTGTCGGAAGCTTCGAGACCGGAGGGAACATTTTCTATGACACGGCGCCTGAATCCAAGAGCGTCGCGGACAGACCGCACTTCACGCTTCTGTATGCCGGCGAAATGACTGTTGCGGAATTGCAGGCGGCAACGACGGCTGCCTCTAAGAGCCTGATTAACATTGCCGAGAGCTGTTATCTGAAAGGTACAGACAGCGCTGACTGGAATGCCGGGCTGACGAGCCTGATAAAGTGGAAGGACGGAAGCTCTTACAAGGAGATAGACTCATGGACCAACCCTTTCAAATCCGAGGATGCGGAGACCGGGAAGTTCGTCACTACGAATGCCTACAGCGAATATGGAGCACAGAGGAAATAATCGTAAACATACAAACTGATATAATGAAACACAGAATTACAGCAATCCTTGCGGCTGCCCTCGCGCTAATCTCCTGCGGAAGGGCGGCAAAGACCCCGGACTACTATGTCTGCGCCTACATCTGGCCTTCGTGCCACGACGACTCCCTCGCACGGGAGCTCATCTGGCCGGCCGGAGAGGGCGAATGGGAAATCATCAACAGGGCCGACGCGCGCTTCCCAGGGCATTACCAGCCACGCGAACCGCTCTGGAAGGGCGACAAGGACGATGACCCCGAGGTCGTGGAGAAGTGGATAAACACCGCTTTGGAATACGGCGTGAACACCTTTGTCTATGACTGGTACTGGTTCCACAACTATCCGTTCCTTGAAGAGGCTCTCGACAACGGCTTCCTCAAGGCTCCGTCAAACGAGAAGATTAACTTCTACATCATGTACGCGAACCACGAGGTCACGAATCTCTGGAATCCCTACACCAACACAGACACAAAGACGCTCACATTCGACCCCCGCATCGACTGGGCTCAGTGGAAGGTCATCGTTGACCGCGTCATAACCCGATACTTCACGAGGCCGAACTATGTGAAGATTGACGGTTGTCCGGTGTTTTCCATCTGGGATCTCAACCTCTTCGCGGACGGCTTCGGCTCGATGGAAGAGGCAGGAAAGGCAATGGCATATTTCCGCGACGAGGTGAAAAAGGCCGGATTCCCGGATCTGCATCTCCAGCAGTGCGGCGGCAACTGGAAACGGAGCGCATCCGAGGCTGCGCACGTCAAGAAGCAGATGGAAGTCTTTGAAATCAAGTCTTTCGCGTTCTACAACATGGGCGGGTTCGACACCGACTACATCCGGCACGGCATGAACGGAATCAGGCTGCGCGAAGACTGGGCAAAGGAGTACGGGCTTCCCGTGTTCCCGACGGTCTCAGTCGGCTGGGACAGCACGCCTCGCTTCCTCGATGAGGGGGCAGACAAAATCACCTGCTGGAATCACACTCCTGAGGCATTCGCCTCTTTCCTTCAGACCGCGAAGGAATGGGCGGACGACCACGCCGCCACGCAGCCCAAGTTCATCATGCTGAACGCATGGAACGAGTATGTCGAGGGCAGCTACCTTCTTCCTGACCGGCGCGACGGCTTCGGCTACCTTCAGGCGGTGCGTGACGTGCTTGACGGCAAATACGAAAACAGATAAAACAACTGCATAATGAAAACTTACGGAACACTTAAAAAAATCGTCCCGCTTCTTGCGCTCGTTCTGGCGGCCGCTTCCTGCAGCACGTCGGACTTGGACAAGAGGCTTGACGGACTTGACGGGAGAGTGACTGCCATTGAGGACTATGTCTCGAAAATCAATGACAACATCATCGCCGCAAATGCCCTCTATCGCAAGAATGTCCTCATAACGGACTACAAGGCGACGGAAAGCGGTTATGAGCTCACGCTGTCCAGCGGGGAGACGCTGAAGATTACATTCGGCGACAAGATTGACGGCAATGCTCCGATTATCGGTGTTGAGGACGGGAAATGGGTCATCTCGACCGACGGCGGAGATGAGTTTACGGAAATCGAGGGAACCGAGCCTCCTGGGAATCAGGACGGCAAGACCCCTATGGTCAAGGTTGACAAGTATGGCTTCTGGATTATTTCCACCGACGGCGGACAGAACTGGACCCGCATCCTGAATGAAAAGGGAGACCCTATCAGCGCGAAGGACGGAAAGTCCATGGGCGGCGAATACAATTTCTTCTCAAGTGTCAGCTACAACAAGGAGACTGGAAACCTGGACATCGTCATGGTTGGAGGGGATTCTCTTTCTATCCCCGTAAAGAAGGGTTCCTCTATTAAGCCGCGTTACTATTACGACGGCATCTATGCATTTGCCGGGAAGGAGGTCAGTTTCCCTGTGGAAATGACCGGAGTCGATAACGCCGTGTGGACTTATGTGCCGGAGGGTTGGCGTGCACGGCTTGAGGACGGCAGTCTCGTCGTCGCGGCTCCGGAGGACGGCAAGGCCGGGAGCTATACGCTTGAGATGCTTGCGTTCACGGATGCCGGCGACACTACCCCTTACAAGTTCACCTTCACATACGACCCTAAGCTGATTTTCCGCGAAGATTTCAGCGGGGCTGAGATTGACGAAAGGTACTGGAGCCGCTACAAGCATGGCGAATACACCTCTGAGTGGGACATGTATCAGGAGGGCGACCCGGCGCAGTCTTTCCAGAAAGACGGGCTGTTGACGATGCTTGCCGTGAAATATGGTGACACATACAGGACCGGTGCCGTAGATACAAGGAAGAAGATGACATTTGAACCTCCGTTCAGGGTTGACTGCAGCGCAAGGTTCACCCAGATGGCGGACGGTGTCTGGTATGCGATATGGATTTGCCCTGTAAAGGGTTATCAGTTCGGCGAAATTGACATTATGGAAAAATCCAACTTCGGAACCATGACGCAGCACACCGCTCATAACCCATATACCTTGAACTGTACGAGCATAGCGCAGGATCAGAAAAACTCCGGAAAGAGTTCAATTTCAGTGAGCGGTCAGTTCAACACCTATTCCGTCGAGTGCCGGGAGGATGCCGTGGTCTTCTTCGTGAACGGACAGGAGGTCTATCGTTACAGGAACATCCCGCATTCGGAGAGCGACCCTGCATACCTGAAGCTCAATGAGAATGAGCGGCCTTATTATATGCAGAACTTCACTTTCCCGGAGCAGTCATACGCGATTCTTCTGGACATTGCCGTCGGAGGCAACTTCCCTGGATGCGCCATAAACGATGAGGAACTTCCGGGACAGTTCGATGTTGACTGGATTAGTGTAAGCAAACTTTAGAAAAGACAAAATAACATAATGACAATATGAAAAACATTTTTAAACTGATAATCGCTTCGGTCGCGGCCGCGTCGCTGTTCGCCTGCACCGACAATTCCGGACTTGAAGAACGGGTTAATGATCTCGAGGGGCGCGTGACGGCCATTGAAAATGTGCTTGACGCATTGAATGACAATGTCGAGGCTCTTCAGGCAATCGCCGAGGGCAAGACTATAAACAGCGTGACTGAAAAGGACGGAGTCTATACCATAACTCTCTCGAACGGTGAGGAACTTACGCTCACGCAGGGATCTGTCGGTATGGGCAAGGCTCCGATTCTTTCAATAGACAAGGACGGCTGGTGGATGGTGGACTATCAGGACGGTAAAGGCCCGCAGTATGTCACGTCTGAAGGGGAAAAGGTCCTCGGGCGCGGATCAGACGGCGTGACTCCGAAGTTCAGCGTCAGCAAGGACGGCTACTGGACTGTGAGCTACGACGGCGGCCAGACTTGGGCTGATGTCCTTGATGAGAACGGCTCCCGTGTGCTTGCCGTTGCAGAATCCGGCGGCGAAGATTCCTATTTCGCTGACGTGACCTACACCGACGAGGCTCTCATCCTCACGCTCAAGAACGGACAGAGCTACACGGCTCCTGTCGTCGGAGGCTTCCTGTTCAAGATAAACGGAGTCCCGGACGGTGACGTCACCTTCAAGGGCGGAGAAAAGAAGACTTTCGGCATCGAGCAGAAAGGCGTTGCCTACACTACGGTCATGCGTCCCGAAGGCTGGAACGCATGGCTTACGGAGTCCATCCTCACGGTGCAGGCCCCGGCCGCCGCGTCCGCTGACACAAAGGCCGTCATCGCCGACTCCCGCAAGGATGTTTCAGTGATTGCAGTCTCTGAGGCCGGTCATGTCGCAGTGGCGAAGGTGCGCGTCTATGTTGATGGACAGAGCACCGTTGACGACCCGGCAGCCGGAATCAGGCTTCTTGAGGCGGCTCCTACAACACTCAAGTTCAGCATTATCCTTGAGAATGCCAGCAGCTGGAAATATATGCTGCTTCAGTCTTCCGAGCCGGCTCCTTCGCGTGCGGAAGTGATTGCTTCCGGCACCGACGGCGGCGCCGAGACTCAGATTATGTTCGACAAGCTGAACGCCGAGACATCCTACACTCTCTATGTCGTTCCGGGCAACGCCTCGGGAGACGGGCCTCTGGCGTCCTGCGAGGCTTCAACCACTGCATTCAGCAATCTCTACGAGGCTTGGCAGGCCGGAATGGACGTCAAGATTGACGGCGTCGCCTACAACAAGTCCGCTTACGGCGAAGCCACGCTCATCGAGAGCGACGGCCCTATTGCCGGCAACGGCGTCTATTTCATCGCTGACGGCGTAACGGCCACCCTCCCGTCAAGCGACACTTTCAAGGGTTCTCTCATCGTCTGCGGAAACACGGCCACTCAAAGAAGCGCGTCTGTGGTATTCAGCGGCGGCGCTCTCTTCAAGATGGGCGACGAGTCGGCTGAAAAACATGTAGTCGCATTCAGAAATGTCAATCTGGGTATTGCTACCGTTGGTAATCTGCATTTCGTGAACACTGCAATAGAGGGACTGGGAAGTTTCATACTGGACGGCTGCTACATCAACCTTGAGGAGGACATCCTTTGGAGGCAGAAGACCGTGCAGACCCTCCGGAACTTCACAATCGTGAACTGCGACATACTCGTCGCCAACGACAAGGACGGTCGCGGACGCTCGATAATCCAGACATGGAACGGAAGTTCGTTTATCGGAGAAGGCTACAAGATGGGCACTTTCACGGCAAGGAACAATGTCGTGTGGAGCAAGTCCGAGGAGCAGATTCCTTTCTATTTCATTGACTGCAAGTTCGGGTCTGGTCTGCCTTGGGAAAGCATTACAATGGAAAACAACACCTTCTATAATGTAGGAAGTGACAAGGCAGACTGGTTTACACGCGCCGTCATTTCCGTCAACACGGTCAGCGGTGACATAATTGTCAGGAACAACCTGTTCTATCAGTCAAAGCCCGTGAACAAGGGTACGAACGGCGAGCGTCTCGGGGCATTTGTCGCAGTGCGCGGCGAGAACTTTAACCCTGAAGGCAAGGTTCAGACCGGCGGCAACTGGTCATGGTATCCGCAGACCTGCTTCCTCACCACAAAAGACAATAAGTACTGGTATGGCAATCAGGACAATTCCTTCACTGGAGACAAGTTCAGCACCGGCTGCGACCTCGGAGTCAAGATGAACGGAAATACAGTCGAGTCTATGGACGAACCGTTCGAGAGTGCGGACGTCGAGACCGGAACATTCGTGAAGAAGGCGGCCTTTGCCGACAAGGGAGCATCACGTTAGTCCGTAAAAACTGAAGAAAATGAAAGCTTTGACAAAAATATCCATAATGGTCTGCGCACTGCTCTGCCTGGCTGTCTCCCTTTGGGGACAGTCGGGCCGGGTGACCGTGCGCGGAACCGTCAGCGACAACGCTGGACCCCTGCCGGGCGCGACTGTCTATGAGAAAGGCAATATGTCCAACGGCTCTGCGACTGGTGCGGACGGAAAATATTCCATCTCCGTGCCTTCGGACGCGACCATAGTCATCTCATGCCTTGGTTACGCCGATGTCGAGGAGAAGGTCGGCGGCCGTTCGGTCATCGACGTGAAGATGAATGATTCTGCAGAAACGCTTGCGGCCGCAGAGGTGGTGAGCGTGGGATACGGCTCCGTGGCGAGGCGCGACCTCACCGGTTCCGTCGGAAAGGTGAACATGGATGAAATCATAAAATCCACTCCTATGAACTTCGACCAGGCGCTTGCCGGCCGTGTCGCCGGAGTGGTGGTGACCACGTCCGACGGACAGGTCGGAGCCGAGGCCAACATCGTGATCCGAGGCAACAACTCCCTCACGCAGTCGTCCGCCCCGCTCTATGTCATAGACGGTTTCCCTACCGAGAGTTCGTTCGCCTCGTCAATCAGCCCGGCGGACATCGAGAGCGTCGATGTGCTCAAGGATGCCTCCGCATCGGCAATTTACGGAGCCCGGGGAGCGAACGGAGTCATCGTGATAACCACAAAGCGCGGCTCGCAGGGCAAACCTAAGGTGAACTTCTCCGCGTCCTGGACGGGCGGGAAGATTGCCAACAAGGTGGATTTGCTCAGCGGCTATGAGTTCGTGCGTCTCGACGATGAGTACGCGCAGGGCACTACCGGTTCGCACTCCGGCTATTTCACAGGCTATGACGCCACCGGAGCATACGACTACGACTACTACTCGCTGGAGGACTACAAAACGCAGCCGTACGTCGATTGGCAGGATCAGGTCTATAGGACCTCGTTCTCCCAGAACTACAATGTCTCGGTGAGCGGAGGTAGCGCGAAGGCCGACAATCTCTACAATGTCAGCTTCAGCGCCCTCGACCAGAACGGTATTCTTGTGGCTTCGGATTTCCAGAGATATTCAGGAAAGGTGAACTTCACGCAGAACTTCGGGGAAAAGGTGAGCCTCGACGTGATAGGGAGTTTCTCCCGCGCGACGACAAACGGAACCCAGCCGGCGTCGTCGAATCAGGCATCGACCGTGTCGTCCTACCTTCTCTACTCCGTGTGGGGATTCCGTCCCATCCGTCCGCTGCGCTTCGGCCCGATCAACGACGCCTTCGTGAACGAGCTTGTGGATGAGGAAATATCAAATCCTGATGCCTTCCGTTTCAATCCTGCGGCGAACGTCCGCAACCAGTATCGCAAGGTCGTGAGGGACTACCTCAACGGAAGCGCTGCTCTCAACTATGAGATAATCAAGGGACTGAAACTCCGTATCTCCGGAGGATATACCCTCTCCAAGAGCCGCAACGAGCAGTTCAACGGCTCCAACACCATGACCGGACACCCTGCATTCCCGCTCGGCTACGGTCCTAATGCCCAGATTATCTGGGACGAGACTCAGACTTGGCTGAACGAGAACACGCTCAGCTTTGACAGGACCTTCGGCCTCGACCATCATTTCCAGGCGCTCGTCGGAGCCACGTTCCAGGGCGAGACCACGACCCATCAGGGCGTCGGTGCGCACCACATACAGTCGGAGCAGCTCGGGCTTGAGGGAATGAACACCGGCGAGTATCAGGCAATCGAGCCTTACAAATGGCAGTGGATGCTCGCTTCCGGCCTTGCCCGCGTGAACTATAACTACAAGCACAAGTACTACGTTACCGCATCGTTCCGTGCGGACGGCTCGTCAAAGTTCCCAAAAAAGAACCGCTGGGGATTCTTCCCTTCGGCCAGCGTCGCGTGGACTTTCACGAACGAGGACTGGATGAAGGGTCTGAGCTGGTGGAACAACGGAAAGATTCGTTTCTCGTGGGGAGAGACCGGAAACAACAGGACATCAACTCCTTACGACTACTACACGCGCTTCCTTTCCCTTCCGGGAAACAACAACAATCAGGACTATGTCCGCGACGGGCAGACTGTCTCCGGATATTTCCGCTACAATATGCCTAACGAGGACCTGCGCTGGGAGACCACCGAGCAGCTTGACCTCGGACTCGACCTCGCGTTCCTTGACAACAGGATTTCGGTCACCGCCGACATCTACCAGAAGAACACCCGCGACCTGCTTCTTCAGGCGACCATGCCGTCTTCTTCCGGATATGAGAACGCCATGATCAATGTAGGTTCTATACGCAACAGGGGACTTGAACTCTCAATAAATGTCGTCCCTGTACGCGCTAAGAACTTCACATGGACATCCACCTTCAATTTCGGAATGAACAACAACACCGTGACCGGGCTTTCGATGAACCAGACGACGCTCATCTCCACGGTTTACTGGAATGACCGCTACTCTTCGCAGACCCCGTATGTCACCAAGGTCGGGATGCCTACCGGTCTCATGTACGGCTACCGCTACCTCGGGACCTACAAGTACGACGAGTTCACCAACGGAACTCTCCTGAAGGAGGGCATCCCTTACCTTGAGAGCATGACCAGAAGCTCCGTCAGGCCGGGTGATCCGAAATATGAGGACGTGAACGGCGACGGCGTCATCAACGACTCCGACAGGACCGTCATCGGAGTGGGACAGCCTCTGCACACCGGAGGATGGAACAACACCTTCAATTTCTACGGATTCGACCTCAGCGTCTTCTTCAACTGGAGCTACGGCAACGACATCCTCAACGCCAACCGTCTGATGTTCGAGTACTACGACGGCTCGCAACTCAACCAGTTCGGGACAATGCGCAATGCCTGGTCGCTGGAGCGCAACCCGCAGAGCGACATCCCGCGCGCCGGCGCAAGGGGCATGGAGTATTATTCTTCCCGTGTTGTGGAGGACGGCTCTTTCCTTCGTCTGAAGACCATCACTCTCGGATACACGATTCCGGACAAGCTGCTTCGCAAGGTGAAGATTTCCTCACTGCGGGTCTATCTCACGGGCGAAAATCTCTTCACGCTCACGAACTATTCCGGTCCTGACCCTGAGGTCTCCACGAGAAATTCGGTGCTTACTCCGGGCTTCGACTGGTCTGCATACCCGCGCGCGAGGACAATCACGGGAGGAATTTCGCTCACATTCTAAGGAGAAACGTTTATGAAAAGGATAAAGAACATATTTGTCGGATTTTCGGCCGCGCTGCTCCTCGGCGGCTGCAATCTTCTCGACGTAAAGCCGAACATAATTACTGAGGAGACATTCTACACCTCGTCATCGCAGGCTCAGCTTGCCCTGAACGGAGTCTATGGAGTCCTGAACAGCTGGCAGCTCTACGGCTGCAACCTCATTCTGGACCTGAACTACAACAGCGACATCGTGCAGTACATGTCCACGACCAACTCCACCATGAAGGGCGCGTGCTTCGAGATTGACGCCAATTCGGACGATGTCTATCAGACATGGACATGGCTCTACAAGGGAGTGCGCAACGCCAACGCTTTCCTCGAGAACATCGAGGGAACTGACTTCGACCCCGAAGGAAAGATGGAGGCACAGGCAAGGTTCCTGCGGGCATACTACTACTTCATCCTCGCGCAGAACTACATCAATGTCCCTCTCCGTCTGAAGGCCATTGACTCCTACAGCGACGTGAAATGCCCGGCCACTCCTCAGCTTGAGGTGATGCAGTTCGCGGCCTCCGAGATGGAGAAATGCCTTGAGACAATTACCGACGACCTGACATACGCTCCGTCTGACGTCACCAAGACCACGGTGGAGGGCATACTCGCGAGGGTTTATCTCTACATGGCCGGCGAGGCCGTCAGCGGCACGACCGAGGCTCAGAAGCACGAATACTTCGGCAAGGCCGCCGACTACGCGAAGATGGTCATCGAAAGCGGCAAGCACCGGCTGAACCCGGACTACAGCCAAGTGTTCATCAACATGATCGGCGACAAGTACGACAAGGAATACTACGAGTCCATGTGGGAGGCCGACTTCCTCGGCGACCGCTCGTCTCCGGACTACTACGGCAACAGCCGCTGGGGCGAGCTGAACGGCATCCGCAGTTCAAACTCGGGAACGAACTACTCCGACATGAACACCAATTTCGCATACGGGCTGTTCTGCAACACGATAAAGCTGTGGGACATCTACATGAAGGAAGACCGTGTCAGACTTGAGAAGAACCTGTCCTATGTCACAGACAAGCGTCAGGAATGGACGCTTCCTCCGTACCACTACAACGGCTCCGGAGAGGAGGGCTGGCTCTATCCTTACGGCGGCGACCCGAACGACACGCGCAAGCTCATCGCCGGGATAGACAAGACGCCTTACTACACCTCCGGTGCGCAGATCGCGAACAGAAACTCGACGAACGAGGACCCGACCTACAATCCCGGCAGCCGCTACTGCGGCAAGTTCCGCCGCGAGGTGCAATACGAGGGACGCAAGAACTTCAAGTGCATCTGGTGCGGAATCAATGTCCCTCTTTTGCGCTACTCCGATGTGCTTCTGATGTATGCGGAGGCCATGTGCGAATATAACGGCGCACCTTCTGAGGAACTGTACAATGTGATTCTCCCTATCCGTGAAAGGGCGGGAGTCTCCACGGAGCCGTTCGCCAAGTACGCGACATTGGAGAAATTCCGGCAGTTCATCCGCAACGAACGCGCACGTGAACTATGCTTCGAGGGACTTCGCAAGTTCGACCTTCTCCGCTGGGGAATCTATCTTGATTCGATGAACGAGGTCGCCTCCTTGGCGGTGACGGACTCCAACTGGGGAACATCGACGGCAAAGAACTATATCACGCTTGTTGATCGTCTCGGAGAAAAGAACAACTGTCTGCCGATTCCGTCCCTCGAACTGGCGGTAAACACTGAACTGAAGCAAAATCCTCTTTGGTAAATTCTGATTATGAAAATGAATACACTACAAAATACAATTCTTGTCCTGCTGGGATGCGCGGCGCTTGCCTCCTGCTCCCAGCAGAACATCGTGACTCCTGTGGATTTCTCCGTTAGCCTCGACGGGGGCAATGTCTATCGTCCCGGACAGCCGGTCCACTTCAAGTTCTCCGGAGACGCGGACTATATGGTTTTCTACAGTGGGGAGAAAGGGCATGAGTTCCGCTACCGTGACCGGACATCGGTTCCCATGGAAGACGTGACAAATGTCACATTGAATATGGAATACATGATGAACTGGGGCTGGCAGGGACAGAGAAGCTGTCTTGACATCTATGTTTCAAAAACGTTTCCCGGACTTCTCGGTACTGAAGGAAATCTGGAAGAAAACGGGAAAGCAGACAGGGAGACCGTTAAGAAAATGGTTGAAGGCATGACTGCGGACGGAGAAATGGAAGGCTGGCAGAAGCTGGAGTTCGATGACATCCATGCGATTCGTGAAACTATATATAAGCATAACTATGACATCACTGACTACAAGGACGATTTCTGCCTGGCAATCCACTGGCATCCTAACACGATGAACTTCACCCGCAACCAGGCCACCTACTACATCAACGGCAGCATCGAGATGACCCACAGCGGCGGCGAGAAAGTCGTGACGGACCTGTCCGACATCGAGCTGAACCACATCGTGATGAATGAGCAGGATCCTCCATACCTCGGAAAGAACCCTCTGCGTCGCGGGGACACGACGTCCGTTGCAACCTGCCATTTCGACAACAGCCGCTACACCATATTCTGTGAAGGCACGGATCCCCATTTCCTGCCGTACGAGATAGACGTGTGGATATTCTCCCGAATCATGCCTCTGAACTCGGTCGTCAAGGACAGCGGAAAGCACATCAAGAACATGATGAATCCCATCTATGACTATGAGTACACCTACAGCGAGCCGGGTACCTACAAGGCTGTGTTCCACGGTGTGAACGACAACTATCAGGGACATTCCGAGAGCGTCCGGGAGGTGACGGTCATCGTGGCGGACGACCCTGTCTTCAAGGAATGACGGGGTGTCCCGCGGAAAGAAACATCAAAATCATTAACCACATAAATGAATCAACGATTATGAAAAAAGAAAATTACATTGCTCCGGAATTCCTCGTCGATGAACTGAGGACGGAAGCCGGCTTCGCCCAGTCGGGGGGGGCAGAAAACGAGACTTATGAGTATGAAAAATTCACCTGGTAAACTATATTGTTATAAAACTATTTTTTTGTCATGAAAAGAGTATTCAGATATATGATTATGTCGGCCGCTGTCGTGGCGGCCGTGGCCTGCGCTAAGGAAATTGCTGAAACGGAGAATCCTTCCGGCGGAAATGAACCTGAGGGCGAGGGCGTGACCTTCACCGCGTACATTCAGAACGACGAAGCCCCCGCGTCACCGTCGGCGACAAAGGTGGCGATTGACATTGACGAGACGGCGGGTACGGCAAAGGTGTCGTTCACTGCTGGGGATTTCGTCGCTGTTTCCGCACAAAAGACGGGCACTGACGGAAAAACGGAGACCATCGTTGACCGCATTACGCTCAATGCTGAGAATATAAATGCCGACGGTTCAGCGACTTTCACGGCACCGAATGTTCCGGCAGATGCGGAGACTTATCTGGCTTATTTCAGCGACAAGAACACGTTGAACTCTTTTGGATGGCCATCGTATGTTTATACAAATGCCAAAAAAGACGGGTGGGATTTCATTGAAATTGCTGCCGGTCGGATTCCTCATGCGGCGTTTGCAAACTGCGGCAGCGACAGGAAGCTGTCTTTTAGGAATATGCTGACGCTTCTTAAGTTCCGGACAGAGACATCGGGTGTTTCTTCCGTGGAGTTTAAGGGCAACAATGGTGAGAATGTTATCGGAATGGTGGTCGGAAACTACAGCACCGGCGCAGTGAGTCTTGTGTCATTCAATACAGAGACGAATTGTTTCCCGGTTGCCAAGGCCATTGTCTCCGCTCCGAACACGGACTGCTACATTGCGCTCGCTCCCGGCGTAACCATGTCCAAGGGATTCACGATGACGGCATACGACGCTTCCGGCAAAGTCCTCTTTGCGTCGAAATACGACAAATCCTTCACGACCGTCGCCGGCAAGCTTTGGGATCTTGGCAAGCTCGAAGACCATCAGATGACCCCGTACGACCTCTGGCAGGCCGGCTACGACCTCGAAATCGGCGGCAAGACCTACAACAAGGCGGAGTATGGTGACGGCAGGCTTGTAACTTCTGAGATTGGCTTCTGGGGCAACATGACTTACGGTAAGAATAATGACGGTAAGAACGGAGGAGTCTATTTCATAGATAATGGAGGTAGCCTCAAAGTCGGTGGCAACAATTATTATTCATCAATCATCGTTGTAGGCAATACTCCTGGAAAGAGGGCGGATGTCATATTCACTTCCGGCGGCAATTATTTTCTTGGATCGGAAGAGAATCTCTCGCATCATGTTTTGGCATTCCAGAATGTGACCATTACAAATCAGAGTGCGACTGTTGACATTATTAACGCCTATAGTGATGGAAATGATTCCAAGAAAACTTTGGGAGAATTGATTTTTGATGACTGCCGTATAAACGTAAACCGTGATTTTGTGACGAGAAAGGCGACGGATCAGACAATAGAGGGGATAACAATCGTCAACTCGGACATTCTTGTGATGAAAGATGGGGTTTCTTTCTTCGGCACGCATAATGTGACCGGATTTTCGCTTGGAAATGTCACGTTGAAAAATAATGTGATCTGGAGTGACGGAACATCCGGCACATACGAGGACGGAAGGGCGTTCTATTTCATTAACGCCCCTTATGCAAACGGCGCGACATTGGGCGATGTTGTGTTTGAGAACAATACATTCTATAATGTGGATACTGGAAATGCGAACGTTTGGTTCTCTAAGGGCTATCTCACGTTCTGTGACGCGCAAAGCATTTCGGTAAAGAATAATCTGTCATTCACTACAGCTCCGGCATCAAAGTCAGCGGCTGCTGCAGAGCAGAGGATTGCAGGCTTGTTGAGTGTTAAAGGAATGACAAAAGAAGCCGTATTTGCAATTTCCACTCAGGAGAATAACTGGCATGACTATCCTCAGATTGCGTTCCTGAACGCGAGCGACGGGCGTGAATTTACAAAAGGAACGGTCAGCGGAGTGACGCTCGTCAACAATGCGGATGTGAAAGAATTTGTTAATCCGTTCGAGTCGTTCGACCTGACGACCGGCGCGTTCAAGATGAAATCCGGCTACACTCAGTACGGCGCGCAGAGATAGGGGCGGGATAATGTTTAAACACAGTCTATGACGAAAAAGTCGATAATGACATTTGCGGCGACACTGGCGGCACTACTGCTGTCAGTGCCGTCTTTTGCAGGGGACGGGTCGCGGGAGACCCTGCCGCTTGTTCCTTATCCCCGGAGTGTTGAAATTCACCGGGGGATCTTTGATGCGGAGGGGGCGGAGGTCGTGTGCCTCTCGCTCACTCCTAAAGAGACTGCGGCGGTTGAGGGTTTTGCGGAGAACCTTTCGGCCATTTCCGCGAAGCGCGGACGGGGCAGAATCGTGTTCGCCCGGGACACGACGCTTGCCGACGAGGCGTACAGGATTGCCGTGGGACGGCGTTCCGTCGAGGTGTTCTCGTCCTCGTATTCAGGAACTTTCTACGCCATCCGGACTCTTCAGCAGCTTCTTCCCACGGGAATCTATGGCCCGGGGATAATGAAGGCGCTGTCGCCGGAGGGCGAGAAG
>DJPQ01000118.1:22492-23364 GCA_002439805.1 Bacteroidales bacterium UBA6408
GAGGGCGAATACGGGGACTTTAAGATTCCGTGCATGGAGATGGAGGATTCGCCCCGCTTTGCCTATCGAGGGGCGGGGCTGGACTGCTCGCGGCATTTCTTCACGGTGGAGAGCGTCAAGAATTTCCTGCGCGTGATGTCGTTCTACAAGATGAACCGCTTCCACTGGCACCTGACCAACGATGCCGGGTGGCGTGCGGAAATCCGGAAATATCCAAAACTCACTTCCGAGGGCGCTTTTCGGAACGGGATAATGACCTCTCATGTGAAGGGGCTGTACCGGGGCGGGAAATACGGCGGCTACTACACTCAGGAGCAGATGCGCGAGATTGTGCGCTATGCAGACTCCCTCGCGATTACCGTGGTTCCCGAGATTTGCCTGCCCTCGCACATAGAGTCGGCGCTGGTCGCCTATCCGGAACTGGGCTGCACCGGAGGTCCCTATCAGCTGCGCAACAAAATCGGGGTCTATCCCGAGATTCTCTGCGCCGGCAAGGAGACGAGCTATCAGTTCATCGATGATGTATTGGGCGAGCTCTGCGACATATTCCCCGGCGAGTATTTCCACATCGGAGGGGACGAGTGTCTGAAGACCCGGTGGGAGGAATGCCCTCACTGTCAGGCGAAAATCAGGGAACTCGGACTTGAGGACAGCGGAGAGTGGAAGGCTGAGAACTATCTTCAGAACTACTTGACCCACAGGGTACAGGAGATGCTTGCAAGGCGCGGGAAGAAGCTCATAGGCTGGGATGAAATCATCGAGGGCGACCTCGGTCCCGGGGCGACGGTCATGTCGTGGAGAGGCACGAAAGGAGGGATTAAGGCGGTGTCCAAGGGAATGGAGGTGGTCATGGCTCCGACCGACCACTGCTA
>DJPQ01000036.1:0-330 GCA_002439805.1 Bacteroidales bacterium UBA6408
CGTCGGGATTGACATGAACTCGCAGCCGGCGAACCCGGACTCGGTGACGGCGTCGCTTCCGATGATGTCCTGGGGCATGATTGCCGTCCATGTGCTTGTTGTTTCCCTGCTCTCGAACATCGGAAAGCTCATGCCGCTGGCGTTCTACCGCGACCGCAGGTTCAGCGAGAGGCTCGCCCTCTCAATCGGAATGTTCACCCGGGGCGAGGTCGGCGCCGGCGTGATTTTCATAGCCATCAGCTATGGTCTCGGCGGTCCGCTCCTGCTGATTTCCGTGCTCACCATCGTGCTGAACCTCATCCTTACGGGCGGCTTTGTTATGCTGGTGAA
>DJPQ01000036.1:421-3574 GCA_002439805.1 Bacteroidales bacterium UBA6408
AATCCTCACAACCATCAGGTTGCTGCGGTATTCATCTTCACCATCCGCCTTGCATCCCATCTTTTTCTTCATCCCGCTTGTCTCGCATATTGTATAAGATAGGCTGAACTGACTTTTAAAATATTGGCTGCCGCCGTCACAAGATTTGGTGACGGCGGCCTTTCAATATACCGAAATCTGGCGATTGCCGCTCGTGTGGCGGCGGGCTACCTTTGCAGCGCAAAATCGGTAGCGTGTTCAATATGTCATTTTCAGGTGTCAAATACGGATTGTTCAAATACGGATTGTTCGGTGCTCTCGCTTCGGGATTCCCTGTGAAGGCGGCTGTAGTGGCGGCGCTGTCACTCGCGGCATTGCCTTCGGCAGGGCAGACTGCGGACACGGCTGATGTCGCCGCGATGCACTTCAACCTCCGCGAGGCCGTCGTCACCGCCACCGAGTCCCACAGCGTCGTGAACTCGTCGAAGATAGGGGAGGAAGCCATAGAGCACATCCAGCCATCCAGCTTCGCCGACCTGCTTGAGCTGCTTCCCGGAGGACGCGCCGAAGACCCGGTCCTCGGAGCTCCGCAGACAATAAACCTGCGTGCCGCCGCATCGCTTTCCGACGACAACTACTCGACCTCATCGCTCGGCACGAAGTTCCTCATCGACGGCATCCCGCTGAACAACGACGCCAATCTTCAGGCGACTCCGGTCTGGAGCAGCTACGGCAGTTCCTTCGTCAATGCCGGAGCGGACATGAGAACCATCCCGACCGACGACATCGAGTCTGTCGAGATTGTCCGCGGCATCCCCTCCGTCGAGTACGGCGACCTCACCAGCGGAATGGTGAAGATAAAGCGCCGTCAGGGCGGGAAGGACCTTCGGGCACGCTTCAAGGCAGACATGAAGAGCATGCTGTTCTACACCGGCAAGGGCTTCGAATGGGGAAAGCGCGACAAGCTCACGATGAACCTCGACTTCAATGTCCTCGACTCGAAGAACGAGCCGCGAAACCCGCGCCAGAACTACCGCCGCTTCACCTTCAGCTACCGCGTCGGCAAGAACCTCTCGCTTGACCGTTTCCAAATCACGATGAACGGCAACCTTGACTACACCGGTTCCTTCGACACGCGCAAGGCGGACAAGGACCTCGACTTCGGCGACTGCGGCCCGATAGAGACATACGACTCGAAATACAACCGTTTCGTAGCCGGCGGCGAGTTCAGCCTCCGCAACAAGGAAAACGGCTTCTTCCGCAAATTCTCGCTCACGGCCTCCGCAACGGGGGAATACGACCTCATAGACAGGTGGAAATATGTCGCCCTCGCCTCTCCGGTCCCTCTGTCAACCTCGCTGGACGAGGGCGAGCACGACGCCGTGACCGTGCCTTACAAATATGAGGCGGCGATGCAGGTCGACGGGCGGCCGTTCTACGCCTATCTCAAGGCCTCGACCCTCTGCTATGCCGGTACGGAGCACACAAGCCACGATTTCCGCTTCGGGCTGGAGTGGAACCTTGACAAGAACTTCGGCAAGGGCGTGATTTTCGACCCTCTCAAGCCGTTTTCTCCGGACATGAACGTGCGTCCGCGAAACTTCAGCCTCATTCCTGCCAACCATCAGCTCTCAGCCTACGCGGAGGACAACTTCACCTGGAACGCGGGACGTTTCCGCATCGAGGCGATGGCCGGACTGCGTGCAGGGATGATGCTCGGGCTCGGAGGCCGCTACGAAATCAACGGCCGGCTTCATCTCGACCCGAGGCTGAACCTCCGCCTGAATTTCCCTGAGTTCACGCTCGGCGGCGAGCCTTTCAAGTCCGCTGTTTCCGCCGGCATCGGGCAGCACACCAAGCTCCCGACCATGGCCCAGCTCTTCCCCAATCCGATTTACTATGACATCACCCGGTTCAACTATTGGCCGACCGATGAAAGCAAGCGCCGCATAAACCTGTTCGTCAAGAAGATAGCCCCCACGAACTACAGCCTTTCTGCGGCACGCAACTTCAAGTGGGAAGTCCGCGCGGACGCGCAGTGGAACGGCTGGTCGTTCTCCCTGACATATTTTCAGGAAGACATGACCTCCGGATTCCGCAACAACAGCTCCGACTACACCCGCGTGATTTATAAGGACTACGACGAGAGCGCGGTCGACAAGGACGCGCTGGCCGGCCCTCCGAGCCTCGAAAACCTGCCGTATCAGCTTGACACTCTGCTCGTTTCATACACGTTCGTCACAAACGGCAGCCGCACGAAAAAGGAGGGAGTCGAATTTACCCTCGCGACGAAGCGGCTCGACGTTCTCAGGACCAAGCTCACTGTGAACGGCGCATGGTTCCGCACGCGGTACATGAACTCGCTTCCGCAATATTACCGTCCTTCGGTGGTCGTTTCCGGCAAGACATATCCATATGTCGGAATTTACGAGGGAAGCGACAACTACCTGAGGGACAGCTTCAACACGAATTTCACCTTCGACGCCCAGATTCCCCGTTTCGGACTCATATTCTCGACTTCCTTCCAGTGCCAGTGGTTCACGGGAAATCAGAACGGCTGGCGCAACCCTTATCCTCTCGCATATATAGACAAAAACCTTGAGACACACGAATTTACGGAAGACTCTGCGGCGAACGGAGTGCTTGCCCTGATGATAAAGCCCGAGCGCGACGAGTCCATTTTCCTCTACAACCGAGTGCCCTTCAGCATGAACGTGAATCTGAAGGTGACGAAAAAACTCTGGCGCGACCGCCTTTCGATTGCCGTGTTCGTCAACAAGATTCTGGACTATACGCCGTCGTACATAACGAGGATGGGTGTGGAAATACGTCGCGAGGTGATGCCTTACTTCGGAATGGAACTGAACTTCAGGATATGATGAGATGGTCGGGTGTATGAATATGATTATGATATGATTATGATATGATGGGACGGATGATTGAAAATATGGGGACAGGACATTTGCGGCATGCTCTCGCAGTTGCCGTGTGCGCTGTGATGTTTTCGGGATGTACGGAATATGACGACGCGGGGCTCTTCACCTCGCTGACGCTCGAAACGGAGCTTCCGGACGGAGCCGAGGCTGTGCTCGTGACGGCTGACAACAGTCTCAAGGGGACGTTCATCCGGAATGTGAACACTCTGCAAAGCTTTGATTATCCGGCATTTGTCGG
>DJPQ01000036.1:3584-3865 GCA_002439805.1 Bacteroidales bacterium UBA6408
GGGAGCTGCACCTTGAGGATTCCTCGTGGAGTGTATATGCTCTCGTTCGACGGAACGGCAACTCTCGACGACGGCTCGAAGATTAAGGTCCGCTACGCCGGAAACAACACCTACGAGTCGGCGGTCACGCTGCTGGAGGAGAATGAGAAGATGGTTCTTAAACTGACTGTGCTGAAATGAGATTTCTGAGTGTCATATCGATGATTCCGGCGGCCGTTTCGCTCCTGTCCTTGCCGGTCTATGCTTCTTCTGTCTCTGGCTACTCGCCGACAGCCAGTTCT
>DJPQ01000036.1:3900-4117 GCA_002439805.1 Bacteroidales bacterium UBA6408
AGGCAGTTCTTCATATGCCCAGTGCCGCCGATGATTCGTTGATGACCCGCCCGTCATCTCGCGCCGGACTCGGTTCTGCCTCCGTGACTCTGCGCTCGTTTGAGACGGATGCCCCTGTTGAGACCGTCGGGCGCGAAGTCTCGGAGCACAGCACTGCCTCACGGCTTTTCGCGCGTCGCCATTCCTTGACCGAGGTCGAGGCACGGTTCAACTGGCG
>DJPQ01000036.1:4176-4608 GCA_002439805.1 Bacteroidales bacterium UBA6408
CGGCGACGCCGCCATGACGGGGGAGTTCAATGTCCGCTCTCATGTCGTCCTGAACGACCGCTCCGCGGCAGTGGCCGGAGCCGACTACTACAACGGGGTGAAGCGCAATGTCCGCTGGAACTCCGTCTCCGACTACGAGCTGCTCGCGCCCTATGTGATGGCAGATTCGCTCGGTGGCGACCTGCGCATTTCGCAGTACTCCTTCTACGGCGGCTATGCGATGCGCCGGCGCCGCTTCAACTGGGGAGCCGGCGCCGGCTACCGTGCCCTCCACGAGTACCGGCAGACCGACCCGCGCCCCCGCAGCGTCGTTTCCGACTTCCGCCTTGACCTCTCCGCCGGCTGCCTCTTCGACCGCTACCGGCTCAACGCTGACGTCTCCCTGCGCCTCTACCGCCAGTTTCAGGAGGTCAGTTTCATGAACGAGCGCGG
>DJPQ01000036.1:4638-31669 GCA_002439805.1 Bacteroidales bacterium UBA6408
ACCTCCGAACTGCATTTCACGGGGCTGGGAACCCATTTCGGGCGCTTCGCCGGCTCGGGGGACTACTGCGCCACGCGCTACCGGGGAACCGGCTGCGACGTCGCCCTCTCGCTGATGCCGCTGCATTCGGGAGGATTCTATGCGCTTGGGGGATATGCCCTGTTTGACGTGAACCGCACGCTTGCCAACCAGAACAAGGTGCCGATTACGAGGATGCTGCGGCATCGGGGATATGCCTCTCTCGCGTACAGGGGCGGTTCTGCCTCCTTTGGCTGGGGCGTTTTCACCGACGGCAGCGCTGAGATTTCCGACGGGCGCGAGAATGTGATAGACAACGGCCTCGGAAACATCTACAATGTGCTCTGCACCATGCCGATGTACCGTTCGCTCAAGGCTGAGGCCGACGCCGGTGCCGTGCTGACATGGCGGCGTTCCGGAGGTGGGGACTGGTCTCTGCTGGGGCGCGTAGAGTGGCTTCACTGGAACTCCTCCTACCGCTACCCTTCAGGCTTCCTCTCCTTTGACCGGCTCGGGGGCACTCTGGGGGCTGTCGGAAGGTGGCTCATTCATGGAAAATGGGTGGTTGCAGTGGAGTTCGGGATCGGAGGCCACGGCAGCGTCCGAGGCGGTCTGGCTCTTCCGGAGGGACGCTGTGAGGCAAAGGTCGCGGCGCATTACGGGAGCATGTACGAGCGTCTGAACGACGCCCTTGTCCTCGCCGACGCGGGCTTCCGCGTGCAGCGTTCCATAGGTTCGCGGACTGCGGCATATCTCCGCACAACCTGCCGGCACTCGTTTTTCCTTTCGGGCGAAAACCGGGACGCCGGACTTGTTGCGATTGGATTATGTTTTTGATTATCAGTTATAAGGGCGTGATTGTTTGAATTTGTAGTTATTATATAAAGCTTTAATTTTTAGTATTTTTATGAAAAAGATTTTATTTGCTCTTGCAGCCGCGCTCGTCGTTCTTGCCGGCTGCGAAAAGGAAGAGGAAAAGTTTGTTCCTCAGCTCAGTGTTGACAAACAGGAACTCTCGACCGGGTTTGAGGCGGCCGAACTGTCGTTCGCAATCACCGCGAACTGCGGGTGGACCATCACAACCGATGCTGCGGAAGGCGAGACCTGGTTTGAAGTGGCCCCTGCTGAAGGAGACGGAAACGCCGAGGTGACGGTCAAGGTGAACGCCAACGAAAACGAGAAGGGCAGGACTGCCGTGATTACAGTCAGCTACGGTCCGGAGGAACTTGCGCAGCACGAGGACATAGCCCTTGTTCAGGATGCCGAGCCTGTGCGCCCGGAGGACAGGACCGAGGAGGATGTCGCCGTTCGTGCCCGTGGAGGTGAAAAGACGCTCGCGGTGAGCGCCAAGCACTACACGCTCTCGATTTCCGAGGGATGTGACTGGATTTCAGAGGTTTCACGCGATGTCGATTCCAAGGCTCTTACGCTCAGTTTCGCAGCAAATCCGGGCGACGACTACCGCGATGCGACCGTGCTTGTGCAGAACGGCGACGGAGAGACGGTCAAGACCTTCAATGTAAAGCAGAGCTGGCGCAACATCGAGCCGGGCGAGCTGCTGATTGAGGAGGTGTTCTTCACTTCAAACCTTATCCCCGAGACCGGCAAGACAGACAAGTTCAAGGGCGACCAGTATTTCCGCCTGACCAACAACTGCGACGAGACGCTCTATGCCGACGGCATAATGATTATGGAGGCTAAGATAAACTCAATGTCGAAATTTAAGTATCTTGAGCCGAACAAGGATAAGTTTGCAGATGTCTGGACTGTTTATTGCATTCCGGGAAGCGGCAAGGATGTTCCGCTTGATCCCGGCAAGTCTCTGATAATCGCGAACAATGCTCAGAACCATCTTGCGACCAACTCAAATTCGTTCGATCTTTCACACGCTGACTTTGAATGGTATGACAAGTCGACGAGTGCATCCAATCAGGACATAGATAATCCTGACATTACGAATCTTGACATATGGTTTACTCATACTAATACTGTCTGGATTCTTCACGACAGGGGATTCCTCGGTTATGCAATCGCATTTCCGCCGGCATCCGTTAATAAGGAGAAATTCCTTGCCGACTACCCTTGGACAGGCGACTACATAAACGAGGTGACAGGCACCCAAATGTCTATATCCAAGGCTTATAAGGTTCCTAACGAATGGGTGATTGACGCTGTAAATCTTGCCGTCACGTCATTGATATATACAATGTCATTTGATGCGACCCTTGACAGCGGATATACCTATTGCGGAAAAATAGACAAGGATCCGGAGCGTTATGGGAAATCGGTGAGAAGAAAGGTTGACGAGAATGGAAAATTGGTTGATACAAATAACTCGACAAACGACTTCATTCCGGATGCTACCCCTACTTTGAAGGAAAATCCGAACTGGAAATAGTCTGATTTTATCGAAATATTCGTAATTTTGCGCCGTCCGCCTTTCGTCTTGGAACAGCGGGCGGCGCATTCCTTATATTTACGAAAACAGGTACAGGTTATGTCATCGGGTACAAAGGACGTCGCGCTAGTGCTCTCCAGCGGAGGGCCGCGCGGTTTCGCCTACATCGGCGCAATCGAGGAACTTGAAAGCAGAGGCTACAACATCACCTCTGTTGCGGGCTGCTCAATCGGCTCGCTCGTGGGCGGAATCTATGCCGCCGGCGGTCTTGAGGATTTCAAGAAATGGCTGTTTCAGCTCAACAACTACAAGCTGCTCTCGCTACTGGACGTGTCGCTGAGCAAAAGCTACCTTGTCAAGGGCGAAAAGGTCATCGAGGCCATCAAGAAGGTCGTTCCGAACGTCAACATCGAGGACCTGCGCATTCCGTACCGGGCCGTGGCGACCGACCTCTACACCGGTGAGGAAGTCGTTTTCAGGGAAGGTCGGCTGTTCGACGCGATCCGCGCCTCGATTTCCATCCCTTCGCTTTTCCGTCCGGTCAAGTACGGCTACCACACGCTCATCGACGGCGGAGCCGTGAACACGGCCCCCTTCAGCATCGTTCCCCGCAACGGGCACGACATCCTCGTCTCGTTTGACGTGAATCAGCTTGACTCGCAGAAGATTGCCGGGTATGTGAAGGAACTGGAGGATGCCCGTGACGCCGATCCTGAACTGCATGAAGAGATTGCCGCCATCCTCGCCCCGATTTCGTCCAAGAAGAAGCTTTCGCTTCTCGATATGGTCAAGGCCGTCGGCGGCGAGGCGCAGCGCGTCATAAGGGAGAACCGCACCGCTGAAGAGAAAGTCAAGGCGATTGAGGGTCGGGCGGCCGTCGAGAAGATGCCTTTCGCGGAGGACGACAACTACTACTCAATCCTCTCCCGCACATTTTCCCTGATGCTCCGCACCATAGCCAACCTCCAGCTCGCTATGTACAGGCCGGACGTTCTCGTCAAGATGAGCTTCGATTCCTACAGCACCATCACCGACTACGCCAAGGGCGAGGAAATCGCCGAGAAGGGCCGCGCCCTCATGGCCGAGGCCCTCGACCGCTACGAAACTACTTCGCTTCAAGGCTGTCGAAGATGAACGGCAGCACGCACTCCACACGGTCGAACCTGTAGATGACCTTGCTGCCCACGAGTATGATCGCCATCGGCTGCCCGCCCTTGGTCTGGTACTCCGCCATCACCTGCCGGCACTGTCCGCACGGGGTCGCCGGCTTTTCGCAGAGCACGCCGCCCTGGCTTGCCGCAATGGCAATCGCTGTCATCGCCTTGTCCGGATAATGTGCATTGGCATAGAACATTGCGGTCCTTTCGGCGCAGAGCCCCGACGGGTAGGCCGCGTTTTCCTGGTTCGCGCCGGTGATAATGGTGCCGTCCGACATTCGCACGGCCGCTCCGACATTGAAATTTGAATATGGGGCGTATGAGCCCCCGATTGCCTTCACGGCTGCTTCCGCGAGAGTCCTGTCCTCCGGGGAGAGTTCCTCAATTGAACCGTAGGTGGCGTAGGCTATTTCCAGAACATTTCTTGTCATAACTATGCGATTTTTGTAACTTTGCGCGGTATTGCAAATTCGATGCAAAGTCTGCAAATATATAAAAATGTTTTGATTTCTTAGAAATCTTGGACGAATAAGCAATAAATTTTTGAAATTTTCCTAAATTTCTTTAGAAGATGAAAGTTTGCGTAGGATTGTCCGGCGGTGTGGATTCGAGTGTCGCGGCGCTGCTGCTCAAGAGGCAGGGATATGATGTCTTCGGCCTTTTCATGCAGAACTGGCACGACGCATCGACGACCCTCCACGGCGAGTGCGAGTGGGAGGAGGACCGTTTCGTGGCGGAGATGGTGGCCCGCAAAATAGGCATCCCGTTCTATTTTGTGGATTTGAGCAAGACCTACAGGGAGCGGGTCGTGGATTATATGTTCGACGAATATGCGAAGGGCCGCACCCCGAACCCGGATGTCCTGTGCAACAGGGAGATAAAGTTCGCGGCATTCTGGGAGACGGCGAAGAGGCTCGGGGCGGACATGGTCGCGACGGGGCACTATTGCCGCAAGGACAGCGTGACCGATGCGGACGGCAAGGTGATTTACAGAATCTTCGAGGGCGCCGACCCGAATAAGGACCAGAGCTATTTCCTCTGCCAGCTCACTCAGGAACAGCTTTCGACCGCGCTTTTTCCCATCGGCGAAATCACCAAGCCCGAGGTCAGGCGCATTGCCCGCGAGGCCGACCTCCCGTCCGCTGACAAGAAGGATTCGCAGGGGATATGCTTCGTGGGAAAGGTTGATTTGCCGACCTTCCTCAAGCAGAAGCTTCTGCCGAAGGAGGGAAATGTCGTCGAGGTCTTCGAATCCTATTATGTGCAGAGCCTTCAGTATCAGGAGATGAAACGGATTCTGACATCTCTTCTCCCTGACGGCACGGAGGGCGAGGCGAATATGATTTCGGACTATGTCAGCGAGGACAAGGCAGGCCTCTGCGGGGCTGTGGAGTGCCCGTGGGACTTGGCCAGGGTCGCCGCTCTGCCGGACTCCGGCTTCGACGCGCTCAGCCGCGGCATCGACTATTCCGACATCCGCTTTGAGACGGAGACCTACCGCAGCGGCCGCAGGCACGTCAAAAAGACCCGCTGGAAGGAAAATCCCTTCGCCAAGATTGTAGGCGTCCACGACGGCGCGCAGTTCTACACCATCGGTCAGCGCAAGGGTCTGAACATAGGCGGCCACAGCGATTCGATTTTCGTGATAGAGACGGACATCGCCGACAATATAATATATGTGGGGGAGGGACACCGCCACCCCGGGCTTTCCCGCAGCTGCCTGCGGATTCCTGCGGAGGAGATTCACTGGATTCGCGAGGACCTGCGGATGACCACGGACGAGTTCCGCCGGCTTCGTGTACGCATCCGCTACCGCCAGCCTCTTCAGGGGGCCACGCTCGTGATGCGTCCTCAGGCTCTCTACATACTCTTCGACCGTCCCCAGCGCGGAATAACCCCCGGCCAGTTCGCCGTGTGGTATTCCTCCGACGGCGAGATGCTCGGCAGCGGCGTCATATAGTCTTCCTCCTGCTCCGTGTGTTGGGGGAGACGGATGGGATACACAAATTTCTCGCAAAAAAAAATTGTAAATATCTTCGAGAAAGATTATCTTTGAGAAAGATATTTGTAAGGCTATGATTTTTAGGCAATTTTTGGACAGGGAGTCAGACTCCGCGCGTTTGCGTGGGGCATTGGACAGACATGACGCACAGTTTATTGTCGTCTATGGCAGAAGACGTGTCGGCAAGTCATCACTCATAAAGAATGTGATAGATGTCGGCCGGGATTTGTATTTTCTGAGCGACCAGACATCGGAGCAGAATCAGAGGGTGCTGTTCTCGCGAATTGTGGCGGGCAGCATCGATGGATTTGACAAAGTTGTATATCCTGACTGGGAGACACTGCTTCGTGCACTGAATAATCAGCTGAAGGATCGAATCACCATTTGTCTGGATGAGTTTCCCTATATGGTCAAGAGCTGCCCGGCCTTGCCGTCGGTTCTTCAGAAACTGCTCAACCTGCGGGTGTTGAAATTCAATCTGATTCTTTGCGGCTCATCGCAGCAGATGATGTACAGTTATGTGCTTGACAAGAAAGCTCCGCTGTATGGACTTGCGGATGAAATAATCAAGCTTTTGCCAATTCCTGCAAGATATATGACGGACGCATTGGGCTGCGATGCTGTGCAGGCGGTTACGGAGTATTCAATCTGGGGCGGAATCCCGCGATATTGGGAACTCAGGAAGGACTATCCGGACGGTGAGACTGCCATAAGAAAATTGTTGCTTGACATTCAGGGAATCCTTCTTGAAGAGCCGCAGAGGCTTCTGCGGGATGATATGCGCGATGTGGTTCAGTCCGCCACGCTGCTGGCGATTATAGGAGAGGGCGCGAACAAGATTTCCGAGATAGCCTCGCGAGCCGGAAAGCCTGCCGGAGAAATTACTGAGCCTCTGAAGAAACTGAGGGATTTGGGATATGTGCGGCGCGAAGTTCCTTTCGGGGAAAATGAGAAGAACAGCAAGAAGGGGCTCTATTACATCGACGATTCTCTGTTCCGTTTTCATTTCAGGTTCGTGTCTCCGTATGCCTCCCTGCTTGAGCTGGGTGCGATTGACACAGTTATGGAAATCGTCAGGGGACAACTGGCGTCTTTTACCGGCGAGTGCTGGGAGCAGCTGTGCAGGCGCTTTGTCGGAGGGCGGAATATTGACGGCGTTGTCTATAATCGCGCGTCCCGCTGGTGGGGAAAGGTTTTCACGGACGGGGAAGCGCAGGGTCAAATGGTGGAGCTGGATGTGGTTGCCGAGTCGCTGGACAAGAAGCACATCCTGATTGGTGAATGCAAATGGACCGAATCGGAAGACGCCGCGTCCCTGCTCCGAAGGTTGAATGAAATCGTTCCTCACCTTCAGTTTGTTAAGGCGGCTCAGACTGTTCATTTTGTCCTGTTCACGAAAGTACGTCCCGCGCATTCCGACCTCGCCCGTGTATTTCTTCCGGGAGATGTATTGGGCAATTGACCCCCCCTAAAAAGATACTCCATCATCCTGTTGCGAAAGAACGTTTCCGTTGTTTCATTTTCAGAATCTGAAGATAAAGATTGCTTTTGCCGAGATTTATCGCTACCTTTGCACCCGTATGTGTGACTCCGACGGAAGAAACATTGCAAAAACTTCGGATAACTGCCTGATTACTAGTCCTATGGGGGGGTACGGGCAGGACTATCACAGCACACCGAACTCTGGTTCGTACTGCGTGACCTCAAGCGTCCGAACGCCAAACTTCCAGCCTACCTGCAGCTTTCCGAACTGAGCATCGAGGTATTCACCCCGATGAAGTGGACATTGACAACCCATGGCGGCAAGCCGGAACGCAGGATGACGCCGTTCATGCCTGACCTGCTTTTCGTCCACTCCACACGCACGGTCCTGGATCCTATAGTCCGCAAGACTCCCACACTTCAGTACCGCTACTTCAAGGGCGGGGCATATTGTGAGCCGATGGTTGTTCCCGGCAACGATATGTCCCGCTTCATCGTTGCCGTCAACTCCTCGGCCGATCCGACCTACTACATGCCCGGCGAGCTGACCCCGTCCATGTGCGGCCGTCAGGTCCGCATCATCGGCGGCACCCTCAACGGCTACGAAGGCGTCCTCCTCAAAGTCCGGGGCTCCCGCACCCGCCGCCTCCTGGTCGATCTGCCGAACTTCCTCACAGCCGCCATCGAGGTCGATCCGGAGTACATCCAGTTTGTGTGAGTATGGCGATAGCCTGCGGAAAAGTGGACGCGCACTGAGATATAGCGGTGCATTCTTCAAGAGAAAATAGCTTTTACATATGCAATTACGAACCGACTACTCCGATGTCCGTTTTCAGGACAACGGCCGGCTGAAACTGCTGATAATCGTGGGCACGCGCCCGGAGATAATCCGCCTTTCGGCCGTCATCACCAAGTGCAGGAAGTACTTCGACGTGATTCTCGCCCACACGGGTCAGAACTACGACTACAACCTCAACGGCATATTCTTCCGCGACCTCAGGCTCGCGGAGCCCGAGGTCTATATGGACGCTGTGGGGGACGACCTCGGGGCGACCTGCGGTAACATCATCAACGCGAGCTACAAGCTCATGTCCGCGACAAGGCCCGACGCCGTGCTCGTTCTGGGCGACACCAACAGCTGCCTGAGCGTGATAGGGGCGAAGCGCCTGCACATCCCGATATTCCACATGGAGGCCGGCAACCGCTGCAAGGACGAGTGCCTTCCGGAGGAGACCAACCGGCGCATCGTTGACATCATCAGCGACGTGAACCTCGCATACAGCGAGCACGCGAGGCGCTACCTCGCGGAGTGCGGCCTGCCTCCCGAGCGCACCTACGTCACGGGCAGCCCGATGGCGGAGGTGCTTCATCAGAACCTTGCCGAGATAGAGGCGAGCGACGTGCACGAGCGCCTTGGACTGCAAAAAGGACATTATATTCTCCTCAGCGCCCACCGCGAGGAGAACATCGACACTGAGAAAAACTTCCTGAGCCTCTTCAATGCGATAAACGCCATGGCCGAGAAGTACGATATGCCAATCCTTTACAGCTGCCATCCGCGCAGCCGCCACAGGCTCGAGGCCACGGGCTTTCAGCTCGACCCCCGCGTGAGGGTTCAGCAGCCGCTCGGCTTCCACGACTACAACTGCCTCCAGATGAACGCCTTCGCGGTGGTCAGCGACAGCGGCACGCTTCCGGAGGAGTCCTCGTTCTTCACGAGCGTCGGGCATCCTTTCCCGGCGGTCTGCATCCGCACAAGCACGGAGCGTCCGGAGTCTCTGGACAAGGCCGGCTTCATCCTCTCTGGAATCGACGGGAGGGGACTGCTCCAGTCCGTCGACACGGCCGTGGAGCTGGTGAGGAACGGCGACTTCGGCACCCCCGTCCCGGACTACACCGACGAGAACGTCAGCACGAAGGTCGTGAAGATAATCCAGTCCTATGTGGGGGTGGTCAATAAGATGGTCTGGAGGAAGTTCTGAACTCCTCCCGGAACGGAAAAATCTTGCTCAAGAAAATACACTCAGAATAGCAGGGCAACAAGTTCGGACAAAATTTAACCGCAAAATAAAACAAAGAATATCATGAGTATCTTTAAGGACAGGGTCCTCCTCATAACGGGCGGGACCGGGAGCTTCGGCAACGCCGTCCTCCGCCGCTTCCTCGACAGCGACATCCGCGAAATCCGCATCTTCTCCAGGGACGAGAAGAAGCAGGACGACATGCGCCACTTCCTGCAGGCGAACCGTCCCGAGGTCGCGGGGAAGGTCAAGTTCTACATCGGGAACGTCCGCAGCCGCGAGGCGGTCGATTTCGCGATGAACGGTGTTGACTACGTGTTCTCCGCCGCGGCCCTCAAGCAGGTGCCGTCGTGCGAGTTCTACCCGATGGAGGCCGTCCGCACCAACGTCGAGGGCACGAACAACGTGCTCCTGTCGGCAATAGCCCACGGGGTGAGGAACGTCGTCGTCCTCTCGACCGACAAGGCGGCGTACCCGATCAACGCGATGGGCATCTCCAAGGCCATGATGGAGAAGGTGGCCATAGCCCAGGGACGGGCGCTCGGCCCGGACGCGGGGACGACCATCTGCTGCACGCGCTACGGCAACGTGATGGCCAGCCGCGGCTCGGTGATTCCCCTGTGGGTTGAGCAGATGATGGAGGGCAAGCCGATAACCATCACCGACCCGAACATGACCCGCTTCATGATGACGCTCGACGACGCCGTCGACCTCGTGATGTACGCCTTCGAGCACGGCCGCAACGGGGATCTCTTCGTGCAGAAGGCCCCTGCCGCCACCCTCGACGTGCTGGCTGAGGCACTCAAGGAGGTGTATTCGAAGATTGACCCGAAATACGGCGAGACCGAGGTCAGGGTCATCGGGACGCGCCACGGCGAGAAGCTCTACGAGACCCTCGTGACCCGCGAGGAGATGCTCCGCTCTGAGGACTGCGGGAACTACTTCCGCATCCCGTGCGACGCGCGCGACCTCAACTACGACAAGTTCTTCACGGAGGGCGACGACGCCATCAGCCGCACGGAGGACTACCACAGCCACAACACCCGGAGGCTTGACGTCGAGGGCATGAAGGCGCTCCTCCTCAAGCTCAACTTCATCCGCGAGGACCTCGGTCTCCAGCCGAGGGCAAAGGCCCGCGACTACAGGAGCGAATAGGGACTTTTATAAGACAGCTTACTGAAAATGAAGATTCTCGTGACGGGCGCGAAGGGTTTCGTGGGACGGAACCTCTGCGCACAGCTTAAGAACATAAGGGACGGCAAGGCGGGGCGCTGCGGGGACCTGACGATAGAGGAGGTCTTCGAGTACGACATCGACTCCACCCCGGAGCAGCTGGACGGGTGGTGCCGCGAGTGCGACTTCGTGTTCAACCTCGCCGGCGTCAACCGCCCGAAGGACCCCAGGGAGTTCATGGATGGGAATTTCGGATTCGCGACCGTGCTTCTGGACACTCTCAAGAAGCACTGCAACACCTGCCCGGTGATGATTTCCAGTTCCGTCCAGGCCACCCTCGCCGGCCGCTTCGGCAAATCGGAGTACGGCATGAGCAAGAAGGCCGGCGAGGAACTGATGTTCCGCTACGGCGAGCAGACCGGAGCGAGGGTGCTCGTCTATCGCTTCCCAAACCTCTACGGAAAGTGGTGCCGCCCGAACTACAACTCCGCGATAGCAACCTTCTGCAGCAACATCGCCAACGACCTGCCCATCACGGTGAACGACCCCGCAGTGGAACTGGAGGTGCTCTACATCGACGACCTCGTCGATGAGATGCTCTGCGCCCTCATGGGACGTGAGCACCGCTGCGAGTTCGACGGTGTCGATGCGGTCTTCACCGAAGACGGCCGCTACTGCGCCTCACCGGTCACCCATCACGTGACCCTCGGGGAGATAGTGGCCCTTCTCCGTCAGTTCCACGACCTGCCTCAGACTCTGATGATTCCGGAGATTCCCGCCGACAGCTTCGCCAAGCGCCTTTTCAGCACCTACCTCAGCTACCTTCCGAAGGACAAGGCAGTCTTCGATCTGAAGATGAACCGTGACGCTCGCGGCAGCTTCACCGAGCTCGTCCGCACCCTGAACTGCGGTCAGGTCAGCATAAACATCTCCAGACCGGGAATCACCAAGGGGCAGCACTGGCACAACACCAAGTGGGAGCAGTTCATAGTAGTCTCCGGCCGCGGCCTCATCCAGATGCGCCGGGAGGGAACAGACGAGGTCATTGAGTACGAGGTCAGCGGCGACCGGATTCAGAGCGTCCTGATGCTCCCCGGCTACACCCACAACATCATCAACCTCTCCGACACCGAGGACCTTGTGACCGTCATGTACTGCAACGAAGTGTTCAATCCTGATTGTCCGGATACCTACTACGACCCGGTGGAAAATAGAGTCTAGGTTAGAGTGGTAAAGAATATCTGTAGATTTCTTTCTGAACAAAGAATAAAAGCTGAAATATAAAGTTGAATAATAACAAGAAAACCGCTGAAAACCAGAAGACTGGCGATAGTCTGCGGTAAAGTGTGGGGACGATGCGAGACAACGCAAAACAGACGCGAGTTAATTTCTATACAAATATATTGGCTCTTGTGGCTAATGTGCTTGTCGGGATATACTATACTCCATATTTGGTTAAAAGTTTGGGATTGGCTGCCTACGGCATATTACCGTTGGCACTGATTATCAATCAATACATCAGCGTGGCAACTCAAACATTAACCCATGCTTACACCCGTTTCTACAGCGTCGCATTACAGAAAGGTGATTACGAGGAAGCCTCAAAGGACATTTCAACATCAATGGTTGTTGTCCTTCTGATTAGTGCTCTCGTTGTCCCGATAGGTGTTTTTATTGTTTTCAAAGCAAACACTTTGTTTCAGATACCGAGTGAGTCACTGACAAGTGCGCAGATTCTGTTCGCTTTCACGATTCTGAGTTTCATCGTTTCTCTCTTTTCGAGTCTGCTCAATGTTACATTATACGCAATCAACCGGCTAGATCTCATGAATGCCATGAAAATAATTCGGACGGCATTTAAACTGATTGTGGTCGTGGTCCTGTTTGAGACAATTCGTATAGATGTGTCTCTAGTCGGTCTTACTAACTTTCTGACAGAATGCATTGTACTGGTGATGAGTCTGTATCTGTTTTATAGATTTAAACCATCTCAAGTGCACTTGTCTCCGGCACTGTTCGACAAGGCCGTCTTATTCGCGATAATGGGAATGTCCATATGGGTATTGATTCAGATATGTGGAGATACATTATTGTACAGAACAGATAATCTCATAGTCAACCACTATTGGGGCGTGGAGGCATCCGGCGCACTGGGGGCTGTCAGCGAAATAGGTAGTTATGTGTCAGCGATTGTCAGTGTAATAGGCTCTCTCTTTGGCCCACTGATTCTTATAGCCTATGCCAAGGGAGACCATGGTGAGGTGAAATCGCTGTTTGTCGAGCAATCAACGATAGTCGGGTGTCTGTCAGCAGTTCTTGCCGGTGCGATATCAGGCTTTGGTTCAGTTCTTTTGGATGTATGGCTGGGGAACGATATGGGGCAGTATTCATGGTGGCTGTTCATGAAAATGCTAGTGCTTCCATATTATGCTGCAGGAGGAATCATGGCATTTGTCTATCGTTCTTGGAACAAAGTGAAATTTCCTGCAATCGGAACTATAGCGCTTGGTGTCATTGATGTGGTGTCACTGATTGTAATGTGTGAATTTTCTGGCAGGAACAGTGTAATGACGGTACTTATTGTCAGTGCCATATTTTCGCTTCTCCAGTGTTTTGTTCTAAATGCGTTGGCGGTCGGGAACATTTATAAAGACTGTAGGGGAAAGTTTGTTGGAATCTCGTTCAAGATCACCGCATCATTCCTTCTGTGCTTTGCAAGTGGAAGGTTGATTTGCTCTTGGGTTAAAATCAACAACTTGTTGCAATTGGGGGGAATGTTGATGGTTGCTGTAATTGTAATGCTGTGTATAGTTTTGTTTGTGATACTCAATAAAGAGGAAAGAACAAAATTATTAAGTATAGTGAAATAAGAGTTGTGATATGCCAAAAGTCAGTGTCTGTGTTCCGGTCTATAATGTAGAACAATATATCGGACGGTGCATAGAGTCAATACAAAGACAATCTTTGGAGGATATTGAGATAGTTGTCATCAATGATTGCAGCCCGGACAAGTCAATGGATATAGTCAGGAAGTATGCGGAAAGTGATGTGCGCATCAAAATCGTTGAACATGATAAAAACCATGGACCGATGGTGGCGAGACGTTCTAGCTATATGGCAGCTACGGGCGATTACATAACTTTTTGTGACAGCGATGACACATTGGCCGATGGGGCTCTAGAACGTTTGTACAATGCGGCGGTTGAAACAATGGCCGACATTGTTTCCGGCGTTATAGAATATATTCCTACGAATGATGCCCGCTACAGGTGGACGAATAAGTTGCTCTATGGCACGGACAAACTGTCTGTGTTCAAGTCTCTTTTAAAGGATGAATTTGGCCACAACCTGTGCAGCCGTCTTTTCCGTCGGGAATTGCTTCAGAATTATCCTTATGAGACATTTGAAAAGGCGACGAATGGCGAGGATGGAACACTTTTCTATCAGGTAGTTGGCAATGCCTGTAAAATCGTGGCAATAGATGATGTGGTATATGAGTATTACCAGAATCTGGCCTCGTCCTCAAATGTTCGTTTGACGGAACGGGCTTTACGAAGTGTATCAATATTAAACTCAATCCGTGTGCAGACGGCTGGGCAATATCCTGAACTGCAGAAATTGGTTACAAAGAAAGTGTCCAGGGTTTTATTCGAACTTAGAATTAGTGGATACAGAATTGATAATGTTGTTTCAGAGCAGAACTTGTCTTATTATTTCAAGACATCAACTTTTTTAAAGTGCCAAGGGCTGCGGGAGTTTCTAACTATGTGGTTAAAGTTGTTTTTTTACAGAATGAGAAAAGTATGAAAATTCTAATAGCCGGCGACTTCGCCCCGATGGACAGACTCGTCAAATCGATGGAAGAGAAGCGTTTTTCGGATGTGTTCCCATATAACCTGCGCAGGATTATCCAAACTGCGGACTTCTCTTTCCTCAACTTTGAGAGCCCAATTGCGGAGGATTGCTACAAACCTATTCCCAAATGCGGACCAAACTTGAAATGTTCCAAGGAGGCTGCTGAGGCTGTGAGATATGCAGGCTTCACCGGGGTGACACTGGCGAACAACCATATTCTTGATTATGGCGCAGACGGACTTCGCCGGACGGTGGAATGTTGCAGGAGTCAGGGGCTTGATGTCGTTGGCGTGGGGGATAATTTGGAGGACGCTGGAAAAATATGCTACCTTGAGAGCAATGGAAAGACACTTGCGGTAATAAACTGTTGCGAGCATGAGTTTTCTATTGCCACAGATACGGAAGCGGGAGCTAACCCGATGACCCCCGTCAGGCAGTTTTACCAGATTCAGGAGGCTAGACTCAGAGCTGACCATGTTCTAGTCGTCGTGCATGGCGGTCATGAGCATTTCCAACTGCCTTCTATCCGTATGGTAGAGACCTATCGCTTTTTCATTGACGCGGGGGCCGATGCTGTGGTTAATCACCACCAGCATTGCTATTCGGGCTATGAGACCTACAACGGTAAGCCGATTTTCTACGGATTGGGGAATTTCTGCTTTGATGAGGAGTCGCAAAGGAACTGTTTCTGGAACCAAGGTTATATGGTGAGTTTTGACTTTTCTGATGACGTAGTCAATTCTGTCCTTTATCCGTATTTTCAGTGTAATGAATCCGCGTCTGTAGATTTGCTATGCAACGAAGACAGAAAAGTTTTTGACAAAGAGTTGAACGGCCTAAATTGCATTATCGGTGATGATATCATGCTCAAAGAGCATTTGCGGACTTATTATGAAAAATGTGCGGAGGGGGAATTGACTATTCTCGAGCCATACTACAGTCGTGTTGCAAGAAAGCTGTACTCACTAGGCCTTTTACCGAAATTCATCAAAGGGAGGAAACTCGCTGCCGTTCTCAACCACATCAGTTGTGAGGCGCATAGGGATAAAATGTTGTTTGCGTTAGATCTGAAAAACAAGTGAGTTATATCGTTGTTCCGCAATGGTATGGGGTCTGCAAAAAGGGGACTGATGCAGGCACTCTGCGTATGGCTCAATTTTTCGAAAGGGAGGGTGATGACGAATATTCCAGAGTCTCTGTCCCGGATGTCGCTATAGGAAATGACGGCTTGATGCCCTATTTCCCTGTCATAGATGATGTGAACCGGGCATTATGCAAGGATGTGTCTTCTGCGTTATCTGTCGGAAATAAGGTGATAGTCCTCGGTGGAGACCATTCGGTGTCATGGGGATCTATAGCCGGAGCCTTGGAATATAATCCGGAAATCGGCATCATCTATCTTGACGCTCACGGCGACTGCAACATCGCTGAGCGTTCACCGAGTCATCATGTCCATGGAATGCATATGGCCTATTTGATGGGTTTTGGATATAACGAATATGTCGGAAGGTACACCGAGAATATCCTGCCGTTCCAAAACATACTCTATGTCGGCGTGAGGAGTCTGGACCCTTATGAGGTTGAGTTGATAAACAGGCTTGGAATAGCAAGGGTGTCAAGTGATTTCATTAACTCAAATGTGAATGATTCATTAGAGAAGGTCAGCGGATTCATGTCCCGTTTCAAACAAATACATGTCAGTCTGGACATCGATGTGCTTGACCCGTCAATAGCTCCCGGCACTGGAGTACCCGAAGCCTGCGGCATATCCGAGGAGTCCTTGTATAAGCTGCTGAACTTGATTCTGAATCGGGACAAGGTGCATTCTGCGGATTTGGTCGAATATAATCTTTTGTGCGACAAGGATGGACGAACGGACATAGTTGTCCGAAGTCTTGTCAAAAGATTGAGCCGCCTATAGGTTATCAGAGCCTTTAGAAGAATATAGTATGCAAAACATAATCAGTTACTTTAAGCAGCCGGAAAAACTTGGCTTGGCACTTCTCACACATTTCGGGACATGGCTTCCTGACGCGTTGTACCTGAAGATAATGTTCCGTTTGAGGATGGGCTATGCCCTTGACCTTAAAACGCCGAAAACTTTCAACGAGAAACTTCAGTGGCTCAAGTTGTATGACAGGAAGCCGGAGTACACGAAAAAGGTCGATAAATTTGAGGCAAAGGTGGTGGCTGAAGCAGCAATCGGAGAAAAATACATTATCCCGACCATAGGTGTTTGGGATAGGTTTGAGGACATCGATTTCAGCTCGCTTCCGGAGCGATTCGTCCTCAAGACCACCAACGGAGGTGGCGGCGGCGGTGTGGTTATATGCCGGAACAAGAACAGTATGGATAGGGCTGCCGCTGCGGCTCGATTGAATGTTTCCCTGAGGTCCAGCATATACAGGCATCTTAGAGAGTGGCCCTACAAGGATGTAAAGCCTAGGATTCTGGCGGAAAAGTTCATGGTTGACGAGAGCGGAGAGTTGCGTGATTATAAGTTTTATTGCTTCAATGGCGAGCCCAAGGTCTTTCTGGTGGCAAGCGAACGGTTCTCCGGGCACAGGACATATTTCGATTACTTTGATATGGAGGGTCATCACCTGCCGTTCACGCAAGGAGGAATGAACAATCCGGTAACCCCTTCATTGCCGTCAACATTTGAGGAAATGAAACGGGTGGCAGGCAAGCTCTCGCAGGGACTTCCGCATGTAAGGATTGACCTGTACAGCGTGAATGGCAGAGTGTATTTCGGCGAATATACATTCTTCGATTCCAGCGGTTTCGAAAAATTCACCCCACAGGAATGGGATGAGATTTTCGGAGAGTGGTTGATTTTGCCGGAATAGAACACTCAGAAGGCATTTTTAATTGTTCTTTTGAATAATTCTATTAGTGAATATGTTGGGAATAAGAAATCTCAATAAATGCGATATGTTTCTTGCATTGAATGTGTTATATTCAATGCAAGGCCTGTTATACCCTTCTGGAGTAATCAACAGGATATTGCAGTTAGTCATTATTGTTTGGGGACTGATAATATTTTCGAAATATACCTTTGGACCACTCCGACAGACAAGATTATTGAAAGCTACATCGGCTTTGGTTTTCATGTACTGCTTGTATGGTGGACTATTAATTATTATAGGGAATCCGCTGTTGACTGCGTCTATCCCAGGACTGCCTGCCAAATATATTTATCTGCAGGTCTCGCTGCGTTCGCTGTTAAGAATTTATGTGTTTTATTATTACGCAAGCGTCGGTTACCTGACAGCAACCCGTATTCGTTTTTATGCTGTAATCTTGCTGCTTTCACTAATACCTCAATACTATTATCAGAAAGCTCAAATTACGTTTACTCTTGGCAGAGATGAGGTTACCAATAACATTGGCTATCCTTTCTTATCAATCATAACCGTATTGTTTTTCTTTAATAAAAAGCCTTTCTTGCAGTATGTATTATTGGCTGCCACATTGATTTATATCATAATGTCAATGAAGCGTGGCGCAATTGCTATCGGTTTGGTGTCGGTGGTTGCCTTGATAGGGGCTAATATCTTTTCAAGTAGCAATAAATATAAGTTCTGGTCGGTATTATTCACGGCCGTGTTGATTACAGGTGTTACTGTTTTTGTCTCATTTATGATGTCTGAAAGTGATCTTTTTGTTTATCGAATAGAACAGACATTGTCTGGTGACAGTAGCGCTAGAGATGTGCTTTATGAGACTACATGGCGGAGGATTACAGAAGAATCAAATATTTTCTACATATTGTTTGGAAGAGGTGCCGACAGCACTTTTGCTGTTGCGGGTGACTATGCGCATCAGGACTGGCTTGAGACCCTTTGCAATAATGGGCTTGTCGGCGGGGTGATTCTGCTGTGCTTCTATGTCTCGTTATTCAGAGATGCCTGTTCCTCAAAGAACGTTTTTTCGAGGAATTACTATATTGCCTATATGCTTCTTTTCTTTAACGTTTTTGCCGCAACCATGTTCAGTATGTCCATACAAAGTATGGAGCTGTCATATTCCATGTTGTTAGGATATTTTACATACTGGAAGGGGCGACCTCGCAGAGAGATTGTCCTGGAAGGACTGGCTTAATATGAAAAAAATACTTTTATTTACCGACAGCCTCGGCGCGGGGGGAGCCCAACGGCAGTTGGCCGGACTTGCCACATTCCTTTATCAAAAAGGGTATGAGGTCAAAGTGTGCACATATCACAACCTTGACTTTTACAAGAGTTTCCTGGATGAAGTCAATGTTCCCAACGAACTGATTCCTAACGGTGGTAATTGTAAGAAGCGCATCTCCGCTGTCTGCAAGTATTTCAGGCGTGAGAGTCCTGATTGGGTTATTGCTTATCAGGAAACCCCGTCGTTTGTGGCCTGTGTGGCAAAATTGTTGGGAGGCAAGTTCCGTCTTGCAGTGAGTGAGCGGAACACCACCCAACATCTTGGTTGGAAAGAACATTTGCGTTTCTTCTTTTACCATTGGGCAGATGCCATTGTGCCAAATAGTTATTCGCAGGAAGAGTTCCTCGCATCCAGATATCCGTGGATGAAGAACAGGCTCACAACTATCACCAATTTCGTGAATTTGGAGCATTTTAATTTTGTGGGCAGGGAGAAAAGTGAGATGCCCGAGATTGCGGTTGTTGCCACTATTTGGCCTTCTAAAAACACATTGGGGTTCATTGATGCAGTTAATATTTTGGCCGCGAAAGGATGCAAGTTTCATGTTTCGTGGTACGGAAAGAGTGACTCATATGTTGAGTATTTTCGGCTCTGCCAGCGGAAGATTGACGAACTCGGACTACATGATTACATTTCTCTGAAAGACAAGACGAAACAAATAAAGCGGGTGTATCAGAAGTGTGATTTTTTCTGTCTTCCATCGTATTATGAAGGAACCCCCAATGTAATCTGCGAGGCCATGTCCTGTGGTCGTCCCGTCATCTGTAGTGCGGTTTGCGACAATTCTGTCTATGTGGCAGAAAAGGAGAACGGGTTTCTCTTCAATCCTCGCGATTCGTATTCGATAGCCGACTCTATAGAGCGGGCTTTGAATGTTTCGGATATGGAGTATTTTCACCTTTGTGAGCAGTCACGTGCAAAAGCGGAACGTCTGCTTTCAGAAAATAAATTCGTCAATCAGTACATAAAGATAATCGAATCTGAATGAGAGTTTTGCTTTGCTCGCCCTATTCCGATTCACCAGATGTGATAAAGGGTGGGATAAACACATGGGGAAGGTATGTTATGGCTTATTACAGCTGGTATGCAAAAGATGATGTTGAACTTATACCGGTGTCTTTCGACCGCCACACATACGCTACTGAAAATCAATCGTTTTTTTCCCGTGCACTGACAGGGTGTAGGGAGTATGTTCGTGCCCTAAAGGAGGCAGTCGATAAGATGGTGGAAAAACACCCCGATGTGATGCATATTTGCACAAGTGCGGGTCTTGGTCTGTTTCGCGATTTGTTGCTACTGAAAGCCGCCAAAAAAAGAGGCGTGAAGACGGTTGTTCATCTACATTTCGGTCGTATTCCGGAATTGTATATGGCAAATGATCGGAAGTGGAAGCTGCTCTCAAGGGTTTTGCGGATGTGTGACATATCAGTGGTGATGAATCGCCCATCAGAGAATGCACTCATGGAGGGAGGCTTCAAGAATGTGGTCTATCTGCCAAATCCAATCGGCATGAGCGTGCTCGATGCTGTCCGTAATGGGGAGGGGAAGTATGAGCGTATTCCTCGCAGATTGCTCTATTGTGGGCATGTGTTAGTGACTAAAGGCGTGATGGAACTGGTGGACGCGTGCCGGAGGCTTCCGGGAATCGAACTTCGCATAGTCGGCAAATGTGCTTCGGACATCAAGGATCGTATGCTGGCTGTTGCTGCGAAATCTGGCGAAGATACGTCATGGTTGAATTTCACAGGAGAGGTGACTCACGATGAAGTAATCCGTGAGCTTTTCCAAGCTGATTTGTTCGTGTTTCCATCCTACACTGAAGGTTTTCCCAACGTTATTCTGGAGGCCATGGCTTGTGGATGTCCCATCGTCTCTTCCGATGTCGGTGCCATCCCCGAGATGCTTGATATGGATGGTAATCCTTGTGGAGTCTGCTTCAAACCACATAGTGCTGATGAGGTGTTTAACGCTGTCTCTCCTCTTATTGATGATGAGGAACTTAAATATATGTTCGCGGCTAGAGCTAAATCTCGTGTAACTGAGATGTATGCTATGCCAAAGGTTTGGAGTCAGATGGTTAATATATGGAAATATTTGGACAAAGAAAGTTAAGATGCAAGGGACAATGACGATACGCAATGCAACTGTTAGAGATATAAATGATATTGTGACGATTCATATTGATGCTTTTAAGGGTTTCTTCTTGACAAGTCTCGGAACGGATTTTCTTAAGTTCTATTATACTGTCTTTCTGAAGAGTTCAGAAACCGTGACGCTTGTAGCAGAAAAGGATGGCAAGGTGGCAGGATTTTCTGCAGCTACGACGAACAGCAAGGGATTCAACAGCAGACTTATCCGTGGCAACTTGTTCAGTTTTGTCAAACTCTCCCTAATACTGTTGTTCTCTGACCCAAAGGCATTGTTTCGTCTGGCCAAGAATCTTACAAAGAAGAGTTCTGAAGTGGCTGACAATGAAGAATATGCTGAACTCTACTCAATAGGAGTAGATAGATTTCAGCAAGGAAATGGCATTGGGAAAAAAATGCTTGCAGCAACAGAAGATGCTCTCAGAGAGAAGGGTGTAGAAAAGGTGTCTTTAACGACAGATTATATTAACAACGAGAGGACTGTAGGATTCTATCGGACTATGGGTTACGAAACACTATATGTGTTTGTGGCATTCCCAAATCGTAAGATGTATCGCTTCATAAAAACATTATAAGCGAATGATTAAAATACTCGGGCCGCAGGCCTATTGTAACCCAGAGATAATGGCAAGTACTCAGATGTGGAACCAGCTTGATGAGGCATTTGCCAAGAATGGGATGTACCATGTGGTGTATGCGCCAATTCCCACACGCGGCGTAACGGATGCGGTACGAAAAATATACAAGCATAAAAAGAGGGAGACACTATATGGTGGTATGCTGGAGATACATCGTTTTCCTTTAATTAGGGAGGGCAAAAATCCGATATTGAGAGCGTTGAGATATTTCATGTTCTGCGCCATAGCTCTTTGCAAGTGTTTATATGGTAGGGAAGCGAAGGAATGTAATGTGATTTATTCTGTTAGTACGCCTCCTATTCTTGGCGCGATGTCAGTCGTTGTGAAGAAGTTACGGAAGATACCTTTCGTATATGTGCTGCAGGACATATTTCCTGACTCTCTCGTTGGAACTGGTCTTGCGAAGAAGGGTGGTCTTTTATGGAGAATTGGACGAAAGGTCGAGGACTATACTTACCAAAATGCGGATAAGATTATTGTTATTTCTGAAGACTTTAGACGAAATGTTGTTGATAAAGGTGTACCAAAGGAAAAAATAGCTGTTGTATATAACTGGGTGGATGAGAATGCTGTTGTTCCTGTGGATAGGAAGAATAATCCTCTTTTTGATGAGTTGGGCATCAGCCGTGGCAAATTCTATGTTGTGTACGCTGGGAACTTGGGAAATGCGCAGAATATAGATGTTATTATTGATTCGGCTAAGGAAATGGTAGAAGATAATGAGACAGAGTTTCTCATATTTGGTTCGGGTGGATTAAAAGAACAGCTTGTTGATAAGGTGAAGAACTATGGTATTGAGAATGTCAGGTTTTTCCCATTGCAGCCAATTGAGCGTATTTCGTATGTATACAGTATCGGAAATGTTTGCGTAGTGAGTTGTAAACCCAAGCTAGGAGGTGCTGCAATGCCATCAAAGACGCTCTCTATCATGTCTGCAGGAAGGCCGGTGTTGGCTAGTTTTGACATGGGTGAATTGACTTATATTTTGGAACACCATAAATGTGGAATGTATGCTCCTGCGGGAGATGTGGACGCTTTCGTAAAGATAATCCGCACAATGGTCGCAGACCGCAAGATATGTGAGGAAATGGGGCGAAATGCACGTCGTTTGATTTTGGAACGCTTTACATATAAGCATGGAACACAGAAGTATGTGGAGATTATCAAAAGCGTTCTGGAGATGAATATCCAGAGATAATCCTTTCAGCTATGTAAGGCTTTCGCCCAATAATGCCACAGATTGGAGAAAGTCTCAATATGTTTAATCGAAAATCATGAAGCGACTGTTTGACATGGTGGCCAGCGGGCTCGGACTGCTGGCCTTGAGCCCGTTGTTTCTAATTGTGGCCGTCTGGATAAAGTTGGACTCTCCCGGACCTGTGTTTTATCGGCAGGTGCGTGTGGGGCGGCATAACAAGGACTTCCGCATATTCAAGTTCCGGTCGATGAGGGTCGGGGCGGACAAGGGAAGCCTCGTTACCATTGGGGGGCACGACCCCCGCGTCACACGCAGCGGCTATTTCATCCGCAAGTTCAAGATTGACGAGCTTCCGCAGCTTATCAATGTTTTCGTCGGGGACATGAGCCTTGTGGGACCTCGGCCGGAGGTCCGTCACTATGTTGATTATTGGACGCCGGAGCAGATGCATGTGCTTGATGTGCGTCCTGGCATCACGGATCCGGCTTCGATCAAGTTCCGTAATGAGAACGAACTGATGGAAAAGGCTGAGAATCCGGAAGACTACTATATCAATGTGATAATGCAGGAGAAAATCAGGCTGTATCTGGATTATGTTAGGAACGCTTCATTCTGGTATGACATCAGATTGATTTTCAAGACATTTTGGGTAATTATCAATGAACGATGATTTTTGAGAAATTTTAAAATACAAATGATATGAGCACAGATTTGAAAAGGAGGAATGTGCCGTTCAGCCCGCCGGATATGACGGAGGCTGAGGCCGCTGAGGTTCGTGATGCTATTTTGAGCGGATGGATTACCACTGGCCCGAGGACAAAGAAGCTTGAGAAGCAGATTTCGGAATATGTCCACACGGAGAAGACCGTTTGCCTGAATTCCGCTACGGCTGCGATGGAGATGGCGCTTCATGTTCTTGGTGTCGGGCCGGGGGATGAGGTGATTGTTCCTGCCTACACCTACACGGCATCGGCATCGGTCGCCGCTCATGTCGGCGCGACAATCGTGTTTGTGGATTCTCAGAAGGACAATGTCGAGATGGATTATGACAAGCTGGCGGCGGCGATTACCGAACGCACCAAAGTCATAGTTCCGGTAGATATCGCGGGCATCTGTGCGGATGTTGACAGAGTTCGGGAGATAGTGAACCGTCCGGAAGTCCTTGCAAAGTTCCGTCCTGCGAATGATATTCAGAAACTCATGGGACGCATAGCGATTTCCAACGACTGCGCTCATTCATTCGGCGCCTCGCGCCATGGCAGGATGGCGGGGGAGATTGCGGATTTCAGCTCGTTTTCTTTCCATGCTGTGAAGAATTTCACCACGGCGGAAGGCGGGGCGATGACATGGAACCTGCCCTTCGGGAATGAAACAGTTGAACATCAGCAGGTTTATTGCGGGAGTCCTGTGCCTTTCATTGAAGGTGAGACCTGGAACGAGTTCATCTACCGCCTTTCTCAGCTGTTTTCTCTTCATGGACAGAACAAAGATGCTCTTGCAAAGACAAAGCTCGGCGCTTGGGAGTACGACATCATAGGCCCGTGGTACAAGTGCAACATGACCGACATTATGGCGGCTCTTGGACTGGTTCAGTTTGAGCGCTACCCGAAGATGCTTGAAAAGCGTTACGAAATGGTTTCACTCTACAACAGGGGCATCGACGCTCTCAACGAGGGTCTCGATTCCGGGCATCAGGTGGCATATCTGAATCATAAATCCGCAGACCACTGTTCATCCCACCATCTCTACATTGTCCGTCTTCAGGGACGTACCCGTGAGGAAGCGAACAAAGTGATTGAGCAGATGGCGGAGCGCGGCATTGCGACCAATGTCCACTATAAGCCGCTCCCGATGATGACCGCCTACAAGGCCATGGGCTTTGACATTGCCGATTTCCCGAACGCCTACCACCTCTTTGGGAACGAGATTACGCTCCCTCTGAATACAAAAATGTCTTTGGAAGACGCTCAGTATGTCATTGAGAATTTCGTGGACATCGTGAAGAGTCTGTAGTGGGGGATTGCCTACGCCGAGGCGTTCGAGGTTGTGCTGCGTTGTCGTTAATAGTGAAATACAAGGCATTTCGTATGCGGACTCAATAATTTTGAGTTATCAGAGAAGAATTGTAACTTTGCGGACAGGTTTTGTAAAACGGTTCTTTTAAGATGGGCATTTTTAACGGCATACATATCAAGAACTTCCGAGGATATGAAGATCTGAAGATAGATTCTTTGAGTTACATTAATTTCTTCGCTGGGGCTAACAATGTTGGAAAAACGACTTTGCTGGAATCTGTCTTTATGCTTGTCGGTATGTCAAATCCGGCAATTTCTTGGAGGATTAATGCCCTGCGCTCGCCTGCAAATAGCCCTTTCATTGATTTGAGGTTCTTATTCCATAACGTAAACAAGAACGTTACACCAGAATTGTCTGCGACCTTTTCTGATGGCGAAGAGCGCATGATGAAATTGTCTGTAGGGACATCTTTCGCACAATCAGATATCTCCGATGCAAAATCGACTGAATATGCATCTGGTTGGAATCAATTATATGCGGACATAAAGAGACGGACATCAAACACTAAATCGGAGATCTCAGGAAGAACTGTATTGACAGTGAATCCTGAAGGTAAGATTGAAGGCAAGGGAATCGATGGTTACGTGGAGTTTCTCAATGCCCTCTTTGTCTCTTCATCCGACTCCTCGGTCTCCGAGAGCTTTTCCGAAGCGGTAAAGCTGCGCAAGAAGGACTATCTCATAAGTCAGGCAAAACTATTTGATTCTCGTATCAATACTATAGAACTTCTCTCAGATGGGTTATATGTCGGCTTCGATGGGGTAGATCAGATGCTGCCTCTTTCTATGAATGGAATAGGTTTGTCAAAATACCTTTCAATTGTGTGTGCCGCCGCGTGTGGTTCATATAATGTGTTGTTGATTGACGAAATTGAAGACGGATTGCATTATTCTGCATATAAGACATTGCTTGAGGCACTATATCTTTTTGCTAAGAACAATGGTCTGCAGTTTTTCATTACAACTCACAGTATAGAGACATTGAAATACCTTGCCGATTTGGTGAATGGAAACACCGGCCTGAAGGATATGACCAGTGTATACTCTTTGTGCCGTACTAAAAGTAATGGCATAAAGGTATATGCTTATATGGGTGGAGATTTGGCAGATGCTGTTGAGCATCAGATTGAATTAAGGGGGTGACATATGGAGGAATATTCACGGTATCTGATACTTGTTGAAGGCGTGGCCGACCAACAGTTCCTGATTCATTATCTGAAACACCTCTATGGTTTAGATTTTAAGGAGGTTGTCGGGAATAGTGCAGTGTATGAAGCCTCCAATATAACGCTTAGGTATTCAGACGGGATTTCAAAACTTTGCAGCCGTACGTTTATCAATGAGATTCAAAAGACTGAAGATGATGGGGGCAAAGTTTTGGTGTTGTTTGATGCTGATTCTGACTATTTGAGGCAAAAGGAATATATCTTGAAATGGCGAGACGTGCATCACTTCTCTTTTGAGCTGTTTCTTTTCCCCAACAATTCAGATAATGGTGCATTGGAGTCTTTGCTTGAAAAAATTATCAATGAACAGAATCAAGCGATATTCGATTGTTGGGGTCGATTTGAAGGCGCGTTAAAAGAAATAAGTATTCCATGGAAGGAGCCGGATCACAAGCCGACCATTCCGGCAAAGAAAACAAAAATCTATGCCTATTTGGAAACGTTACTGGGCAATAGTGCTTCTCAGAAGAAATTGATTAAGGAGCGTAACCGAAATTACTCGAATTCTAATCATTGGAATCTCGACACTGATTACATTTTATCCCTGAAGGAATTTTTTGACCAATTCTTCCGGCAGTAGATAAGACACTTTCGCATGGTCTCCGGTTGCTTGACGATATAGCCGACCGCTATGTCGCATTTATGAAGAAATATTACTATCTTCACGAAGAATATCTTGTCACTCTAGAAACCTAAAGCCATGCTGGAAATAAACAGTAAACTCATCTCGGACCTGCTCGCCAAGGCTGTAGAGAGTCCGCGCCTTCGTCAGAACTATGACCTGCGTACGTCGCCGGACGACGGCAGCCAGCGTATGCTCAATGCCCTGCTGCCCGGCACCGTGGTCCCGATTCACCGGCATCCTCGCAGCACCGAGAATGTCCTGCTGCTTCAGGGGAAGTTGGTTGAGGTGCTTTATGAGGAGGAACGGCTTGGAGACGGTTTTGAGCGGGGGATGGATGCGCAGGACGTGACGGTCGGGAGGCGTTTCAGGGAAGCAGTGCGCGTTGTGCTTGACCCTTCGGCCGGAAACTTCGGCTGCGTTGTCCCGGCCGGAGCCTGGCACACGGTCGAGGTGCTGGAGCCGTCCGTCATCTACGAGGCGAAGGACGGAAAGTACGGCGAGGACGGGAGCGAGGTCCTGTAAGGAACTTCCGGAAAGTTTTTTCGAGAAATACCTCAAATCCAGCATAGAACTTGACCGATTCGAATATTTGTTCTATTTTTACGCAAGTATTCAGAATGTGATGATTATGGCAAGGAAATTATACCCTATAGGCATACAGACCTTTGAACGCATCCGCGAGGAGGACAAATTCTATATTGACAAGACTGAATATGTGTATCGTCTGACCCACACGGACGGAACGTATTTTTTCCTGAGCCGTCCGCGCCGTTTCGGAAAGTCGTTGCTGGTGTCAACTCTGCGGAGTTATTTCGAGGG
>DJPQ01000036.1:31843-54242 GCA_002439805.1 Bacteroidales bacterium UBA6408
TGAGTGATAATGAGGAACGCTTCGGCATCGTCTGCGATTCGGCGGATCCTAATGTCCGGCTTCTTAATCTGATAAAGACTGTTTATCGGAAGACCGGCTGTCAGGTGGTTGTGCTCATCGATGAATATGACGCCCCTTTGCTCGACGTGGCGCATGAAAGGGAAGATCTTGATGTGCTGCGCAATACGATGCGCAATTTCTATTCCCCGCTGAAGGATTGCGAACCGATGCTGCGCTTCGTTTTCCTTACGGGCATCACCAAGTTCTCGCAGCTCAGCATCTTCAGCGAACTGAACAACATCAAGAACGTGAGCATGGACGAGCCCTATGCCGGCATCTGCGGAATCACCAAGGAGGAGCTGCTTACCCGGATGAGCGGAGATATAGACGAGCTTGCGAAGAAATTGAATCTGAGCAGGGAAGAGACGATAGCGGAGTTGACAGACCATTATGACGGCTATCATTTCTGCTGGCCGTCGTCTGATGTCTTCAATCCTTTCAGCCTGCTCAACTGCTTTGCTGACGGGAAGATGGACTCTTATTGGTTCGGCTCCGGCACTCCGACCTATCTCATCAACATGATGCGGAAATACGATTTTCATCCGTCTGAATTGGGCGAGACTATTTATGCTGATAGGAAAGATTTTGATGCGGCCACGGAGACGATGACTACCATCATGCCTCTGCTTTATCAGAGTGGCTACGTCACAATCAAAGGCTACGACCAGATGAGCAGGCTCTATGAATTGTCCCTCCCCAATCGGGAGGTCGAAGTCGGACTTTTCGGCAGTCTGCTTCCCCACTATCTGGAGAAAGAATCAGCAAAGGGAAATGTGACCATAGCAAAAATGTCGGTTATGATACGGCAAGGAAACCTGGATGGAGGATTGCAGCTTCTGCGTGACTTCCTTCAGACCATTCCGTACTGCGACAACACAAACTACGAGGGACACTATCAGCAGATGCTCTACATCATCTTTGCCCTGCTTACAAATTATCGTATATCGGTGGAACAGCATACGGCCAAGGGACGGATAGACATCACGTTGGAGACGTCGGACACCGTTTATGTCATGGAGCTGAAGTTTGGCCGGAGTGCGGAGGATGCGTTGGCGCAGATAGAAACGAAGAGTTATGGCGAAGCGTTCCGGATGACTGGCAAGGCGGTCGTGGCCGCGGGGCTGAATTTCTCCGTGAAGGACGGGGTGAACGCCTTGGACTGGAAAGTGAAATATGACATTCAAAAGACTCTTTGACATTGCGGCGTCCTTCTTCGGGCTGCTTCTGATCTGGTGGGTGTTTCCCATCGTGGCGTTTCTGATTCACAGGAAGATGCCGGGCGGTCCGGCGTTCTTCTGCCAGAAGCGTGTCGGGAAGGACGGCAAGCTGTTCACCTGTCATAAGTTCCGGACGATGATAGTCGGGCCGGCTGCTGAAGGGCATGGGGCACTTCTGCGGGTTCGGCGGGCGCAAACGACGGGGGGTTGTCGTGCTGACTGTCGCGCGGACATCAACGGCACTTCTGCGGGTTCAGCAGCCGCAAACGGCGGGGGCTGGTCCTCCGTGTCCGTCGCGGGGGACTCGCGCATCACTCCGCTGGGTGCGAAGCTGCGTCACTACAAGATTGACGAACTTCCGGAGCTTTGGGATGTCCTGGTCGGGAATATGTCGTTCGTGGGACCTCGTCCGGATGTCCCGGGATATGCGGACAGATTGCAGGGGGATGACCGTGACGTGCTGCGGCTGCGTCCGGGAATCACCGGGCCGGCGACGCTGAAATACCGTCTTGAGGATGAGATGATTTCGGAATATGTCGCCAAGCGTCAGGCGGCCGGGGACACACGCCCGATGCAGGAGATTGCCACTGAATACAATGACACCGTGATTTATCCGGACAAGGTGCGCCTGAACTGCTACTACTACCGTCACTATTCGTTCTGGAAGGACATCGAGATGATTCTCGCCACGGTCCTTGGTTTCAAGGTGAAGTTCGCCGGGGAGGAAGTGTAAGAAGCATACTGTTGCAAATGAGATAGTCTTGCAGGATGTTGTGCACGAACAGTCAAAATCACATTATAATCTTCTTCAGAAACTCCTCCGGCGAGATGACCGGCAGGCCGGCATCCCTGAAATCCGTGGTGTTCCTTGTCACGATGACGTCGCATTGACCTTCCGTTGCAGATTGGACCTGCATGGCATCCTCGATGTCATTCATCTGGCATTCAAGCATATTCTCGACATGTTCGGGAAGGGAAGGAAGGACTTTCACAATGGATACCAAGTCCTTTATTATGCCTTTCTTTTTGACGGTCGTCATATTCCTCAATACATATGCTATTGTCGTGACGGACAGTACTGACATATATAAATCCAAGACGCGGTTTGAGCCGAGCCCCAGAATCGTTGTGGCATTTTCCGTGAATTCTTTATTGTCGCGCTCAACCAGCACATCCAAAAGGATGTTAGTATCGAGAAATACTTTCATCTTGAAAGAATATATTTGAGACGTTCGTCCTGCTCAATCTCGTCATCGGTGAGGTTCGCCGCATTTCTCAGATTTCTGATTTTTTCAGGTATGGCAGGTTTCGCCACATGAGGAAACTCCAGAGACTCGATTCCTGTTTCCTTTTGTACAATGCGGAAGCCGTCATTTGTTTCGATTATATCGAATTCCGTTTTGCTGTCATAGTTTCTTCGCTTGATAATCTTTGCCGGGATAATCAGCGCCTTGCTGTTGCCTATTTGAACGAGAGTGTGTGACATAATATGGCCGTTAATAATTTATGCAAATATATATATTGTTATAATAAAATCAAATTTATTATAACATATCTGAGGAAAATTCATCAATTCTAATATCATGTCAGAAGAAAGAAAAACAATTTATCTCTGTCTGGCTCACATGAGCGAGGAGGGATGGGAGCAGAAGTATGTGAAGGAGGCGTTCGACACCAACTGGGTTGTTCCCATGGGGCCGAATGTCAATGCCTTTGAGAAGGATCTGGAGGCTTTCGTGAACAGCAGGACTGACGGAGGGGAGCCGCTTGACCGTCGGGTTGTATGTCTTTCCGCCGGGACGGCTGCCGTGCATCTTGCTCTGATTGGGGCAGGCGTGAAGGCCGGTGACGAGGTGCTTGTCCAGAGCTACACTTTCTGCGCGTCTTCACACCCGATTACCTATCTTGGAGCGCATCCGGTGTTTATCGGCTCCGAGCCTGAAACTTGGAATATGGACCCGGAGCTGCTGGAGAAGGCCATCATTGACCGGAAAGAAAAGACCGGCAGGTATCCTAAGGCGATTGTCCCGGTGGCGTTGTACGGAATGCCATATCATATTGACCGGATTCTGGCGATTGCCGAAAAATACGGAATCCCGGTGGTCGAGGACGCCGCCGAGGGGATGGGCTCGCGCTTCGACGGGAAGGTGCTCGGAACATTCGGGAAATACGGCGTGCTGTCGTTCAACGGCAACAAGATGATTACGACTTCCGGCGGCGGTGCGCTGATTTGCCGAAATGCCGAGGATGCCAATGAGATTATGTGGTATGCGACCCAGGCGCGTGACGCCTATCCGTACTACCAGCACACGGCCATCGGCTACAACTACCGTATGTCCAATGTCTGCGCCGGCATAGGCCGCGGTCAGATGACGGTTCTCGGTGCGCACGTCGCCCATCATAAACATGTGCAGAGGCTGTATGAGGAACTGCTGGCGGATGTCCCGGGCGTGCATATCCACAGGCAGCCGGCAGACCCGCGCTTTGACGCGAACTTCTGGCTCTGCGCCGCCACCCTCGACCCGTCGGTACGCATCAAAGGACAGGAAAATGCCTACAAGGAGGTCATCAGGACGGCTGTGGGCGGAGCCGCCGGAGTGATTCATCAGGTGGATTCCGCCACGACCGACTGTCAGCCGAACGAGAACGTCGAGGCCCTGCGCGTCTTCATGCTCGGCAGGAAGATAGAGGCCCGTCCGACATGGAAGCCGATGCATCGCCAGCCAGTCTATGCAGGCGCTCCGGTCTATACCAACGGCATTGAGGAGGCTCTCTTCAAGGTCGGCTTCTGCCTCCCCGCCGGCCCGTATGTCTCGGACGAGGATGTCCGCTACATCGTCGATTGCATCCGGGAGGCGATTGTGGGGTAGTTCCTCTTTCGGCGCCGTCGGGCTGTCCGGACGCTGTGTGTCCGGGTCCGGAATCAATCAAAGGCAGATTTTTCCTGAAATGAGAAATTCCTGCCGAAACTTTTGAGAAAGTCTCCGATAAAGGTTACCTTTGTCGGGGATTTTTCTTTTGAAAATGTGAATGAACGATGAACGATAAAGACCAGGCGCGCCTCAATCTTATGAAACTTTTTCCCAAGCAGGACTTCGGGCTGACGGAGCGGCAGGACAGACTGCTGGCGCTGATCGCCTGCACTGACGGGAACTCGATGAGCGAGGCAGGCATACGCAAATTCATAGCATACTCCACGACTGTCAAATTCGAAACGGATATTGCCGTCCTTAAGGCAGACCACGGCTATATTGAAAGAACATCATATTGGACCAGGACTTTTTCTGTCTGTGACCGCAACTTTATGCGGGTCGCTCTCAATGCCGTCCTATACTATCCCGAGCTGGTCAAGGATTTGCGCGCGGCAAGGCATCTCGGAACCAGTGACCGCTTCAGCCTCGTGCAGAACCTTGCTGGCGGTACGGAGGTTAAGATTCCCAAGGGCATCCTGTGGAAAGACAGCTCCGAACTGTCCCTTATTTTCGGGGATGTTGCCTGCGAGGCGGCGTTTGAGCCTGTCATTGAAGGGCTTCCGCAGGTCGCGATTGAACAGATTGCAGATGAGAACCTTGACGAACTCTCCGAGACCAATGCCGTTGACGCGGAACATCTGGACGCCATCGGAAGACTTGCCGAGCGCCGTCTCTCCGGGGATTCTCTTTTGAGGGTTCAGGCAAAACTGGACGGCTTCCGATTCTTTCTCGACGGAGGGCTTCGCCATGCTGATGAACGAGCGGCGAAGCTCAGCGAATGGCCGGCCGCGACCGCCGCCGTTTCGGCTCTCTACGGAGGCGACTATGCAAAGGCCGGAGAACTGTTCGAGGCGGCGCTCAAGATTCGCAACCGTCGGGCACAGCTGAAAAACATCTTCGAGTCTCCGATTCTCGCATATTTTCTGATGCTCTCATACATCCTGTCCGACACCGACAAGACGCGAAAGAAGATTGAACAGTATCTGAACAAGAAGATGGACGGCTGGTGGTTCGAGGAGGCGCAGAAACCGGCGGTCATTCTCGGAAATCTCAATCAGGGTGCCTCGGACGGCTATGTGGGAAGCCTAATCAGGGCGGCGGCCGCAGGCTCGGACATCACCGCGCGCATCCTTTCCGGAGGGATTGCGGCAAGTCGCAATCTCCAGTTTCCGGAGACTTTGGCCTTGTCAGCATTCTCGGTCGTCCGGCACGAACTCGGAACGGGTGACAGGGCGGAGGACGCCAGACTTGATTCCCTTTTCGGCGGAGCCTCGCTTCTTTCCAGAATCAGAGTAAAGAAGCCTTGGGAAATGGCTTTGGAAAAACTGGGCGTACTGGTGGACAAAGGCAAGCCGACATCTGCCGCGAGTGGCGTGGAACAGGCTAAGGAGCGTAGGATAATCTATCTGGTCGGCCGCTACGACGAGATTTCGATGCGGGAGCAGAACATCCTGAAGAGCGGTCACTGGAGTGCGGGGAAGCGTGTCTCGTTTTCCTCTTTCTGCGAAGATATGTATAACGATGTCTTTGACGACTTCGACCGCGCCGTGCAGTCCAGAATCCGCCGCACCGGCGACAATTCGGCCGCATCGCTTTTTCCTGTCCTTGTCGGATGCGACCGGGTATATTTCGACAGTTATGAGCCGGCAAACAGAGTTGACATCTGCGAGGAACTGCCCTACATCGAGGTGAAACTCTCTGCGGGGGCCTACGAGTTTCGTGCAAATGTCTTGAGGGCAAGGTACGAAAGGGAATATTCGCTTGAGAATGTGTACAAAAGGGACAAGTTTCACTATACGGTGATTCGCCTCAGCCGCATTCAGAGCCAGATTCTTCTCAGCATTGCGGAGAACCGCGTGAGATTTCCCGAAGAGTCGAAGGATGCTCTGACGGCGTTCATCCGGAGGCTCTCATCAGTCATCGAGGTGCATTCCCCGCTGCTCGAATCCGGCTCGTCGCTTGAGGAGAGGAAGGGAAGCACGATGCTGTGGCTGCGCATAATCCCGAAATCGGGGCACTTTGACGCGCTGCTCTATGTCCGGCCGCTTGAAGGCGGGAAGCTCACTTTCTTCCCCGGCAAGGGCGAGGCCGTATGCTACGACTCCGACGGCGCGGTGCGCTATCAGGTGACGCGAAGCCTCCGCGACGAGAATTCCGCTCTGAAGACTTTCCTCGAAACTACCGGCCTTGACGGAATCGGGCAGACCGACGGGCTGTATGAACTTTCTCCGGAGGAGATGCTGCCAGTGGTGGACGCCGCAAGGGGACTTGGGGACATCTGCACGCTCGAATGGCCGGAGGGAAGGAGCGTCCGGGTGCGCGGGACTCTGGAGCCGGGAGCCATCAGCATAAACGTGCGCTCCAAGGAGCAGTGGTTCGAGATTGAGGGAAACGCTGAACTTCCGGGCGGGGACGCGCTCGCGCTGGAGCAGATTCTCTCGGCCATTGCTGCCGGGGGCTACGGGAACGGCTACCTCAAACTCGGCGAGGATGACTATGTCGCTCTATCCGACTCGCTTGCCAAATATCTCAAACGCCTCGAATCCGTCACACAGAGCTCCCGGGGTTCGGAGCGCGTTTCCCTATTTCAGGTCGGAGCCCTTGCCGACATCGTGCGCAGGGGACATCTGAACGCCGAGACGGATGCCGAGTACGGCGAGAGGCTCGCGAGAATTGACGAGTCCGCTTCATTCAACCCTCCCGTTCCAGCCGCCCTTAAAGCCGAACTTCGTGACTATCAGGAAGAGGGCTTCCGCTGGATGGCGCGTCTCGACCACTGGGGCGCGGGAGCCTGCCTCGCCGATGACATGGGACTCGGAAAGACCGTGCAGACCATAGCCTTTCTTCTCTACAAGGCGAAGTCGGGGGCATCGCTCGTCGTGGCTCCTGCCTCAGTGCTAATGAACTGGACCCGTGAGCTGGCGAGATTCGCGCCGTCCCTGAACGTCGTGGTCCTGAACGAACAGGATGACAGGACGGACGCGCTCAAGGGAATCGGGGAGTATGACGTCGTGCTCACTACCTACGGATTGCTCGTGCGCGAAAAGGAGGCGCTTTCCTCCGTGCAGTGGAATGTGGTCTGCCTCGACGAGGCCCACACCATAAAGAACCGGGGGACAAAGATGTCCGACGCCGCCATGTCGCTCAAGGCGTCTTCGCGTGTGATTCTCACCGGAACTCCGGTGCAGAACTATCTCGGCGAGCTTTGGAATCTCTTCCAGTTCCTCAACCCGGGGCTTCTCGGCAGCTACGAGAGCTTTCATCAGAAGTTCATCGCCCCGATAGAGAACTCCGAGGACAAGGACAGGCAGTCGCAGCTCAAGCGGATAATCCAGCCCTTCATGCTGCGCAGGACCAAGTCCGAGGTCATCGAGGAACTTCCGGAAAAGACAGAGATTTACCGAAGCGTCCCGATGAGCGCCGCGGAGACCCTCGCCTACGAGGCGATGCGCCTTGAGGCGAAGAACGAGCTTGAGCAGGACACGCGGGTGAATATGAACGCCCTCGCTGCAATCACGAGGCTCCGCGAGGCCGCCTGCGCTATGCCGCTCGTGAAAAATGGCTGGGATGGGGAGCCGACCAAGCTCGCCGCGCTCAGGGAACTTGTGGGCGAAATCGTTTCCGGAGGGAACAGTGTGCTGGTGTTCAGCCAGTTCACCGGCTTCCTCGACATCGTGTCCCGCGCCCTCGACGGGGACGGAATCCCGCATTTCTACCTTCAGGGCTCGACCCCGATTCGGAAACGCCAGGAGATGGTCAGCGGTTTTCAGCGCGCGGAAAGGCCGGTGTTCCTCATAAGCCTCAAGGCCGGTGGACTCGGGCTGAACCTCACGGGAGCCAACTATGTGATTCACCTCGACCCGTGGTGGAATCCGGCGATAGAGCAGCAGGCCACCGACCGCGCCTACCGCATCGGCCAGCAGCAGAATGTCACTGTCTATCACCTGATTGCGCAGAACTCCATCGAGGAGAAGATTCTCCGTCTCCACCGCAGCAAGCAGAACCTCGCGGACGCGATACTTGAAGGCACCTCGAAGAGCCATGCCATCACCCTCGATGAGCTCCGCGAACTCCTGCAATAGGCTTCGGGATGGGTCTGCTATGAAACGGGTCTGTGAAGACTGCCTGAAATTTCGGGATGGGTCTGCTATGAAACGGGCCAGGGAGGACTGCCTGAAATATGGGAAAAGACTGCTGAGAATATGGAAAATATGATGTTGGGTTTTGAATATGTGCGCCGCCTGCTCTATGGCGGCGAAAAAATAGACGTCGCTGCGCTTCCGATGGACTCCGTTATGAAATGCCACGAGTTCCTGAAGGAGTTCGCGTCCGACAAGGTGATATACGGAATCAACACGGGATTCGGACCCATGGCGCAGTGGCGCGTCGATGACCGCTTTCTGACCGACCTCCAGTACAACATCATCCGCAGCCATGCTACCGGAGCGGGAGAACCTCTCCCCGACATAATGGTGAAGGCGGCGATGATAGCCAGGCTCGGAACTTTCCTCCAGTGCCGTTCCGGGGTGCATCCCGAGGTGGTGGAGCTCCTTGTCGAGTTCATAAACCGGGGAATATATCCCTTTATCCCGAGGCACGGAAGCGTCGGAGCCAGCGGAGACCTCGTTCAGCTCGCGCACATCGCGCTCACCCTCATCGGAGAAGGCGAGGTGCACTGGAAAGGGGAGTGGCGGCCGTCGAAGGAGGTCATGGACGAAAACGGGCTCAGACCGCTCACGATGCGCATACGAGAAGGGCTCTCGCTCACCAACGGCACCTCGGTGATGACCGGCATAGGGCTCGTGAACCAGATTCGGGCCGAGCGGCTGCTCGACTGGGCGACGCTCGCCTCCGTGATGATGAACGAGATTGCCTCCTCGTTCGATGACCTCATGTCCGAAGAACTCAACGGATGCCGCCGCCACGAGGGGCAGCGGGTCATAGCCGCGAGGATGCGCCGTCTTTCCGAGGGCAGCCGGTGCCTGAGGAAGCGCGAGCATGAGCTCTACGACAGCGGGCATGGCGCAGACAGGGTCTTTGAGCATAAGGTGCAGGCCTACTACTCCCTCCGCTGCGCCCCTCAGATTCTCGGCCCCGTCTATGAGACTCTTTCAAATTCCCGCCGCGTGCTCGAGGAGGAGCTCAACTCAGCCTGCGACAACCCCATCGTCGATCCCGTTTCGCGGAATGTCTATCACGGCGGCAACTTCCACGGCGACTACGTTTCCCTTGAGGAGGACAAGGTCAAGATTGCCATGGTTCGCGTCGCCATGACCGCCGAGCGTCAGCTGAACTACCTCTTCCACGACCGCATCAACGGCATACTCCCGCCGTTCCTGAACCTCGGCACTCTCGGGCTCAACTACGGTATGCAGGCCTGCCAGTTCACCGCCACCTCCACGACGGCCGAATGCCAGACCCTCGCCATGCCGAACTATGTGCACAGCATCCCCAACAACAACGACAATCAGGACATCGTCAGCATGGGAACTAACACCGCGCTCCTCTGCGCTCAGGTCATCGAGAATGTCAGTCAGGTCATGTCCATACTCTACATCGCTCTGGCACAGGCTGTTGACTGTCTGAAGATTGCTGATTCCCTCGCCCAGACGAGCCGTCGCGTATATGACGAAATCCGACGCATCGTGCCTCTCTTCGTCGAGGACACGCCGTTCTACAGGGACATCGCGAATGTCGCCGAATGGATGAAAAACAATCCTCTGAATCTCGGATAATCGGGATTTTTGGCGCGTCGGTAATATATTTTCGTCGTTTATTCATATCTTTGCAGGCGATTTTTTACACTAATTATATCGTACATCAACTATATCGTATATCAATGGCACAGAAACCTTCGATTCCAAAGGGAACAAGAGACTTCGGCCCGGCGGAGATGGCCGGACGTAACTATATTTTTGACACAATCCGCTCTGTATTCAGAACTTACGGATACGCCCCGATTGAGACCCCGTCGATGGAGAACCTTTCCACGCTGATGGGGAAATACGGCGAGGAGGGCGACAAGCTGCTGTTCCGCATCCTTAACTCGGGAGAGGCGTTCAACGGAATCGACTTCAAGGAATATGAGACCGCGCCTTCGGCCTCCGACGACCCTGCGAAAGGTCCGTTCTACAACTGCCGTGCGCTCACTAACCGCGTGTGCGAGAAGGGGTTGCGCTATGACCTCACCGTTCCGTTCGCGCGTTTCGTCGTGCAGCACCAGAACGAGATTTCCTTCCCGTTCAAGAGGTTTCAGATTCAGCCTGTATGGCGTGCAGACCGGCCGCAGAAGGGCCGCTACCGCGAGTTCTACCAGTGCGACGCGGATGTCATCGGTTCCGCCTCGCAGCTCAACGAGCTTGAACTCGTGCAGATTGTCGACAGGGTGTTCGGCCTGTTCGACGTGCGCGTGTGCATAAAGATTAACAACCGCAAGGTGCTCACCGGACTTGCTGAAATCTGCGGTTTCCCGGACAAGGTCGTGGATATCACCGTGGCGATTGACAAGATTGACAAGATAGGGCTTGAGGCGGTTGAGGCCGAGATGCTTGAGAAGGGACTGACTGAGACGGCCGTGAAGGTCATCGAGCCTGTGCTTCAGATGAGCGGCACGACGGCCGGGAAGATTGCGCTTATGCGCGGTCTGTTCGGAGGCGGCTCGGCTTCGGGGATTGTCTCCGAGACGGGTCTGAAGGGCATTGACGAGCTGGAGGAGCTTTTCGGCTACATTGACGCGGCGGAAATCTCGCAGCAGGCGGAGATTGACCTTTCGCTTGCCCGGGGGCTGAACTACTACACCGGGGCCATCTTCGAGGTGAAGGCGCTGGACTTTGCCATCGGGAGCATCTGCGGAGGCGGCCGCTACGACAACCTCACGGGCATATTTGGTCTCCCTGGCATGTCCGGCGTCGGCATATCCTTCGGCGCGGACCGGATTTACGATGTCCTGAAGGCACTTGACAAGTTCCCTAAGGACGTGACCGACAGCGCAAGGGTTCTTTTCGCGAACATGGGCAGGGACGAGGTCCACTATCTCATCCCGCTTGTGAAGGCGCTGCGCGAGTCCGGCGTTTCCTGCGAGATTTTCCCTGAATCCGGCAAGCTGAAGAAGCAGTTCGACTACGCCGACCGCAGGCATATTCCGTTCATCTCCATCTGCGGGGGCGACGAGGCCGCCGCAGGCAAGGTGAACTTCAAGAATCTCGCGACCGGAGAGCAGCAGGCCTTCGACAAGGCGGACCTTGCCGGGATGCGGGCGTTTCTGGGAATGTAAAAAAATTGCAAAAAGTTCAACAAAAGTTTGCAGCATCAAAAAAAAGTTGTACCTTTGCAATCCCATTCGGGAAAAGGTCGCTTGGCGATGTTTTCCGATGGGAGGATACAAAGATTCCTGAATAGCTCAGTTGGTTAGAGCATCTGACTGTTAATCAGAGGGTCGCAGGTTCAAGTCCTGCTTCAGGAGCAACATCGCGGGGTAGAGCAGTTGGTAGCTCGTCGGGCTCATAACCCGGAGGCCGGAGGTTCGAGTCCTTCCCCCGCTACCAATCCAAGACATCGAGGTTTTCACTTCGGTGTCTTTTTTGTTCGTTGCAATGTCATCGCAAGACTTCCCGATGAATTACCGCAAAAGTTACCGACAAAACACCACAAAAATTCCCGATAGATTGTGCAAGTTATTGAATATCAATTCTCTGCGCTCGCTTGGGATTTTACTGTCGCGCTATTTCGTTTAGCAAAACAAATCGTCCGGCACAACCTGCGACTGGGCGATGTTGCCTTCAACTACAATTCTACTTTCATCATCTCCGCCAATTGGAGAAAATACTCGGTGGTCCAGATTTCGAGTTCGCGTGGATTGTTCATGAAGGGGAAAACATCGGCCTTGACCTGATTGATGTCGGCGGACATGAGGCGATTCTTGAGGGCGGACATAAACTCATTCAGTTCCATTTCTTTCCCATTGAACTGCCGGATTCTTTCCTGAATGTGCTTGAAGTCAAGGGGCACGCCGTTTCTGACATACCACTCGAAATCATACCAGTCACGGCCTTTGACCCGGTTTTTCCACGTTCGGAATACAAGTGCGTGCATTTTCCCCGCGAAAAGATCCGGAAGGGTGACGCATCTTGTCATGAAGGACTTGGGCTGTAGCAGAAGCCTTTGCTCTGTTGTGAATCCGAGGGGCGGGACCGTGTCAACTTCAATCTTTACCTTGATGGATTTCTCGGTTTGGAAAGATATGTCATATACATCAGTATTGTCTTTCAGAAAGGCAGATTCAACTTTCCCGAAGTTCTTCTTGTCCTTCTTTTTGATTTCCACGGTTCTTCCGACGAGTGCGAACTCATCTATTATTGCCTGAAAGTAATTCTCGAATTTAAATGATTCATAGCTTTTCAGCAAAGTGAAGTCCATATCTTCACTGAACCTGTTCAGACCATGGAATATTCTCAGGCAAGTTCCGCCATAGAAAGCCGCCTTGTCAAAAAAGCCTCCGTCGGCAAGTCCCGCGAGCACAATCTGCTGACTCACTTCATAGACTGCATTGCGTCTTGACTGTTCGGTGTTCAGGTCGTATGCAGAGAGCATTCTTTCATAAAGTGCGTTCATCATTGGAGGAGTTTTATGATAGTTTCTATAGAATCTTTTTTCTTTCCGACATTTGCGCATTGTCGCAGTATTGAAATATCAAATTTGCTGAAGGCATCCATGTCAAGCCGCAAATCCTTCTCAAGATAGATTTCCGCCTCCTTTCGATATCGCAGGTTCACTCCTTTCGACCATCCGATAAGGTCACAGAGTGCTTTCTCTGGACTTGCAATCAGGAATGAAGAGCCATTTTCCGCCTCGTTACTGATGCCGATGGGAAAATATTGTCTTGTGACGAAAGTGTAGTCAAAGACTCCGAGGGCATTGCTGAACCTGCGTGAATGCTTGAGTGTCATGCTCTGCATGACATTTACTCTCTCTGGAATAATGCCATACCAGCGCAACGCACTGTGCATCGAGACATAGGAGGGGGAATATATGTGATTGGCCGCCAGTTCCAACGAAATTCGTCTGTCGGACACATCGGGATTGACGACATATAACCCCTTCTTGAGGCGGATGATTTCTTTCTTGTCCTCAAGTGCGGCGACCTTTTGATTGATTCCTGACAATCTCGGATAGAACGACGCAATCGTGGCCGTTGTCACCGGAGTGTTGCCTAAGGTATGAAATTCGTTTCTCATGAATGCAAAGATAGTAAAATTATGAACATAAAATCAAGTTTTTCTTTATTTTGTGTTCGAGGTTTTACTGTTATGGCATATTGGCTCAGATAGAAACGGGTAGTGCGGAACCATGCTTTATTAGGTCTGGAAGTCATTAGGATTTGTCATTACGTGGGGTAAAAATATGAGATAATGACAAATTCGGGGCTGTAAATATGTCATTATCTCGGTTATTGAGGACGGATAATGACAAATGAAGGGGCGTGGCCGTGGCTTATGGAAAATTTTATTAAATTTGTAAGTTTGAAAAAACACGCGCCGTATGGACATTGACCTTCTTTCAAAAATGGTGTATGACCTCATTCTGGAAAATGACAGGGTTGCCCTGCCGGGAGTGGGGTGCTTTGTGGCCGAAATTGTGCCGGCGAGCTTCTCCGACAGGGGCTATACGATAAATCCGCCTTACAGGAAGCTCTGTTTCAGAAGCCGGCCCGACGACGGGAACCTGCTTGTGCGGCTCTATGCCCGGGCGAATGACGTCACGGAAGAGGCGGCGAGGCGCATCGTGACCGATTTTCTTGCGGAGATGAAGGATGTGCTTTATGCCCGGAAGGTCATTGTTTTTCCGGGACTCGGACGGCTCAGGGCGACGCGGGAGAACAATCTGTTTTTCGTCGCCGACGAGGCTCTTGACATCTATCCTGAGGGCTTCGGGCTTCAGCCCCTGTCGCTGAAGACCCACAAGGAGACGGCGCAGGAGCTGTCCGACACAATGAACGGAATTGATGACATACTCCACTCTGAGCAGGCGTCTGAGCCGGCGTCTGAACCGACAGTAGAGTCTGTTTCTGAGCCGGCCCCTGAACCAGTTGTTGAACCGGTTGTTGAACCGGCGTCTGAACCGGAGTCTGAACCGGCGTCTGAACCAGTGTCTGAACCGGTTGTTGAACCGGTGTCTGAACCGGCGTCTGAACCGTTGCCGGAAACGACCGCGGAACCGGTTTCTGTGTCATCGGCTGAGCCTGTCCCTGCTCCGGCAAAAAAGAAAAAGTCGCCAGCGAAGGTGGCGCTGACGGTGCTCCTGTCGCTGCTCCTTGCCGCAGCGCTGCTCTTCGGAGTGTTCGTGCTGCTGGTCAACTGCTTCCCGGACTTTCTGGACACCCTGCTCTACACCCCCGAGGAACTTGAAATCATAAACTATAAACTGTAGCCGCCGATGTTCGAACTGATCTATCCCGTCGAACCGGCTCCGATGCTTCCCGGACTCACCGCCGACTCCCCGCGAGAGAGGCGGATTGAGGGCGAGGTCTTTCCCGTCGTCGAGGAGAGCGGGCTTGTCGTCGGGCGTGCCGAAAGGAAATACTGTCACGGCGGGTCGCGTCTCCTGCACCCGGTCGTGCATCTTCACATAATCGACCGCGAGGAGAGGATATATCTCCAGAAACGCTCGATGAAGAAGGACATACAGCCGGGGAAATGGGACACGGCGGTCGGGGGACACGTCGGCTACGGGGAAAGTCTCGTCGAGGCGCTGCTGCGCGAATCCATGGAAGAACTGCATCTGACGCGCTTCAATCCCGTCTATATCGGGACATATCCCTACGATTCCGTCCGTGAACGCGAGCTTGTGAACATCTTTGCGGCCGTCGGCTCATTCGACATAAGCCCGGATCTTGACGAGGTCACGGAGGGACGGTTCTGGACGCTCGGGGAAATTGACGAGGCGATGGGGAAAAATATCCTCACCCCCAATTTTGAGATGGAATTCGGGAATATACGGGAAAAACTGCTTGCATTGCTCTGAACCTACGGGATTATGCGAATGAACGGAATTATGTCAATGAACGGAATATCAATAATATACACAAATACCCCCGGAGACACTGACGAACTCTCCCGCGTGGTCTCGTCCGTCGGTACTCCCTATTTCCTCCTCTGTTCGGGAAAATACCGCGTTCGCCCCGTGCAGCACGCGCTTGAACGCTTCGTCCAGACTGCCGATGCGACGGGGGCCGATATGCTCTACGCCGACTGCATCGAGAACGACCGCCCCCATCCGCTGATTGACTGCCAGGCGGGCTCTCTCCGCGACGACTTCGACTTCGGGCCGGCGGTTCTTTTCCGGACCTCTTCCTTCAGACAGGCTCTCGCGAAGCAGAAGGCCGAGGCAAACTACCGCTATGCAGCGCTTTACGACCTGCGCCTGCGGATGTCGGCCGTCTTCCACGTCAGGGAATATCTCTACGAATACGAGGAAACCGACCTCCGTGCGAGCGGCGAAAAACAGTTCGACTACGTGAAGTCGTCGAACAGGGATGCGCAGCTGGAGATGGAGGCAGCCTGCACCTCTCATCTGAAACGGCTCGGCGCCTGGCTCGGCCCGCGTCCCGAGGCTCCGGACCCCGAGGCTCCGGAATCCGGTGTGGCCGGGGCGCATTCTGCGGATGGGGGACTGCTTCATGAAACTGACGGGGAGGATGTCGGCGAAGCGGCGGCAAAGGCGGGCTTTCCGGTTGTCGCGTCGGTGGTAATTCCCGTGTTCAACCGCGTCAAGACCGTCGGCGACGCCGTGCGGAGCGCCTTGTCGCAGAACTGTGACTTCGATTTCAATGTCATAGTCATAGACAATCATTCGACGGACGGGACGACGGAGCTCCTCGACGACATCGCAGGTAGTGACGGCAGGCTCATACACATAATTCCGGAAGAAAGCGGGCTTGGAATCGGAGGCTGCTGGAACGTCGCGATTGACAGCCCCCGCTGCGGACTCTATGCAGTTCAGCTCGACAGCGACGACGTCTATTCGGGTCCGGACACGCTCTCCAAAGTCGTCGCCGGATTCCGCTCGCAGCGCTGCGCCATGCTCGTCGGCTCATACACGATTACGGACTTTGACCTCGCCCCCATGCCGCCGGGACTCATCGACCACCGCGAATGGACGGCCTGGAACGGACATAACAACGCATTGAGAATCAATGGACTCGGTGCACCCCGCGCGTTCAGGGCGGACATTCTCAGGAAAATCCATTTCCCGAACACGAGCTATGGGGAGGACTATGCCGTCGGACTGCGGCTCTGCGGGATGTACCGTCTCGGGCGGATTTACGAGTCCCTGTACTTCTGCCGCCGCTGGAGCGGAAATTCCGACGCCGCGCTGAGCATCGAGAGGCAGAACGCGAACAACCTCTACAAGGACAGCCTGCGCACGGCCGAACTGCTTTCCCGAATCGGGCGCAATGCCGGTCAGGGGCATACCGGAAATGAGGGCGGCATCGACTGCGGATCTGACATGAAGAAATGACTGCGGATCTGACATGAAGAAATGACTGCTGTCCCGACACGAAGAAATGACGACAAGATGAAAGAAAACGACGAGATACAGAAGTTTGTCAATGACCAGCTCTCGTGCTGGCCGCTCGCCTGTGCCAACTTCCGGGCGCTCAAGGGCGTGAAGACCAAGAAACTTACGATTGGCGGTCTGGAGGTGACTGTGCAGCACAATCCCGCGAGGATGATTTCGTCCGCCGCCAAGCTCGACAAGGCGTCCGTGGCGAAGCGTCCCTGCTTCTTCTGTCACCGCTACCCGGAACAGACTTTCATCCGCTTCGAGGGACGCAAGGGCAAGAAATACGACATCCTGCTCAACCCGTACCCGATTTTTCCCGACCATCTGGTGATAGCGTTGACGCGCCACAGCGAGCAGTCCATCCGGCAGCGCTACATCGACATACTCGATCTTTCCAGAAAATATCAGTCCTGCACCTTCTTCTACAACGGCCCGCACTCGGGGGCCTCGGCTCCGGATCATCATCATTTTCAGGCGGCTCCGTGCGGGCTCATGCCTCTGGAGGCGGATGTCCGCTCTATGCTGGCGGAGGTCAGGGCGTCGTCGGCAAAGTCGTCCGACCCCTCCTCGCCTGTTCCGGAACTGACCTACATCGCTTCCGTTCAGGACGCGCGGCTCTACCACTACAACAAGTTCGTGAACGGCGTTTTTGTCCTCAGGGCGGCGACCTCCAAGTCTGCGGCCAAGCTGTTCTACCGCCTTCTCGACTGCGCGGACACTCCGGAAGGTGAGAGCGAGCCGCTGTTCAACCTCATCAGCTGGTACGAAGGCGGCGAATACTGCTCGATTGTCATCTTCCGCACCGCGCACCGCTCACACCACTATTTTTCCGACGGCCCGGATCACCTCACCATGAGTCCCGGCTGTGCCGACATGGGCGGGTGCTTCATCGCGCCCGTTCCGGAGGACTTCGAGAAGCTTGACGCGAAACTGCTTACCGAGGTCCTGGACGAGGTCACGATAAGCCGGGAAACCCAGCGCAAGATTGTGCGCCGTCTCACGCGGACTCAGCCGCACATCAGCGTGGGCATCATGTCCGCCCCGCGCATCGAGTTCCGTATGTATCCCGACGGGGGAGGGACGCGCGTGGCTACCTGGCGCGAGGGTAAGATTGACTATGACGGGGCTCTCTACGACGAGCTCTTCTTCGAGGAACAGACTCCATCGACATTCTTCGCCGAGCCCACCTTTGAACTTCACGACGTGACGATAGGCAAGGGCTTCCACTGGGAAAGGCGTGAGACACAGAAGTTTGCCGGGGCGCTGAAGATAATCGTCGAGGACAGGACCCTCACCGCCGTGAACGTCATCGGGGTTGAGGACTATCTCCTGAGCGTCATATCTTCCGAGATGAGCCAGGACTCCCCGGAGGAATTCCTCAAGGCCCACGCCGTGATTTCCCGCTCGTGGGTCATGGCCCAGCTCCAGCATCGCCGCACCCCTGTCTGCGACGCGCACGAGAGGGAACAGTTCCTCCGCTGCCGAAACATAGCGGACGTCGTCACCTGGCTCGCCTGCGGGTCGTACCGGAACCAGTTCCGTCAGGAACCGCACCTGGGGTGCGAGATGCCCCTAATAGGGGCCGCTGACGGGAGTCAGCGAGGGTTAATGGATTTCGGGTCGTACCGGAACCAGTTCCGTCAGGAACCGCACCGGGGGTGCGAGATGCCCCTGACAGGGGCCGCTGACGGGAGTCAGCGGGGGTTGATGGATTTCGGGTCGTACCAGAAATGGTACGACCACAGCGAGCATCTCAACTTCGACGTCTGCGCCGACGACCACTGCCAGCGCTATCAGGGGCTTACCCGCGCCACCAATCCCGCCGTCCAGAAAGCCGTTGACTCCACATGGGGGCAGGTTCTCACCTTTGACGGAGAACTTTGCGACGCGCGTTTCTCTAAGTGCTGCGGAGGAATCATGGAGCGCTTCTCCACCTGCTGGGCGGACGAGGACAAGCCTTACCTTCAGCCGCTGCCGGACACCCCGGGGCATCTCCCGGAAGGCACTCTGATTCCGGAAGGCTCGCTCCCCGGAACGTCAGGCGTAGGCACGGCTACCGGGCGCATGATTTCCACGGAACAGGCCGCAGTGCCGTTCTGCTCCCTTGCCGACAACGCCCTTCTTGCCCGCGTGTTCAACAACTATGACCGGGAGACCACGGACTTCTACAGATGGACGGAAACTTATGACACAGAGCGTCTCTCTGCCATCGTTCGCGAGAAAAGCGGCATCGACGTCGGACGGCTCACCGCACTTGAACCGCTCGAAAAGGGGCCTTCGGGCAGGATATCCAAGCTCCGGATTGTCGGCACGGATGGATTCTTTGAGGTGGGCAAGGAACTGGAAATCAGGAGGCTGCTCTCCGAGTCACATCTTAAGAGCTCCGCGTTCGAGGCCGAGTTTACCCCGGACGGGCGCGTCGTGCTTCGCGGCCGTGGCTGGGGACATGGTGTGGGACTATGCCAGATTGGAGCGGCGGTTATGGCCGACAAAGGGTATTCCTGCAGCGAGATACTCCTGCACTACTATCCCGGAACTCATGTGGTTGAGTCCTTGCCCGGAGTCTTAAACGGAAGGGGTGATTTCCCCGAGAACTCAAAAATGGGAAATCCTGAATCCGCGAAATGGGAAATATGATGGAGGCAAGGAATATGATGAACGGGAATATATCCCCGTGGTTCTGGGTGCCAACGCTCTATTTTGCCGAAGGCATACCCTATTTCGTCGTGAACAGCATCTCGGTCACGATGTTCACGAAAATGGGCGTGAGCAACGGCTCCATGGCCCTGTTCACGAGCCTGCTCTATCTCCCGTGGGTGATAAAGCCCCTCTGGAGCCCGTTCGTTGACATCCTGCGGACAAAGCGCTGGTGGGTGATGACGATGCAGGTTCTCATGTCCGTGTGTTTCGCCGTCCTCGCCCTCTCGCTGCCCTCCGATGCCGGGACGCTTGAGGCCCGGCGCTGCGCCGACGGCTCCGCTCCGGTTTCGCTTTTCACCCTCACCCTTATAATATTCTGGGTCATTGCCTTTGCCAGCGCGACCCACGACATCGCAGCCGACGGATTCTATATGCTCGGACTGACCCCGGGGGAGCAGTCGCTCTTTGTCGGCATCCGCAGCACCTTCTACCGTCTCGCCTCGGTCTTCGGACAGGGAGTTCTTGTGGTGATTGCCGGCATCCTCGAAACCCGCCTCGGCGACATCCCCAAGTCATGGTTCTGGACCATACTTGTCACCGCCGTCGTCTTTGCGCTCGTCACGCTCTGGCACGGCTTCGCCCTCCCGCGTCCGCAGGCCGACCGTCCCGCATCCGATGCTCCATCCGCGACATTGCATTCCTCCGGCTCCCCGTCCTCCGATATGCATAAACATGACGGCTTCCCGTCACGCCCTCGCCCATCCGCCGGAGGCATATTCCGGAGCTTCGGCCGCACCTTCTCCACATTTTTCAGAAAGCCCGGAGTCGCCCTCGCCGTCATATTCCTGCTCCTCTACCGCCTTCCGGAGGCGTTTCTCGTCAAGATGATGAATCCGTTTCTGTTGTCTTCCCCCGCTGACGGCGGTCTTGGGCTCACCACGGCGCAGGTGGGGGCGGTCTATGGCACGGCCGGGGTCATCGCGCTCACCCTCGGCGGCATACTCGGCGGGATGGCGGTGGCGAAATGGGGGCTCAGACGCTGTCTGTGGCCCATGGCTCTCTCCCTTGCCCTTCCGTGTCTCGCCTTCATCTGGCTCAGCGTCGCAAAGCCCTCCTCGATGTGGGTCATCGGAGGCCTCGTCTGCCTCGACCAGTTCGGCTACGGATTCGGATTCACGGCATATATGCTCTACATGATATATTTTTCACGCGGGGAGTACAAGACCTCGCACTATTCGCTCTGCACCGCGTTCATGGCCCTGAGCATGATGCTCCCGGGAATGGTCGCGGGATATTTGCAGGAAGCCCTCGGCTACACCGGATTCTTCTGGATGGTAGGCGCTTGCTGTCTTGTAACCGTCTTTGTGACAATGTTTTTGAAAATAGAGCCTGATTATGGAAAGAAATAGAATATATTCGCTGCTCATCGAAGTCTTCGCCTTCTTCGCCCCTTTGTCCCTTATGGGGCAGGAGTTGTGTTGTAAAGACACGGAAAATAATGGGAACACGCACGCCCCTCTTGTGCGGACAGGCATCGAGGTGCTTCGCGACAGGGGCTTCGACCTGCTCCGTGGAAAGCGCGTGGGGCTCGTCACCAATCCGAGCGGCGTTGACAGCCGGCTTAACTCCACGATAGACATCCTCTTCGGCGCGGAAGGCGTGGAACTGGTCGCGCTCTACGGCCCGGAACATGGGGTAAGGGGCGACAAGTATGCCGGAGACAAGGTCTCTGATGATACAGACCCCGCTACCGGTCTGCCCGTGCATTCCCTCTATGGGGCGACACGCAAGCCGACCCCTGAGATGCTCCGGGGCATCGACGTCATGGTCTATGACATTCAGGACGTGGGAGTCCGCTCCTACACCTACATAAGCACGCTCGGACTGGTCATGGAGGCCTGCGGGGAGGCCGGGATAGAGGTCGTCGTGCTTGACCGTCCCAATCCGCTCGGAGGCCTGAAGGTCGAGGGACCGCTGGTCAGGGACGGATTCCATTCTTTTGTGAGTCAGTACAAGATACCTTATATATATGGGCTCACCGTCGGGGAACTCGCGATGATGCTGAACGGGGAAAATCTCAACCGGGGGCAGCAGGGAAAGCAGAAACCGGCGCACTGCCGCCTGACCGTGGTCCCGATGGAGGGCTGGCACAGGGATATGCTCTACTCCGAGACCCGTCTCCCGTGGATTCTGCCATCTCCCAACATCCCGACCTGTGACACGCCGCAGTACTATGCCTCCGCCGGAATCGCCGGAGACCTTGCCGGCTACATTCAGATAGGCGTGGGCTACACCCTTCCGTTCCATGTCTTCGCCGCCCGGTGGATCGATCCTGTGGCGCTGAAGAATGAACTTGACAGCTATAACCTCCCCGGGGTGGCGTTCCGCACGATAGTCTATAAGCCATTCTCCGGCTCCCAGTCCGGCAAGATTGTCAGGGGAGTGCAGTACTTCTTCACGGACTATGAAAAGGCGTCCCTGACCGAGGTTCAGTTCCGTGTCCTTCAGGCGCTCGCGAAGCTCTACCCCTCACACCGTCCGTTCGAGACCGCGACCTCGGTGGGCTCGTTCGACAAGGTGTGCGGCACGGATTATGTCAGAAAGGCCTTCGGCAAACGCTACGATTTCAATGACATCGCGGATTATTGGCGCAGTGACACGGCGAAATTCCGTGAAATGTCAAAAAAATATTGGATTTATAAAAATTAAAATCTGTGGCTATGAAAACATCATATTGTAAGGCAGCGGCTGCGGCAATGCTGATAGCGCTGGCGGCATTCCAGACCGACGGATATGCTCAGGCCCGCCGCACGACGTCGTCATCCTCGCGGCAGACTTCCTCATCGGCGCGGAGCAGCACCTCGTCCTCGTCGTCGAAGAACGAATCCTCTTCATCAGGGAGGTCATCCTCATCGTCAAGGAGTTCGTCCTCATCGTCCTCAAGAAGCA
>DJPQ01000036.1:54345-72651 GCA_002439805.1 Bacteroidales bacterium UBA6408
AACTCGTCAGAAGGCAAAGCGCCTGCGGCTCAGGTGCGTAACGGCGATTCTCAGCGCCGTACCTCCACCACGACCCGTCAGACGACAACATCCGACCGCAGGACAACCACGACTCCTCAGCGTCAGACCACGACCCGTCAGACGACGACTTCCAACCGCAGGACAACCACGACACCTCAGCGCCAGACCACGACCCGCAGAACCACGACTCAGTCCGGACAGGAGGCGACTCCGTCCCGCAAGACCCCTGCTGCGACAACTCGTCAGACGACAACCCGTCAGTCCTCGACAACAACCCGTCAGACCCCGGCATCTGACCGCACGACTTCCACGGGCAGGCGCGTGACCACGCTTCCGGGCGGCAACGGACAATCGTCCTCCTCCGGAGCACCGCAGTCCGACAAATCCCCGGTGACAAGGCCGGCCACCACCGTCCGCAACGACAGGCCGACGTCGTACCGCCCTGAGCCTTCGGGGAACGACCGGAACAACGGCGGTTCGGCGGGCGGCAACCATGGCAGCGTGAACAATCCTCCGCGTCCGGGCGACCACAGGAAACCGCAGCCGCCTCGCGACGATTTCCGTCCGCAGCATCCGCGTGAGCGCGACTACATCGACTTTGACCGCCGTCCGCCTCACCACTTCTATGACCCTCACCACGACCACTGCTTCGGCTACCGTGTCCACGCCCTTCCGGCCGGCTACTGGTACCGCGACTGGCACGGTGTCCGCTACTATTGCTATAACGACGTCTATTACCGTCTGATTGACGGATGCTACATCGTATGCCGTCCGCCTTTCGGAACCTCCATCGCGGCGGCCGTAGCATCCGACATCGCGTGGACATCGGTGAGAATCAGCTACTACAACACGCTGAACAACACCTACGACAAGATTAACGCGAACAATGCCTACATCGCGGAGCAGAACGCGCAGATTGCCCGCAACAACGCCCTGCTTGAACAGCAGAACGCCGCGCTCGCGTCCCAGGCGCAGTACATGGCGACCCGCTCCAACGAGGCGTGGCAGCTCGCCAACGCGATGGGACTCGTCCAGAGCTACGCGGCGGCCGGCACGGACTATTTCTATCAGGACGGCGTGTTCTATCAGACCGTGAACGGACAGTATGTTGTCATCATCCCTCCTGCCGGCGCCCTCGTGGATTCCCTCCCGGAGGACTACGACCTCTTCACCTTCAACGGCCGCGAGTACTATCAGGTCGAGAACACCGTCTATCGCGTCACCGTCGTCTCCGGCAAGGCCTATTTCGAAGTCCTCGGCCAGCGCTGTTGATTCCGCAGGGCATCGCTGAAAATATCGTCCGGTCATCCCTTGCCATTTATGTCTGAGGTTTCAGACATGATGCGGCTGGCCGTGAAGCATCTCCTCAAGAAGGTGGCTGTCAAGTCTTTGACTTTTCAGCCGCCTTTTTTTCGTATGCCTTCCGGATTATAGCCACATGGCTCTTACAAATTTTAATCGCTATTTTTCTTGGATTGTTGCGTTTATTTCCTATATTTGTAATCGGAAAGTATAAGATTAGTCAACAGTCTGCTTAATAATCAAAACTTTTAATCTTATGTTGCTTATATTCTATTGCGACATAGGGCGTGTTTGTATCAAATCGGAAGCCGAGGGGCTTCCGGAGGTGATAAAAGTGTAAGTGTTTAACTAAATTTTAAGAACAATGAAACGCGATTGTTATGAAAGCCCGTCGTGCTTAGTGGAACGGGTGTGCCTTGAAACAGGCTTTGCCGCATCACCGCAACAACAATTTGATCTCAAGCAGGGAGATCCTGATTATGAATTTGCTTAAAACTCGATTCACAATGAAAAGAATCACCAACTTGTCCATAATCGCAGGCCTGTCCGTACTCGCGACCGCAGCCTGCACCAAGACCGAAAAAGTCGCAGAAACCGTTCAGGGGGGCGATACTGACCGTTGAGGCTTCCGCTCCGCAAGTCAATCAGCCTGAAACAAAAGTAACCTTAAATCCTGCTGACCTTATTAAGTGGTCTTCTTCTGACAAATCTTATGCAGGACTGTTCTTGCCCGATAATGGCATAATCCAAAGTGACGATTCGGCAACAACGATAAGCTCTGACGGGTCGGATGCCAGTTTCCAATTTTCTTCGAAGTCTATTTATTTTTCCGCATCAGAAGCCGCACGTGTCCTTTATCCATGTTCATCTGAGGCATCCGGCGCATCATCTTTTTCCTTCCGCATTCCGGAAATTCAGACATTGAGCAGCAAGGCCGGGTCTGTGACAACGACCAATGTCCCGATGATAAGCGATGCTGTGTCTGTAAAATCTTCTGTGTCTGGCACGGAATATTCTCCGAGTTATGATTCAAATGTCATTAAGGCCAAGATGCACATACTGTCTTCTATCATCGCTTTTTACGTCTATGATTCGAAGGGGATTTATTCCGATGAGAAGGTCAAATCAATAGAACTGCATTCGTCATCGTCAAAGATTTCAGAGCCTGAGCCTATTTCTCTAAACTTAGATGGCAGCCTCCCATTGTTGGAGGGAACCAGCCGGACGGCGGGTGTTCAGTTCTCATATTCTTTCTATCAGTACTCCTTGGCGGGCATCATTTCTAAAGAATTAAGTTCTCCAATTTATATGTCGATTATTCCGGGACAGTTTGCCGGAGACGTGACCGTAAAAACGGACAAAGCAACCTATGTGTTCCCGTTTGAAAATCCCAAGACATTCGCGAGGGCTGAAGTGAAGGATTTTTCATTGAATCTGTCCAATGAAAAAGCGGTAAGGTCTGTGCCTACATCCATAACTGTGACAAATGTGGGAAGAACTCAAGTTCCAGACGGCTGCAAGGTGACTTTGACTGTAAAACTGAGTGATAATGCCAACGGCTTCTATGCCTATGTCGGGGCCTCACAAAAAACAACGGCATCTTCAATGCTTTCAGCGGATAAATATATTGTAGGACAGGAAGATGATGACAAGTTTTCATTAAATGCTGATGGTACAGTTAATTATAATTGTGTCGTCTCGCAGAAATTTACTTTCTCGGTACTTCCGTTCGATGCCAATGATGTCGTTGGTGTTGGACAAAGACTTGGAGAGAACGAGGATGACTGGAGCGGCGAAACATATCCGATAACATACAGTAACACGAACTACACGGATGTCAAGAACATCGAGGAAGATATTGTGCCATTCAACAACTGACATTAACAACTCAGATACATGAAAACAGCAACAAGACTCATCTCGTTTTTTGTTGCGGCGGCGGCTTTGGTCGTGACGGGCTGCGACAAGACGATAAAGCCGGCCGGGGACGATAAGACTCTCTCGGTCGCGAAGGAAAGCATCGCCTTTGAAATGACGGGCGGCTCGGAGGAACTGGAAATCAGCGCGTCGTCCGGACTCGCATGGAGAGTGTCCGCGGACGCCGACTGGGTGAAGACATCGCCTGCAATCGGAAGCGGCATCGGAACTGTAATCGTGAGTGTCGAGGCCAATACGGAACATGAACCTCGGACGGCCAGGATTACCGTGACGGCGGAAGGGGTCAAGCCGGCCGTTGTCTCGGTGACGCAGGCTTCAGCCGCAGCTCCGTCGGAGGATGCCGTCAAGCTCAAGACCGTGAACTGCTACTACGCCGGCGACTACTGGGGCACCGACGGAAAGCTCGACGACGTCTATTTCGAGATGACCGACATGACTCTGGACGAGGGCGGCTCGGCAAAGGGACCCGGGACAGCCATCCGCATTGACATGAATGTTGCGGCCGCGACCTTCGACACATTTTCAATTGAGGGAACCTACACTCCGAGCGCCGCTCTCACACCGACTCAGAAAGGCACTTTCAATGTCGATGCCGCCGGTGACGTCAGCCCGACATATATCTATGAACTGGACGCGAACGGCGCTCAGACGCGAAAGGACGCCGTCGGCGGAAAGATTGTAATCGTGAAGTCGGGCGAGAACTATATGTTTGACATAGAACTCACATTCCTCGACAAGACCTCCCTGAAGGCCGTTTATAACGGGGCTGTGGCATTCTACGACGACACCATCGGCGGAAATTCCACCCTGACGGAGAGCATATCCCCTTCGTTCACGTCGGTTGAGGGGACATTCTATTCCTGGGGGATGGACGGGATGGAGTCCGATGCTCTGATTCTGAACTTTACCGGTGACACGGAGCAGAATCCGTGTGACTACATGACCCTGACGCTGAATGTCGCCAAGACGGCGTGGAACAGCGGCAACATCGACGGGACCTACAAGGTCATAGAGAAGGTCATAGATGAAATCTATCTTGATGAACTTGTTCCGGGTACGGCCATTCCCGGCTACCTCTCAAAGGACAACTCCGGCAACATAAGCCTCGGCGGAGGATGGTATTACGCTCTGGCAAAGATTGACGACCAGTCCCAGCTCGCCGGCATGGCCCCGTTCACTTCCGGCACAGTCACAATCTCCGGCAGCGCCGGCAACGGCGACTGCACCGTAGGCTACAGCTTCGTTGACGACAATCCGGCGACTCCGCACACAATTTCCGGCAAATACACCGGAAAAGTAAATCTGACCAATGTCGGCGGCGGCTCCACAGACCCGACCGACCCCGATAACCCCGATCCCGATAACCCCGATCCGGATAAGCCCGACCCTGACAACCCCGACCCTGACAAGCCCGACCCGGACAAGCCCGACCCGGACAAGCCCGACCCGGATGAGCCGGCAAAGCCTCTGATTGACATCGTCGCCGGCGGAAACCTCGGACAGTTCACCGGCGGGGGAAGGTGGTGAGCCTTGCCAACTGTAACGCTTAATGACAGATAATCGGGTAAAAGAAATTCGACATAAAGGAAATTTCAGTATGAAAAGAGATATATTCTATATTATGATTATGGCCGCTGTCGCGCTGGTGTTCTCGGCGTGCAGCAAGGAACTGACAGAACCGGCGACTCCGGCATCCGACGGGAACATGGTCACGCTCTTCGGGTCTTGTCCGTCGAGGGACGGAGCCGGAGTCAATCCATCAACGGAGGGAGACACAAAGACATCCATTTCCGGAAACTCCGCCAAGTGGAGCACCGGAGATGAAATAGGGGTGTTCACGGCATCATCGAAGACCCCCGCTAAATTCAGTCTCTCTTCCGGTGCCGGCACGACAAGCGGCTCATTCACCGGGAAACTAGGAGCGGAGGCTGCGGACGAAATCTATGTCCTCTATCCTTACGCTACCGACCCTTATGACTCCGGGTTCGATGTCGTTCCGACCGCAGCCAAGCTCTATTTCAACGGCCAGACTCAGGACGGTTTCGGAGCGAAAGCGGAGGCTCATCTCGGCAAGTTCGCCTACATGGCTTCCTCACCTGTGAAGCTTTCCGACGGCAAGGCCGAACTTTCCTTCCACCACCTCGCCGTGAAGATGGCATTCGAGTTCTCCCTTCCGGAGACCGCCACGGTCAAGTTCCTGACAATGGTCACCACTCTGGGCAAGTTCTACGACACAGGAGTAGTCGATCTCACGTCAGCGACTCCGGTCGCAAAGGGCTGGGGCACGGCGAAGCGCTCCTTTTCGCTCGGATTCAAGAACTCGAAGGTCGAGGCCGGTCAGAAGGTGACGGCTTATGCGATGATGCTCCCCGTGAACCTCGCAAGTTCCGAGGTCACATTCTATGTCGCCGCCGAGAAGGCTGACGGCACTCCTGTGACCTACTGCGTCAAGAAGAGCAACGGGCTCAAGTTCGAGGCCGCCAAGGCATACACTGCGGAGGTGCCCTCTATGACCCGCCAGAAGGTGTATGACGGCATGGTCTTCGTTCCCGGCGGTTCTCTGAACATCTGCGGAATCTTTACTTCTGACGATGACGCCGCCAACAAGGCCATTGTTGAGAAGGACTACCGCGTGGATTCTTTCTGGATAGGACGCACCGAGGTGACGAATCAGCAGTACTGTGATTTCCTCAACGGCCGTCAGCCTGCTGAATACCAGATTGGCGCGTGGATTTCTGAAGGAGTCTGCCAGATTGAGGATAAGGGTGACGGCTTTACGCAGAGCTGGGTTCCCAAGAGCGGCCCGATTCTGAATGCCGACGGAAAGACGACTCACGTGGGCAGCTATGCGGACTATCCGATGATTGGCGTGACGGGACTCGGAGCCAATGCTTATGCGGCGTATGTAGCTGAGCAGAAGTCCGGATTTCCGGTAATAGAGGATGCAGCCTGGTATCTCCCGACCGAAGCACAGTGGGAATATGCCGCCGTCGGGAGCGAGTGGAACGCCGACTGGGCGAATGAGCTCATAGCCGGCTGCCACTACGAGGCTGACTACAACAAATATATGTGGTCCTGCAGGAACTGTGACAGTGAGGGCAGCTGCTGCCTCGGCGCGTATGTCGGCAACGGGACGGATCCGAATGCGATTTCCGGTTCCGGAAGCCTTAACGGCGGCTCCCATCCAGTTGCGAAGCTTTTGCCGAACTACCTCGGAATCTATGACATGAGCGGAAATGTCGGCGAGATATGTTCGGACTATTATAATTCGGAGTACTATCCGTATGGAAGTTCGCTCAACCCGCGCAATTCAAGCTACTCGAACGCCGAGGACACCGGAGAGGCCGGTTATGCGAGGGTTGTCCGCGGCGGAATGTGGTTCTCGTTCCCGAGCGAAGGAATAACTTATTCCCGTGACGTGATGGGGCAGTCCGCCTCCTACGATTTCACCGGCTTCCGCATGGCTCTGCCGCTGAAATAAACTGCTGAAATAAACTGCTTGAATGAGGGGATGCATAAAAGGATGGGATGCAAGGCGGATGGCGCGGATGAATACCGCAGCAACCTTGATGGTTGTGAGGATTTCATCAAGACACCCAACGCCGCAGGCCGCCTTTTAGGCTCCCCTCACTCTCCTCCGACGGTCAGAGACTTGATGAGCACAGTCGGAATGCCGACCGAAACAGGCACCGACTGGTCCTTCCCGCAGGTCCATGTGCCGTTGCTGATTTTAAGGTCATTGCCGACCATGGTTATGTCGGCGAGCGCCTTCGGACCGTTGCCGATGACGTTGATGTCCTTGACCGGCGCTGTCAGACGGCCGTTCTCGATGAGGAAGCCGCTGTTCACAAAGAAGGTGAAGTCTCCCTCTCCGATCTGGACCTGACCGTTAGAGAATTCATCGACATATATTCCCCTTTTTACGGAGGCCACGATGTCCGGAGCGTCGCGGTCTCCGTTTTCCATATATGTAGCCCTCATCCTCGGAATCGGGTTGAAGCGGAAATTCTCCCTGCGGCCGTTTCCTGTGGGGGAGACTCCGTAGCATGAGGCGCTTATGCGGTCGTGCAGGTAGCTCGTGAGCACTCCGTCCTCGACCATGAAGGTCTTTTGGCCGCGCACGCCCTCGTCGTCGTAGAAGCAGGCCCCCCGGTTGCCGGGAATCGTGCCGTCATCCACGATGCCTATGCCTTTCGCGCAGACCCTCTGCCCCATGCGGTCGGAAAATATGGACTGTCCCTTGCGGTTGAAGTCGGCCTCGAAGGCGTGCCCCATAGCCTCGTGGAGAAGGATTCCGGACGCTCCGGCGCCCATCACCACAGGCATTTTCCCGCCTTTGGGGCGCACAGCCTCGAAACGCGCGTCGAGATTGCGCAGCACCCCGTCGGCAAGTTCCCGCACCAGAGTTTCGGAGAGCATCTCCGCCCCCATTCTGAAACTCCGGGAGTCCGACTTTGTGACGTTCATCGGCTTTCCGTCAAGCCCATGTCCGGAAAATACCGCCGAGACGGATATGCTTCCCATGGGGCGCGTCTCGCAGGTCAGCTCCCCGAGCGAGTTGAACATCATCACACGGCTCACGCTGTCGGAAATCTGTGCTATGACCTTGACCACCCTCGGCTCGCGCCTGCGCAGCTCTTCCTCGATTCTTTTGAGCGTCCCGACCATCCTCTCCCGGCTGCACGTCTCCCAGCTTTCCCTCATCCCGTAGAGACGGTTCTCCTGTCCGGCTGCATGCCCTGCGGCATTCTCCAATCCGGGAACACCAGGCCCGTGAACACCCCTCCGGCTGCCATTTACCGGGTCTGAGCAACGGTTGCCTGCACGGAGCCCGGGACTTCCGGCGGCGCTCCCACGGCCGGCGGCGCAGATTGCCATGGCCGCCTTCATCGCTGCCCTCATGTCCTTGGGCTCGGTCGTCTCGCAGTAGGAATAGCCCGTCCGCTCTCCGCAGAGCACACGGATTCCCGCCCCGAAGTCTTCGTGGTAGCCTCCGGATGTCACCTGCGAGTCCTTCAGCAGCAGGTTCGTATAGTTCGTGCATTCAAAATAGATGTCGGCGTAGCCGGCTCCGGAAGCCATGGCCTCCGCCATCAGCCTTTCGAGTTCCGGCCTGTCTGTCCTGAAAAGTTCAAGATACTGATTCTCATTCATCTTCATATATCCCCGTTATCTTTCCGGTCTCGTATGTCTCCCTGATTCTTTCAAATGTGGCCTCGTCTCTCACCAGCACCTCTCCCGTTTCCTTGAAACCCTCGGCCACGACCTTGAACGGCGGATGCGAATTGTCCGCGAGAATCCACCGGTCGCAGATTTTCATGTAGTCGTTGAATAGATATTTAAGTCCCGTGTAGTATCTCCGTATGATAGTTTCCACCGGGATGTTGTGCCCGCCCTTCGCGACCCTCGCCTTCACTCTTTCCATCGCCTTTTCCGGAGACTCGAGCCAGAAATAGATGACGGTGACGAAATAGCCTTCCTCCTGCGCCTTGCGCACCATCTTCAGCAGCGTCCTAGTCGCGAGCGTGGTTTCTATGCCGAAATCCTTCCTCTTGCGGAACAGGTACTTGATTTTCATGAGCATGTAGCGGCTCGCCTGCAGCGGCACCTTCTCCGGCTCGTAAGGGGACAGCCCCTTCGCGAACTCGTCGGAATTGACGAACTGGGTACATTCGAGCATCTCCGGCAGCAGGCTGTAGGAGGCCGTCGTCTTTCCGGAGCCGTTGCAGCCCGACACGATGTAGAGTTTTGGCATGGACATGGAATTTTCTCCCCTTATAGATGCGTTCTATGACCGTTATGTCTCAAATGATTATGCATAAGCCCCTTTCGCGCTCAGAGGTGTGTCACTCCGTAGCCGAAGAGCGCGAAGTCTCCCAGGCACGGGTCGTCCGGGAAAATTTCCCTGAAGCTGTCGGTAATCTCCCGTGCCGTCACGATGTCCTTGGATTTCCGCGCCGTAAGTCCGAGCGCCGTCGCCTCGTCATAGACATGGACGTCGAGCGGAATGACCAGGCTCTTCTTGTCCGTGTGCCTCCATACCCCCAGGTCCACCTTGCCGTCGTCGCGCACCAGCCATCGGCGCATCATGCTGATTTTCTTGTTCGGAGCCTTCGCGTCCGGCTTCTGGCCGTATATCATCACCCGGAAATCGGTGTCGCTCAGCCCTTCCAGACTCGGCGAAGCCGCCTTTGCACATATTTCCGGCATCTCCGCTCCGGCGCAGGTTTCCGACCGGGCGCATTTCTCTTCGTAGGCTTTCCGCAGCCGTGAGCATATTCCCGCAAACTCGCTCCACTTCACCGTACGGTGGAGGCTCGCGTCATCGTTGCGGTATTCCCCGTTCATCACGTAATCGTATGGTCTCCAGCCCATTTCGTCGAACGCCCGTCCGCAGTCGCGCACAATCATCGCCCTCCGCCCCCACGCGAGATGAGCCGCAATCACCGCGGCAATCTCCACGTCCGCCAGTGTGCATCTTCCCGACGCATAGTCCTCCGCGAAACGCCTCGGAAACGCAATCGGATCCTCGGCGAAGTATTTTCTGTCATTGTAGGTTTCCGCCCACTCGATGAGCCGATTCCTTGTTCTTTCGTCCATATCTTCTGAAAAATTGCACAAAATTATTAAAAATATGGACAGCTTACAGCCGGGACACTGCGATATATACGAGAAAATTGATATATTTGCAGGATATGAAGAATTTGAAGCTGACATTCCTGACAGGTGCGGTGCGCTTTTTCGCGATATTTCCGCTGAAAGTGCACTATTTCTGGGCCGACGTCATCGCGTGGGTTCTTCGGGACGTCGTAGGCTACAGGAGGGAGGTCATAGCGATAAACATGGGACGGTCTTTCCCGGCTTCTGCCTGCTATTACGATGACATCGAGCGGTTCTCGCGGAAATATTACCGTCACATGGCGGAAATCATGGTCGAGGCAGTGTGGTTCTTCGGCGCGAATCCGGGGAAAATGATGCGTTCGGGACTTCTCACCATCATGAACTCAAAGGTTCTTGAACTGGCATGGAACACCGCCCCGTCCGTCGTCATCCTCTATTCCCACTGCGGTAACTGGGAACTTATGGGTGGAATCCCTCATTCAAGATGCGCCGACGCCACGGAGTTTCCCGTGCCTGAATCCGATATGCGATGCGTCTATAAGGCGCTTTCCAACAGGACATGGGACGAATTTTTCAAGAGAAGCCGAACTTCCATGACGAGGGATTCCGGCGCGATGCTGGAATCGAAGCAGCTGCTGCGCTATATGCTGACCAACAGGAACAGGCGTCTGACCTATTTCCTGAACATCGACCAGAACCCCTACAAGTCTTCCGTTCCTGTCGGAGATTTCATGAATCAGCCGACGCGGGCGTTCCTCGGGCCTGCGGAGATTGCGCATAAGCTCGGATTCGCCGTGCTCTACATGAGTTTTGAGCGCGTGGAACGGGGACATTACGAGCTTTCTTTCACTCCCATCTGCATGGATGCCTCCCGAATGGAGCCCAAGGATATAATCAGAAAATACTACGACTGCCTTGAGGCGGAGATTTACCGCCATCCGGACAACTGGCTGTGGTCTCACAAGAGGTGGAAGGACTTTTCCTACTCGGACAGGCGGCTGAACCTCTGCAAATGACCGTTGACGCCGTGCGGCCATGAATGTGAGAAGCCGCTGCAAAGGTTGTGGGCTATGTAGATTTGAAGGACTATGTAAATTTGAAAATATGAAACGACTTTTTCTTTTTCTGTTTGCAGGCGCGTCGGTTCTTGCAGCCTCCGCGCAGGAGCCGGTGACGCTCAAGGTTAAGGTGAATGCCGTTCAGGAGCGGTTCAATGCCGGGCCTTATGCAAAGTATTCGCTCAAGTACCTCGGAATCGAGGCCGAGTCGTCGTCCTGGGCGTCCACGACCGTGACTTCGGTGAGCGTGGTCACAGAACCTGCAGATTCGGAGGCTGAACTGAGCTTCAACTACGGGACGCCGGCGGGGAAGAAGCCGGACTATTCCTCTGTCCCGCTGCTTAAGGGCAGCGTGGGACAGCGCAGCGTGGAGATGGCGGCCGCACGTGCTGCGGACCAGATTCTGGACATTCGTCAGAAGCGCTACCAGATTCTCACGGGCGACACCGATATGTCCCTTTCCGGCGAGAGCCTCCGCCTGACCCTTGACGAGTTCGCGAGGGAGGAGGGGGAACTGTTGAAGCTGTTCCTCGGCTACACCGTTTCAAACGAGCTTTCGGGCGAGTTTCAGGTGCTTCCTAAGGCCGGAGAGGAGAGCCACCTTCATGTCGCGTTCAGGATTTCGGAGAACGGGCTGCTTCCGGCGGAACATCTTGAGGGACGCATGGTCACGCTCGAGCTGATTCCTCAGAATCTTCCGGAACCCGTTTCGGACGAAGCGGCCGCTCCGGCTAAGAAAAAGAAGGCTCCGAAGGGCTTTCAGTGGGAGACAAAGGCTGAGTTCGTGCCCGCAGTGTGCACCCTCAAGCTGCGTGACGGGGTGAATGTTCTTCTTCAGGGCACCGTCGTCGTCCCTCAGCTCGGCTATGAGCGTGTATTCGATGAACTTGTGGCCGTCGAGAAGAAGTGAACCCGAACGGGGAAAAACTCCGGATGTGTATGTTTCCGGAGATATGCGTATGGATGTTAAAAATATGATAATATGACAATCAAGGATTTGAACCCACAGATTGTGTGGAAGAACTTTTATGAGATTACGCGCATTCCGAGGCCATCGAAGCATGAGGAAAAAATCGCGAAATACCTCTATGACTGGGGAGTGAGCCATGGATTTGAGACCATCATCGACGGAGACCCTGTCGGCAATGTGATTATCCGCAAGCCTGCGACTCCCGGCTGTGAGAACATGAAGGGCGTGATTCTTCAGGGGCATATGGACATGGTGCCGCAGAAGAACGCCGACACTGTACATGACTTTGAGAAAGATCCTATTGAAACTTACATCGACGGGGACTGGGTCCGCGCAAAGGGCACGACTCTCGGGGCGGACAACGGGCTCGGCGTGGCAATGGCGCTTTCCGTGCTCGAGTCCGACGACATCAGGCACGGGCCTCTCGAAGTACTGGTGACCTTTGACGAGGAGACCGGTATGACCGGCGCACAGGCTCTCAAGCCGGGCGTGCTCAAGGGCGAGATTCTCATAAACCTCGACTCGGAGACGGAGGGAGAACTCTATGTCGGCTGTGCCGGAGGGCTTGATGCTTCGGCATTTACGAAATATGTTCCGGAAGAGCCGGCGAAGGACTGGGAGTGCTGGTCGTTGGCCGTCAAGGGCTTCAAGGGCGGGCATTCCGGGATGGACATCGTCCTTTACCGCGCCAACGCGAACAAGGTTATGGCGCGCGTTCTCTATGCTCTCATCACCAAGGCGGACGTGAAGCTCCTCGACCTTGAGGGAGGCACGCTCCGTAACGCGATTCCTCGCGAGGCGTTTGCGACCGTCTATGTCCCTGCGGCAAAGGTGGCTGAGGCAAAGCGGGTCGCGGAGGAGGTTTTCGCGGCAATCAGGGTCGAGTATGCTACGACCGACCCTGACGCGCAGATGGTCTTTGAGCCGTACAAATGTGAGGCAGGGGCGTGCTGCGACCACAGCGAGTGCCTTTATGTCCCGGAGGAGGACGCGCTCCGCTTCGTGCGCGCGATTCTTGCCTGTCCTGACGGCGTGGAGAGGATGAGCAGCGACATCCCGGGCCTTGTCGAGACTTCCAACAACCTTGCGGTCATGAAGATAGAGAAGGGTGATTTCGCGCTCAAGACCCTCATGAGGAGTTCAGTCGATTCCGCGAAGGAGGCCCTCGCGGAGAAGTTTGACGCCGTGTTCAAGCTTGCCGGCATCTCAACTGAGTTCACCGGCGGCTATTCAGGCTGGGCTCCGAACCCTTCGTCCGCAATCCTTGCCACGATGAAGAAGGTCTATCACAAGCTTTACGGCAAGGAGCCGGCCGTGATGGCGATTCATGCGGGACTTGAATGCGGCATTCTCAGCGGCGCCTACCCGCACTGGGACATGGTCTCATTCGGCCCGACCCTCCTCAGCCCGCATTCTCCTGACGAGCGTGCCAACATCCCGTCGGTGGCCAAGGCCTGGGAATTCCTCAAGGCTGTGCTTGCGGCGATTCCCGAGAAATAAAACCAAGAAAGATAATAATATGTTTAAAGGACAACCTAAAGGGCTCTTCGCCCTTTCTCTCGCCAACACGGGAGAGCGTTTCGGCTACTACACGATGCTGGCCATTTTCCTCCTGTTCATTCAGGCGAAGTTCGGATTCAGCGCAGCTGTTTCCACCCAGATTTATTCGATATTCCTTGCGGCGGTCTATTTCATGCCGCTTTTCGGAGGCATTCTCGCCGACCGCATCGGCTATGGAAAGTGCGTCACGACAGGTATAGCGGTGATGTTCGTCGGCTATCTCTGCCTCGCCATTCCGACGGGGCCTACCCTCGCCGGCAAGATTCTGATGTTCGGCGCCCTCGCTCTCATCGCCATGGGAACCGGACTCTTCAAGGGAAACCTTCAGGTGATGGTCGGCAATCTCTACGATGACCCGAAATATTCCGCGAAGCGTGACTCAGCGTTCAGCCTTTTCTATATGGCAATCAACATCGGCGCAATGTTCGCCCCGTCTATGGCGAAGGCCGTTACCAACTTCTTCCTCGGCAAGTCGGGGCTCGTCTATAACGCGAATGTTCCGGCTCTCGCGCATCAGGTGCTTGACGGAAATCTTGAGAATGTGGGAAAGCTTCAGGACATTGCCTCCGGCATGGCCGGAGCGGCCGGAATGGACGCAGCCACATTCAGCCGGTTCTACATCGACAAGCTTTCCTCAGCCTACAGCTACGGCTTCGGGGTCGCCTGCATATCGCTTGTGATTTCTGTGCTAATCTACTTCAGCTGCCGTTCCTGGTTCAGGCATGCCGACGTCAACGCTAAGCAGGCGAAGGCCGCGAATGTTTCGGAGCCGGAACTTACGCCGGAGCAGACCAAGAGCCGCATTACAGCGCTTCTCCTTGTCTTCGCCGTCGTGATTTTCTTCTGGATGGCATTCCACCAGAACGGCGCGACCATGACGCTCTTCGCTAGGGACTACACGGCAAGCACGGTCGAGGGATTCTCAAGAATCGGCTTCAACATCTGGAGCCTTGTCCTCATCGCGGTTTCCGTCTATACGCTTTTCGGGGCTTTCCAGTCCGAGACAAAGAAGGGCAAGGGAATCTGCGGCGCCGTCACGCTCCTTCTCTGGGGCGGGGCGTACGCGATTTATTCCGGAATGCCTGCGGTGGTGAACATCCTTCCGTCCGACTTCCAGCAGTTCAACCCGTTCTTTGTGGTGGCCCTCACGCCGGTTTCGCTTGCAATCTTCGGCGCTCTTGCAAGCAAGGGCAAGGAACCTTCCGCTCCTCGGAAAATCGGAATGGGAATGATTGTCGCCGCGTTCGGCTTCGCAATCCTCACCTTCGCCTCGGCGGGGCTTGCATCCCCTAAGGAGCTCGGCGGAACGGTCAGCCCCGACCTCGTGTCCCCGAACTGGCTCATATCGACCTATCTCGTCCTCACCTTTGCCGAACTTCTCCTCTCTCCGATGGGAATCTCGTTCGTTTCAAAGGTTGCTCCTCCGAAATACAAGGGCGCGATGATGGGATGCTGGTTCGCCGCGACCGCTCTGGGAAACTACCTCGTTTCCATCCCTGGGCTTCTCTGGAGCCGCATTCCGCTCTGGGGCGTATGGACCCTGCTCATCGTCCTCTGTCTGCTGTCGGCACTCTTTATCTTCTCCATTATGAGGAAGCTGGAAGCCGCCACGAGATAGCGGGGCGCCTAAAAGGCGGTCTGCTTCGTTGGATGTCTTGATGAAATCCTCACAACCACCAGATTGCTGTGGTTTCATCTTCGCCATCCGCCTTGCATCCCATCCTTTTATGCATCCCCTCCCCCCCCGATCATTTACTATTTTAGGGAAATTCGTTCGGAGACTTCGGCTTTGAGGAGATTGAGCTGAAGAAAAATTTGCTGAAATAAATATAAAATTGTAAATTTGCAGCCCATTTGTGGAAAGCCGTGCCTACTGGCGGCTCACGATGGACTGCAATTTATTTATTAACATTTAGTTACAAACAAAAATGATTAAACAGTACGAAACCGTTTTCATTGCAACTCCCGTTTTGTCTGATGTTCAGATGAAGGAAGCGGTTGCCAAGTACACCGGATTCATCAAAGAGAATGGTGGTGAAATCGTGTACGAAGAGGACTGGGGTCTCCGTCAGCTGGCTTATCCTATCCAGAAGAGGACTTCAGGCTTCTATTATCTAATCGAGTTCAAGGCAGAGCCTTCACTGATCGCGAACCTTGAGACACAGTATCGCCGTGATGAGTGCGTGATTCGTTTCCTCACGTTTGCAATGGACAAGCACGCCGTTGCCTACGCGGAGAAGAGAAGGGCAAACAAGGCAGCTAAAAAGGAGGAATAGACCATGGCACAGAACAATGAAATACGTTATCTCAACCCTCCTACAGTAGAGGTGAGAAAGAAGAAGTACTGCCGTTTCAAGAAGGCAGGCATCAAGTATGTTGACTACAAGGACGCTGAGTTCCTCAAGAAGTTCCTCAACGAGCAGGGCAAGATTCTCCCTCGCCGCATCACCGGAACTTCTCTCAAGTTCCAGAGGAAGGTGGCTCAGGCAGTGAAGCGCGCTCGTCACCTTGCGCTTCTCCCATACGTTACGGACCTTATGAAATAGCAGGAGGACAGCAATATGGAAATTATCTTGAAGAAGGATGTGGCCAATCTCGGTCATGCTGACGACATCGTCAATGTAAAGACAGGATATGCTGTCAACTACCTTATCCCTCAGGGATACGCGACTCTCGCTACCGCGTCCGCGAAGAAGGTTCACGCTGAGAACCTCCGTCAGAGGGCTCACAAGGAGGCCAAGTTCCGCGCCGACGCGGAGGCTCTCGCAGCCAAGCTTGCCGAGGTTGTGGTTAAGGTTTCTGCAAAGGTGAGCGAGTCCGGCAAGATTTACGGCTCCGTGACAACGGCTCAGATTGCCGACGCTCTCGCGGCTCTCGGCATCAATGTCGATAAGAAGGACATCACCATCAACGACGCTGTGAAGGAACTCGGATTCTACGAGGCGACCGTGAAGTGCTACAAGGACATCAAGGGCGTTGTCAAGTTCGAAGTTGTTCAGGGCGAATAAAAGGTTGTCTGCGGCGTTGGATGTCTTGTCAAAATCCTCACAACCATCAGGTTGCTGCGGTATTTGACTTCACCACCCGCCTTGCATCCATTCCTTTTCTTCATCCCTTCACTCCAAGCAGTTTGATGATGCTTGATAAATAGTGATTCAGAGACCGGTTTTATGCCGGTCTCTTTTTTTGTTTGAAAAAGTTGAAAAAGATTTGCTGTTTTAGATTTTATTCGTACCTTTGCAGTCCCAAAAACAAAAGCAACCTCTTAGGGTCTTGGGTAATTCCTTAATGTTGCCACTAAATGTTATTGAAATGGATTTTATTAAGATTGTTAATGATGCCTTCGCCAACGAGCGGGTTGCATCATACCCGAAGTTCAAGGCAGGTGACACGGTGACCGTCACCTACCGCATCAAGGAGGGCGACAAGGAGCGGCTTCAGAAGTTCAGAGGCGTAATCATCCAGATTAAGGGCGCCTCGCCTGCGACAAAGACCTTCACCATCCGCAAGATTTCCAACGGAATCGGTGTCGAGAGAATCTTCCCGTTCAACTCGCCGTTCATTGATTCAATCGAGGTTAACAAGGTCGGCAAGGTTCGCCGCGCACGCATCTTCTACCTCCGCGCACTTTCCGGTAAGAAGGCACGCATCAAGGAAAAGAAGCTCGCTCTTGTAAAGAACGAAGAATAGCATAACGAGGCCCGCTAGCTCAACTGAATAGAGCATTTGACTACGGATCAAAAGGTTACAGGTTTGAATCCTGTGCGGGTCACGATTTGGGAGTCCCTGCAGACGAAAGTTTGCGGGGATTTTTGATAAAGGATACCATTATGGAATACTTGTCCAAGGAACGATATGACCAGATTGCGGCGGAACTTGATTTTCTGATAAATGAGGAATATCCCCGCATTAGGGAAGATTTGTCCGAGGCCCGGGCTCAGGGAGACCTGAGCGAGAATGCCGGGTATCGGGCGGCGCGAAGGGCGCAGGGAAAGGCTATAAGCAGAATACGCTTCCTTCAGAGAATCCTTCAGTATTCGAGGGTAATCGACACTAAGGCCCTGCCCAAGGACAGCGTCTCGCTGCTCAGCAAGGTTGAGTTCACGAATCTGAAGACCAACGCCGTGATGACATACACCGTCGTGAGTCCTCATGAGATGAATCTTCAGGAAGGGAAGATTTCCTGCAAGTCACCGATAGGCATGGCTCTGATGGGGAAGAAAGCGGGAGAGGTCGCGGAAGTCAACGCGCCGTCCGGGACTTTTCAAATCAGGATTGAGAATATCTCGGTAGGGGAGTGAGCCCCTGCACTCATTCGAATGACGTGATGGCTGACGCCCGCTACATCCGCACCTTGGCTCGCTCATCGGCTGGGCGATTGAGAACTTTGACGACATTCTGGCTGATTGGAAAGGCAGTGCCCGGTAATCAATTTCTTATCAGAAACTTAGTGTGGCAATAATATGCACAACAAGAATATAATCAAGGCAAAACTATATGAAGCGCCATGCGGCACTTTGCTGCTTGGTTCATTTGAGGACAAGCTCTGCCTGTGCGACTGGCAGGTGGAGAAGCATCGCGGTCATGTGGACAGGCGGCTGAAGCGTGTGCTGCGGGCGGAATTTGAGGAAGTCTCATCTGAAGTAATCGAAGAGACGGAGCGGCAGCTTGACGAGTTCTTTGCCGGAAAGCGCAGGGAGTTTGATATTCCTTTGCTGTTCGTCGGGACGGATTTTCAGAGAAAGGTGTGGAACGAACTGCTGAACATTCCTTATGGGCAGACGATTTCATACGGAGAGATGGCTCGGCGTATCGGTATGCCGAAATCCGTCCGGG
>DJPQ01000036.1:72710-73263 GCA_002439805.1 Bacteroidales bacterium UBA6408
TGGCGGCGGACTTGCGGCCAAGAGAATGCTGCTGGAGCTGGAGTCAGTCGGCCATCAGCACCTCGCTTCTAAATAATCATTACGAGACTTCCGGCCAGCAGCAGAACGCATCCTGCCACGGTTTTCCATGTAAGCGACTCGCCGAGGAAGACGACCGCGAAGACAATCGTCAGCACGAGGCTGCATTTGTCTATGGGCACGACCTTGCTGACGTCGCCTGTCTTTATGGCGTAGAAATAGCAGAGCCACGACGCTCCGGTGGCGATGCCCGAGAGTATCAGAAACAGCCAGCTGCGCGGTGATATGCCGCTGAGCATGGCGGAAAGGCTCTCCGGCGGATGCCCGATTCCATGAGAAACGAAGACTACAATCCACGCCATGACGACTACCACGACGGTGCGTATTGCCGTGGCAAGGCTTGAATCCACTTCCTCAAGGCCGATTTTAGCCAATATGGCAGTAGCGGCGGCAAACACCGCCGAAAGTATCGCAAATATCAGCCACATATTTTTCTTCATTCTATTGCGTTGCTGATTTAGTATAAGCCTTTTCC
>DJPQ01000036.1:73286-73461 GCA_002439805.1 Bacteroidales bacterium UBA6408
CCTCGCCCGGATCCGGATGTCACTTGACTTCCCACCCGTCGATAGTGCCTGTCTTTGACGAGAAATCGCATCCTATCAGATGAACTTGCTTGTGGCTTGTTTCATATTCACGGGCATAGCCCTTGTCAAGAATTTGCTTAACTGCGGATTCAGCAGTGCCGTCGAGCTTGAATTC
>DJPQ01000036.1:73545-73877 GCA_002439805.1 Bacteroidales bacterium UBA6408
AAGACGGTGTAAGAACTGATCATACGGAGAATGAGATAGAAAGTATATTGGAAATAGCGCTCCTTTTCCCGTTCATCGTCCTTCCTGCGCTGAGAGTAAGGAATGCTTGCAAAGAAAGACTTGAAGAGCTGTCCAAGCTGCTCTGTGTTTCCGATATCCATCGCGTCTATCACCTGCAGAATCCATGACCCGGGATTTTCCTTTGGCTTGAGGTAACTTGATGTCAGCATGGTTATGAATCCTCGGCGCACCTCGTCGTTCGGAAAATCCAGAAGATAGGAGTTGGTAAGCCGCTTGTAGCTTTTTATTGTGAGATAGCCGCTCTGATAAAT
>DJPQ01000036.1:74049-74717 GCA_002439805.1 Bacteroidales bacterium UBA6408
CGAAGCACGCTGAAAGGATTATAGACTCCTATAAGCCTTCGGCTGAAGTGGTAGCCGTCAAACTGACGTTTCAGTTTTGCTTTCATCTCGTCTTCGGTCAGTTCGTATTCCGCCGCCATTTTCTTGATCTGTTCTCTGAAAACAGAGTGCAGTTCTTCTTCAGTGATGCCGAGCAAGGTGTCATATCTGGCCGAAAGGCTGATGTCATCCGGCTGATTGAAACCGCTGAACACGCTGACCTGCGAGAATTTTGTCACGCCCGTGAGCAGCACGAACTGGAGATGCTCGTCAGATGCCTTAAAGACCGAATAGAATCCCTTAAGAACCTCGCGATTCCAATCTTCAAGTTTTCTTGTCTGGCCGTCTATGACAGTTTCCAAGCCTGTATCTAAGACATCCAGCAGAGGCTTGTCATATTCGTCTATAAGAACTACGGCACGTTGCCCGGTTTTCTCATGGGCTGCTTTCAGCACATGACAGAATCTGTCGCCGAGAGTGTCGTGAAACGGGTCTTTGCCATAAATTGCCTCCTGTGCCTCGACAAATCCGATCAAAGTCTTCTGCAGTTCTCCGCCTTCTGTGAAATTTTTCCCGTTAAAGTCGATTCGGAACACGGGATATTCTTTCCACTCAGTCTCCAGCCTATCGATGGCAAGTCCCTTGAACAA
>DJPQ01000036.1:74789-75569 GCA_002439805.1 Bacteroidales bacterium UBA6408
GGACGGCTCAGAAAGTAAATCTTGCCGTTGTGAACCAAATCGTAAATCAGTTGAGTCTTATCTATATAGAGATAGCCCTCGTTTATGATTTGGTCGAAACTCTGTATGCCGATAGGGTATTTCATATTCCTTTTTTCTTGCTTCAGCCCGTAAAATTACAAAATTGCGTAAATTTACACAAAATTGATAAATTTGACTGTATATGAAGACGGAACTTGAAAAGTGCATGTCGATAACAACCGCATCGATGTCGGCAACCGCGTCCTGATTGCGTCGGACGTGAAGATTTATACCGCCACGCACTCCACGGATCCGTCTGTCCGCAACTACAGCAGCAACCCGACCCCGGCCTTCTGGTGCAACACATACTCAAAGCCAGTCCGAATCGGGGATGAGGTGTGGATTGGCGGCGGGGCGATACTTCTTCCGGGAGTGACAATCGGCAAGGGAAGCGTAATTGGAGCCGGGGCCGTCGTGACAAAGGACATCCCGCCCTATACTGTCGCCGTCGGCAATCCCGCACGGGTGCTCAGAACCCTTGAACGCTACTAATTTATTTGCAGGACATGATGTCGAGAATCATGGTGTCGGTGCTCTGCATTCCTGCGGAGCCGATGCGGCCGAGGTTGCGGATGGTCTTCTCGATGTCGTCCTCGATGATGCCGTCGTTGGAGGATATGCAGATGTCGTCGAGGGCGAGGACTGCGGACTGGATGGAGCTTGAGACTCCGGAGGCGACCTTCATGGCGCAGCCTACCTTCGCCCCGTCGCAGACCATGC
>DJPQ01000036.1:75691-78498 GCA_002439805.1 Bacteroidales bacterium UBA6408
ACGCAGCCGCAGAGGGCGGAGAGCCTGCCGAGGTAGCCCTTGATGTGGATGGCGACGAGGTGGCTCAGGACGAGAGCCCGGGCGAGCTGCTCATCGGACACGCCGTAGTGGAGGGCGAAGGCGATGACCGGCATCGTGACAGTGATGCCCTGGTTGCCGCTGCCCGAGTTGCTCATGGCAGGGAGCGTGCAGCCAGCCATCCTCGCGTCGGATGCGGCGGCGGTGAGCGACATCGCGTAGCTCAGGAAATCCTTTCCGAAGACCGGGGTGAAGCGCGGGTCGGCAATGGTCTTTCCGACCCTTAGCCCATAGTTGCCTTTGAGCCCTTCTTCGGAGAGACACAGGTTCATGTCTCTGGATTCGAGAATGAACCGGATGTCGTCGAACGCGACGTTTTGCGCGAAATCATATATTTCCGCGACCGAAAGATGATATTCCGGAGTCGTCTTCTCCTCGTTGCCGCCGGACTTTTCCGAAGAACCGGAAACTCCGTCGAAAACCTGCGAGTCATACCCCGTTTCCACAATCCTGTCGTGCGAGTCTTCTATGACCGTTGTCCCGCAATGCCGTTCTCCGCCGATCTCGACGCTGACGGTCGCCTTAACATAGAGCTTGTGCCCGTTCTCCGGAGCCATCTTCACGGCGACGCGCCCTTCCGAGGCCATCTTCTTCGCCTCCCCGACGGCCGCAGGGCACAGCTCGTTCAGCACTTCGAGCCCATATTCCGACTTCCCGCAGACGGCTCCGAGGGCGGCCGCGATGTGCAGCCCGACCATACCAGTTCCGGGGATACCGACTCCCATCCCGTTCTTCAGAATGTTTCCGCTGACCTCGACGGCGATTTCCATCTCCCCGGTCGGGCGTTCTGAAAGGCTGAGGCGCGATATGAGAATCTCTGCTGCCTTTGCGGTCGCGAGAGCCACGGCAATCGGCTCCGTACATCCGAGCGCCGGCTTCACCTCCTTGTGAATCAGTTCTATAATCTCTCTTTCTCTTTCGGTCATGGCAATTTAGTCTGATGGGCTGGCTGAAAAATCGTGTTTTTCGTGAATGCTATCTGCTGAAAAATTCCAGACAGTATTCGAGTATATTCTTCATTTCATTCTCGTCAGCCACAGTCTCAATCGGGAATCCGACGCAGACAGTCCTGTAACAGCCGCCGTCGTAGGCAACTCCTGCGGAAATTCCGGTGTCACTATAGCGGAGGAATGTCTTTCCGGCCGTGTTTGCCGGGACAATCCCGTCCGGAGTCTCAACGCTGTAGCTCCTGGTATTAGGAGTGTTGTAGAACTTTCCCGTTGCGCCCCTCCGTCCGTCGGATGTCCATCTGTATTCTCCGCAGCGGCTCCCGTGACCGTTCATCGGTCTGAATCCGAGAACCTGTGCCGCAAATTCCGCTCCCGTGCCGACGCAGTCCTGATAGATGCCTTCTCCGAGGTCGGTGCCTATGTTCGCTCCGGAGACAATCAGGCAGCCTCCTCCTTCCGTGAATTCGCGCAGCCGTTGCTGCAGGCCTTCCGGGAACACCCCGAACATCGGCTCCGCCTTGCCTGTCCCCCGGGGCGTCGTTCCCTGCTTGCCGCAGATGAGGTCGAGAACCTGAATGCGACTCCCGGCGGTTATTGCCGTTGTTCCGTCGCCGTTGCCCGTTCCAATGCCGTCCGTGCCGGGGTCGTTCGCCCCCAAGGCCTCGAACGCCTCCGAACTCATTGACACAAAGCCGTGTCCGAGCTTCATGAACTCGCGTCCGTGGACGGCAGGGTAGTCGAAGCTGTTGCCGGCGGGCAGCGAAGCCGCCATGTCCGTCCATGACGCTCCGAATCCCGGCGCGTCGTCGTCCCTCCACTGAAGGTCGCGCCTGAACTGGTACATCTCGCCCACATAGTTGATTCGCCGTCCGTAATCCACTCCGCCTCCGTTCCTGCTGTCAAACCCGGCATATTCCGGAGTGTCAATCCAGGAGGGAGCCGCCACACGAGTGAAGTTGTTTACAATCAGCACATTTCCCGCATTATTGCCCTTCGGCAGCCCGACGCTCAACGTTTCCGATGGGAACGACTTGCCTCCGTCGTTGAAGGCAGTGACGCGGAAGCTGTAAACATGACCCTTCTCAAGTTTCAATGAATATGAAATTCGTCCGTCAGCCGCAGCCTTTGTGTTTTTCATGACCATGCCGTCGTCAAACACGCCGTCGTCGATTCTTGTGCTGAGGATATATCCCTTCGGTTTCGCTGTAGGTTCGAGTCTGTCCTCCCGTGGACACCAGCTGATGGTGACGGAATATCCGTTGTCTCCGACATCCCCGAGCTCAGTCGCGAAGGAGCGCACGGGGAGAGGCTGGACGGCGTAGGGACAGCCGTAGCGGTTGCTGAGATATTTCAGCATACCCTTGTAGGCCGAACGGGAGACCAGGAACCTGAAAGCCGGGTCGAGACCGAACTTCATGTCGTTGAAGTTCTGGTGCGAGAGCAGTTCGAGAATCATCGAAGGCGCTGCCGGAGTTCGGGATTCGAGATAGGAGCGGTCCTTTGTCCCGCGCCTTGTCCAGTCCTGGTCGTAGGTCGCGCGTATGTCGGCAACTATCTGAGACTGAACGATGTCAGCATACTCTCGGCTCGTGATGCGCCTTTCTCCGGACGGAAGTTCGGTCTTGCCCTCCGAAACTGAGGTATAAATCGCGAGCGTGCCAATGGTGGTGTCGCGAGCGGCGGTTCCGGCATCGGTGTGGAACGCGAAGCACAGGTCAATCGGAATCCCGAGCCCGTCAGCCTTCCGGTTCATCAGTGCGCCTCCGCTGAGCCAGTCGG
>DJPQ01000036.1:78544-79288 GCA_002439805.1 Bacteroidales bacterium UBA6408
CCATGTCCCCCGGCACATATAGTCGTCCCTGTAGTCGCTCTTGCCCTCGTTCTGACTCCAGACCCTCTCCGGCGCACCGTACCACTGGAGACTGTATCTCGCGGCCTCGGCAAAGCGCGGCATCCCGGAAACCTCCCCGTCCGGCTGTGCATTCTCCCCGGCGGTCACCTGTGCACTTTCCGCAGCTGTCCCGCCGTCAGCGGAAACTCCTCTCGCGACATTGCCCATTCCTCCGCCGAACCTGACCGCATCGGCGCAGACAACGCCCTTGCCCCCTGACGCTCCGCCGTCGAGAATCACGCATCCGTCCTTGCCCTTTCCGAAAGGGAATGTGCCGAGATAAATCCATGTTCCGCCTCCAATTCTCTGGTTCACAAGAAATTCCGACGAGCCTCCGAGGTGCATTACCGTATAGTGCGCGGATTCAGTGCTCTCCGGCAGGCTGCGGTAGGCGACATAGACGGCATAGTCTCCCTCCCGGACAATATCCGGCCGCCAGAGAGCTTTCGGCGCTGTGCCTTTCTTCGACTTTTTTCCGCATTCTGCGGAAAGGAAGGTTCCGGCAAAGAACGGGTTGTCTCCGTCATGAATCACCTCCTCCTTGTCGGCGAATCCCGGCCCGGTGATTTTCCAGTCGCCTTCTGCCCGGAAATCCCCTCTTGTCCGTGAGGTTTCGGTGAGGTCGTTGTCAATGATATATTCCTCCCTGTTGAGATCCCTCTCCCTCGGCAGCATCACATACGC
>DJPQ01000036.1:79318-79605 GCA_002439805.1 Bacteroidales bacterium UBA6408
CCGGCATTTTCGAGCATAGGGACGAGAAAGGGGAGGACGAAGCTCTGGGTGAACATGTCCTCGACGGTCTGAAAAAGGCAGGCTCTCTGCCATTCCCAGCGGTCGAGCGACTGCTCATAGTAGTAGCCGTGACTTTGCCAAAGGGCTATATTTCTGTGTTCCAGACCTTTGCTGAACTCCATCGCACCAACCTTGCGGACAATGTCAGTTTCCCTCGCCGCCGGATCGGAAACCCTGTTGAGGCTCTTGGCCGGAACGCCGTCGTATGTCAGTTCCGGGGTCACGAA
>DJPQ01000081.1 GCA_002439805.1 Bacteroidales bacterium UBA6408
CGCTGTTCTCCGCACGGCGCTCATGCGCCTTGTCGTTGTTCATAATAAAATTCTTTTGAAAAAACTTGGCGAAAATTTCAAGAAAAAGAGTGAGTGCAAGGCTTGCGAAGAGGGCAAAACCGCAGCGACCTGACGGTTGTGAGGATTTTGACGTCGAAGCGTAACGCGGCAATCTCCTTTTTAGTAAATTTTCGGGCGGCAAAGGTATATAAAGATTTTGTATCTTTGTATGTTTTTGCGACTATTCCGCAAAAGAATATGCAGATGATGAAAAAGAAATTGACAATACCGGCCTTGATTGACTGTGCGAAGGGGTTTTGCTCGGAAGAAAGCGGCGTATTCAGGCCTGAATTGTTTGGTGTAACAGATGGTAAGGCTGTCGGGACTTTTGTGGAACATCTTTTCAAGTCATATCTTTCAGAACGATATGAACTGCAAATCGGCAATTCCGCAGCCGGTTTGGATTTGCCGTCAGTCAATACGGATATTAAAGTCACGTCAATTCGTCAGCCGCAGTCGAGTTGTCCTTATCGCGACAGCAGGCAAAAAATATATGGGCTTGGGTATAATCTGATTGTTTTTGTCTATCGGAAAGATGATGACGAAATACGAAGAGCCGGTAAATTGGAGCATTTGTCATGTACATTCGTTGAAGCTGCGCGAACGGCTGATTATCAGACGACGACAGGCTTGCTTGGAATCATTGAGAATAATGGTAATGCGGATGACATTTTTGCCTTTTTATCCGACCACAAAATTCCCGCAGATGAAGTTACATTAGCAAATATGGCTGAAGAAATATTGAAGAACCCGCCGAAGGTCGGTTATCTTACTATTTCCAATGCTTTGCAATGGCGGTTGCAGTATGGCAGAATCGTGTCTTTGAATGAAGATGTTGAAGGAATCACGTCTATTGTGAAATATGGTGGTGAATAGCGGTTATATCGAGTTGAACCGCGACATTCATTCCGTTCGCGAGGAATTCGGGGATTGGCAGACGAATATGTCCCTTGCGTTGTCTGTCTGCAGGTTGCTTGAGTCCAGAAACATTAACCCTCAAGTTATAATTGAGCCGACTTGTGGCGTGGGGAATTTCATCATGGCCGCGTTACAGGTATTTGACTCTGTTGAGGATATTTATGGTATTGACATACACAAACCCTACCTTGATGAGCTTCGGAATCGGCTTCTTCATAATGAAATTGCAGATGGTGTAGGGATTCATTTGTACAACGAAGACATATTCGAGTTTGACTTTCGTGAAATAAAGCATTTGCTGGCTGGCAGGACTGTCTTGGTGTTGGGAAACCCTCCGTGGGTGACAAACAGTCAACTCGGCGGCATGAGAAGCGGTAATGTCCCGCATAAGCATAACTTCCGGAAGTTGAAAGGAATGGATGCCATTACCGGAAAGAGTAATTTTGATGTTGCCGAGTATATTTGTCGTGAAATGATGGATTTGATGCTTGGTGAAAATGCTTCTCTTGCCTTATTGCTGAAGAATTCTGTCGTTAAGAATATCATCTATAGTCAGAAAGACTCCCCGACGCCGGTAGCCGACATATATCAATACAATATTGATGCTGCAAAGGAGTTTGGCGTTTCTGTCGCTGCGTCACTGCTGTCACTTTCCGCTGGTACTGATTGTTCTCGGCATTGTTCCGTATATGATTTTTATTCGGGAGAAAAAATTACTGAATACGGTTGGCTGAATGATTGCTTTGTCTCAAATATTGCTGAATATCAGAAATGTAGTGATGTGGATGGAGTGTCTTCGATGATTTGGTGGTCCGGTCTGAAGCACGATTGTGCTAAGGTTATGGAATTAACCCGTGAGAATGGAATATATCGTAATGGATTCGGTGAAATGGTTGATATCGAGGATGATATGCTCTATCCTTTGCTGAAAAGTTCTGATATTAAAGGTTATGGAATATCTTCTGTCCGTAAATATGTGATAGTGACTCAACATTCTATGTCCTCTTCAACGGATTACATAGAGCAGGGGTATCCCAAGGCTTTCAGATATTTGTCGGGGCATTCTGACTATATGGACGGACGCAGTAGCCGGATTTATAGAGGTAAGCCTCGTTTCAGCATTTTCGGGATTGGGGATTATTCTTTCATGCCATATAAAGTAGTTGTTTCCGGCCTGTACAAATGCCCGAACTTCGCGGTTGTCGGCAAGATAGAGAATAAACCGGTAATGGTCGATGACACCTGCTATTTATTGGGCTTTGATTCTCTGGAATATGCGGAGATTACACGACGGGTTCTTAATTCCGAGATTGTCAGAACTTTCTTGGATTCTCTGATTTTTCTTGATGCCAAAAGGGTGATAAACAAGGATTTGCTGATGAGAATTGATTTGCTGAAGGCATTGGATAAAATACCTTTATCCGAGTTTGAAGGATATGATCTTGATAAATATAGAGATTTTCTGAAATCACATATTGTTCCGCGTCAGACAACGCTGTTCTGATTCTAAAGATTTTGTATCTTTGCACCGCTTTCGGCGAAAAAAGAGTGCCGGGCGGGAAATTATGGAAGGAACAGCGACGGTCGTCAAACATACGGGCAGCCATTATCTTTTGGCGCAGCTTCCCTCGTGGAGGCTGTTCCCTGCGGTGCTGCGCGGAAAGGTGCGGCTGAAGGGAAGTTCCGCGACCAATCCCGTGGCGGTGGGCGACAGGGTCGAGTTCCATGCTGACGGCGACTGCCTCTCCGACGGGGGCGTCCCTGCCACCGAGACGGCTCCGGCCGCGATCACGGCCATACTTCCGCGCCGCAACTACATCATCCGCAAGTCCGTGAACCTCAGCCGGCAGGCGCATATCATCGCCGCCAATGTAGACCGCGCGTTCATCGTCGTCACCCTCGCCTTCCCGGAGGTCAAGCTCCCGTTCATCGACCGGCTGCTCGTCACCTGCGAGGTCTATGGCGTGAAGCCGGTCATCGTGCTGAACAAGAGCGACATCGTCGAGGAGTTCCGCGACGAGTTTGCGGAAGCGCGCGCGAATTTCCGCCGGATATATGAAAGCGCCGGCTACCGCATACTCGAAGTCTCCGCGAAGACCGGAGCCGGAGTTGATGAGCTCCGTGCGCTGTGCCTCGAAAAGTCCGGGGACGGGACTCCCGGCATATCCCTCTTCTCGGGAGTTTCCGGCGTGGGCAAGTCTTCGCTTATCAAGGCGATGGACCCGTCGCTCAATCCCAAGACGGGACTCATCTCCGAGGCTCACCTTCAGGGGCGGCACACCACGACATTCTATGAGATGTACCCTCTCTGCGGGGGCAAGGGCGGGATAATCGACACTCCCGGCATACGGGGATTCGGACTCGTCGATCTCGCTCCCGAGGAAATATCCCTATATTTCCCGGAAATGCTGAAGGCTTCGGAGGACTGCCGCTTCACCCCGTGCACCCATACGCATGAGCCGGGCTGCGCTGTGAAGTCCGCCGTCGATGAGGGGACGATAAGCCCGGAGCGGTATGCCTCCTACCTCGGGATGCTGGAGGAATACACGAAGTACCGGAAATGAATGCTAAATATCCTGAAATGCCTGTGAGATAATTGGTTAAGATGTTGAAAAATATGAACGGAATATCAGCAAGGGGCATAAACAAGGAAATATTCACGCTCGCCTTGCCGAGCATATTGGCGAACATCACCGTGCCGATTGTCGGAATGGTCGATATCGCCGTTGCCGGGCATCAGCCTGCCGGAGGGCTTTCTGCGGCCACGTTCATCGGCGGCGCTTCCATCGGCTCGATGCTCTTCGACCTGCTATACTGGAACTTCTCGTTCCTCAGGGTCGGGACCGGCGGCATGACGGCGCAGGCCTACGGCAGGGGCGACACGCGGGAGTGTGCCAACATACTCACCCGAGGAATCGGCATCTCCTTCGGCGTCGCGGTCCTGTTCTGGATTCTGCAATGGGTCTTTGTCCAGTTCGCGTTCCTTTGCATTGACTGCACCCCAGAGGTTCGTGAACTCGCCACCAGATATTTCTACATCAGAATCATCGCCGCTCCCGCGACCCTCAGTCTCATGGCGTTCAAGGGCTGGTTCATCGGGATGCAGGATGGGGTGAGCCCGATGATTACCGACCTTGTGGTGAACGGCGTGAACATCGCCGTCAGCATATACCTTTCGCTGGGATTCACCCTCGGCTCCTTCACGTTTGAGGGCGTGGGCTTCAGCGGCATCGCGTGGGGAACCGTCGCCGCGCAGTACTGCGGACTTGTCACCGCAGTGGCAATCGTGCTAGGCAAATTCCGCCGCAGGGTGTTCTCCGGCTACGGCCGGAAGGACGTGAAGGCCGCGTTCAGGGGAGGGGAGACCCGCCGCTACTTCACGATGAACGCCGACCTCGTCGTCCGCTCGCTCAGCTTCATCGGCATCTATGTCAGCTTCTCAGTCATCGCCGCGCATTTCGGGGACATGACCCTGGCCGTCAGCTCGATAATGCTTCAGGTCCTGCTCCTGTTCTCCTATTTCACCGACGGCTTCGCCTATGCCGGGGAGGCGATGAGCGGAAAGTACATCGGAGCGGGGCATCGTGCCGGACTGCGGCTCACTGTCCGCTACACATTCATCTGGTCCGGTCTCGTGTGTCTGCTGTTTATGGTGTTCTACTACTTCGGCGGAGAGTGGATGCTCGAAGTCATGACCAACGACCGTGAAGTCATCGACGGCTGCGCACCCTATATGTTCTGGCTCATGGTGATGCCGGCGTTCGGCTGCGTCGCCTTCACATGGGACGGGATATACATCGGCGCGACGGCGGCCCGTCCCATACGCAATGTCATGCTGCTTTCCACGGCGTCTTTTCTCGCCTCCTACTTCATACTTGCCGCAGTGTTCCGTCCGGACGGGGCCATGGCCGTGCATCTTCTTCTGGCGGCCTATTTCGCGCACCTTGTCGTCCGCTCCGTAGCCCTGACCTTCGACTACCGTCGCACTGTGCTTTCACGGGTTTCATCGGAAATGGCCGCGGGCTTGGAAGATAGTGATAAAGAGTAATGTTTTGATGGTATAATACCTTGATATATAGACTAATATGGCACAGGAAGATACGGGGATACATCAGGAAATAGAGAGAAAGTTTCTCGTCGTCGGCGATGAATACAAGGCGGAGGCGTATGACTCCACACACATTATTCAGGGGTACATCAGCCGTTCTCCGGGCAGGACTGTCCGGGTGAGGATTCGCGGTGACAGGGGCTATCTGACGATAAAGGGCGGCGGTTCCGCGTCGGGTATGTCACGGCTTGAGTGGGAGAAGGAAATATCTGTCGATGAGGCGCTTCAGCTCATGCCGCTGTGCGAGCCTGGCATCATAGACAAGGCCAGATGGCTCGTGAATGCGGGGAGTCATGTCTTCGAGGTGGATGAGTTCTTCGGTGACAATGAGGGGCTTGTCGTGGCCGAAGTCGAACTCGGCAGCGAGGACGAGGAGTTCGAGCGTCCGGGTTGGCTCGGACGGGAAGTGACGGGAGACAGGCGCTACTATAACTCTTCACTGACGAAACGTCCTTACTGTCAATGGGGCTGCGGCAGTGCGGAATGAGGTTTCATGAAATCTTGTAGAATCCTGAAATTTGTAAAGACAGAGAGCGATGAGTATCTATAGCTTTTTCAGAATAAGCCGGCCGGCGGCCTCACAGGCGCCGGAAGGGGAGATTGAACCGACCTACAAAAAGGTGCGCCGCAGCACATTCCTCGGCGTGACAATCGGCTACAGTCTCTACTATGTCTGCCGCATGAGCCTCAGCGTGGTGAAGCAGCCGCTGATTGACGGGGGAGTGCTGACGGCGGGGGAACTCGGACTTATCGGCTCCGGACTGCTGCTGATTTACGCCTTCGGCAAGTTCATCAACGGCTTCATCGCCGACTACTGCAACATCCGCCGCTTCATGGGAATGGGGCTGCTGCTCTCGTCGGTGGTGAACCTCGTCATCGCCCTGCTCGGAATCGGCGTGACATCGTTCGGGGTGTCTCACGCGACGCTTTTCTTCTCCGCCGTCATTTTCTGGGGACTTAACGGCTGGTTCCAGTCCATGGGACCCGCCCCCGGAGTCATAAGCCTTTCCCGCTGGTTTCCCCAGTCCCGGAGGGGAACTTTCTACAGCATATTCTGCACGAGTCCGTACATCGGCGAATTTATATCATTCGTGCTCATCGCGGCCGTCGTCTCCGCATGGGGCTGGGAATGGGGTTTCCTCCTCGCGGCGCTCATCGGCTTTGCCGGATCGCTGCTCATCTTCCTGACAGTCAGGGACACGCCGGAGAGCTGCGGGCTTCCTTCCGTTCAAGAACTCTCGGGCGAAGAGATGAAACCCGAGGATTCGATGAGGACGCTGAGCCTCCAGAAAAGGGTGCTGAGACATCCGGGGATATGGATTATCGCCGCGTCGTCAGCATTCATATACATAACGAAATATGCCATCACGGGCTGGGGCGTGCTGTTCCTCCAGAAGGCCAAGCTGTTTTCGCTGGAGAAGGCTTCGAGCATCATCGCCGTCGCGGCTCTGGTCGGCGGACTGGTCGGGACAGTTTCAGCAGGATGGATTTCGGACAGGCTGTTCAAGGGGGACAGACTGCGTCCGGCTCTGCTTTCGGGACTTCTCGGAATCGTGATGCTGTCGCTTTTCCTCTTCACGGGGGGCGGGTTCGTGCTGAACACGGTCTATGTCGCGGTCTTCAACTTCGCGATGGGCGAGCTCTACTGCATCGTGGCCGGGCTTATGGCCATAGACATCGTGCCGCGCAAGGCCACCGGAGCGGCACTCGGAGTAGTCGGCGTTTCGAGCTATATTGCCGCCGCCGTTCAGGACATCGCGAGCGGCTATCTCATTCAGGAGAACGGAAGCGACTTCACCGCCGTGTCAATTTTTTGGATTGTTGCCGCTTTTTTGGCAACTTTGCTGCCGGTTCTGAACTGGAACAAGATGAAACGCCGTTCGTAGGGCGCATCGGACATGATGCCTGGACTACATGAGGCGGGTGCGCAAATGATTGATAACACATATAATAACACATAATAAGATATGAATATCTTGATTTCAATTGAATACAACACGGTGTGGGGAGACTCCATCGTGCTGTGCCTCGGCGGCAGGGAAATTCCGATGGTCAGCGACGGTATGGGAAAATGGTCCGCCAAGGTTGCAAGGGTTTCCTCCGAGGCTCTCAGTCACTACGGCTTCAAGCTTGTCCGTCGCGACGGCACGCAGCGGCACGAATGGAGGCATCACTCCCTGAATCTTGCAGGGGCGGCGGCCTCGACCTCAATCGTCATCCGTGACCGCTGGCAGGACGCGCCCGAGGACGCTCCGTTCTATTCGTCGGCCTTCACCAAGGGCATATTTTCAAGGGAGAACATAATCGAAGCCGAGGAATCTTTGCGCGGTAAAGCCTCTGCGGTTTCAAAACCGGCAAAGACCACTCTAATCACCGTCAATGTCCCGGTAGTCAGCCGCGACGAGGTTCTCTGCATCGCCGGCAACGGCGAGGACATGGACGACTGGAAGAGGCTCATCCCGCTGGACGACAGTAACTTCCCTCAGTGGAAGCTTGCCGTCAGCACTGAAGAGGACTTTGAATACAAGTTTGTCATCGCCGACCGCAGGACGCTCGCGATAAAGGAATGGGAAAGCGGCGGGAACCGCATCTGCACGGCGGCCGAGGACAAGTTCACCATACTTGCCGACCTTAGCCACCGTTTCGGACTGCGCCGCTGGCGCGGGGCAGGCACGGCGATTCCGGTCTTTTCGCTCCGCAGCGAGGACGACTTCGGAGTGGGCGAGTTCCTCGACCTGAAGAAAATGGTGGATTGGGCGGCGGAGACCGGCCAGTGCATACTCCAGCTCCTTCCGATTAACGACACCACGATGACCGGGACATGGCAGGACTCATATCCCTACAACGCCAACTCCACTTTCGCCCTGCATCCGCAGTTCATAAGCCTCAAGGCCGCCGGGGTCAAGGAGACTCCGGAATACAGGGCATTGCAGGCCGAACTTAACGTCCTGACGCAGGTGGATTACGAGAGGGTGAACAACGAGAAGACCCGCCTTCTCCGCGAGGCGTACTCAAAGACTTTCACGAAGCTTTCCAAGACGGCTGCCTACAAGGCATTCATTGCCGCAAACCGCGACTGGCTTGAGCCATACGCCGCTTTCTGCGCCCTGCGCGACTGCTTCGGGACTGCCGATTTCAGCAGATGGAAAGGCTATGCGAAATATTCCGTATCAAAGATAGAAAAATACTGCAGCGAACACCGCACCGAAGTGGATTTCCACTGCTTCGTCCAGTTCCACCTCGACAGACAGCTCACCGAGGTCCGCGAATATGCCCACTCGAAGGGTGTCGTGCTCAAGGGCGACCTTCCGATAGGCATTTCCCGCACCAGCGCCGACGCATGGCAGTACCCACAGCTGTTCAATATGGACGAGTCCGCCGGGGCACCGCCTGACGCATTTGCGGCCGACGGGCAGAACTGGGGCTTCCCGACCTACAACTGGGACGAGATGGCGAAGGACGGCTTCGCGTGGTGGAAGGCGAGGCTCAGGAAGATGTCGGAATATTTCGACGCCTTCAGGATTGACCACATACTCGGATTCTTCCGCATCTGGGAGATTCCTCTCAAATACAGCAGCGGCCTGCTCGGACATTTCTACCCGGCGCTTCCGTATCCTGCCGAGGAACTTGCCTTTGACGGCTTTGACGTGGCTTCAGGGGCGTTCGTGACGGCTCCGGCCGATGACCCTACAGATGTCCTCTTCGTCGAGGACCCTGTGATGAAGGGCTACTGGCATCCGAGAATCGGGGCGCAGAACACCGCCTCCTACCGCAGACTCGACCCGCATCTACAGCGGACGTTCAACCGCCTGCACGACGACTTCTTCTACCGTCGCCACAACGATTTCTGGCGCGAGTCCGCCATGCGCAAGCTCCCGTCCCTGCTTCATGCCACCGATATGCTTGCCTGCGGCGAGGACCTCGGGATGATCCCGGACTGCGTGGCCTCCGTGATGTCGGAGCTGAAGATTCTCTCGCTTGAAATCCAGAGAATGCCGAAGAGCACGAGCGTGGAGTTCGGCGACCCTAAGCACTACCCGTACCTCTGCGTCTGCACCACCTCCACCCATGACATGAACCCTATCCGGGCATGGTGGGAGGAGGACAGGGAGGTCTCCGCCCGGTTCTATCATCTGCACTTCGGCGGCGAACCGCCATATTTCTGCGAGCCGTGGCTCTGCCGCCGCATTGTCGGCGAGCATCTCGACTCTCCGGCGATGCTCACCATCCTTCCGCTTCAGGACTGGCTCTCAATCGACGGCACACTCCGCCTTCCGGATCCTGACGCCGAGCGCATCAACATCCCCGCCGTCAGCCGCCACTACTGGCGCTACCGTATGCACCTCACCCTTGAAAGCCTCCTCAATCAGCAGGCCTTCAACACCAATGTAGCCACTTTAATAAGCAATTCGGGCAGATAGATGAAAATATTGGAGTAAACATATGGAAGATTATTATCAATCAATTATCAGGAGCAGGGATGCATTGGCGAAAAGAGTCGATGAATTGTTTAAAAAGAGCAATTATAAACTTCTGTTAAGTCTGCAGGACTACAATCTGTTGGAGGATGCGGATAACTGTATCGCGACTTCGACTGTAATCGGGTATGTGATTGAAGAGTATATCGTTTCTCATTTGGTCGGTGGCTGCCGTGCTTCAGATTGTGAACCCTTTAAGGTAAAGAGGCGTAGCGGTGCCACAACAAAGGATAGCTATGATTGCTGGTTTGAGAATGATGCTGTCAGATTCTTGGTAAATGTTAAAGCCGAGAAAGAAGGTGGTTCAAATGATGCGGTTGCGGCCATTAAGCAGCTGTATAATGACTATTGCGAATCAGAACCGGATGTCGAGAAATCATATATCGTTATCAAGGCGAAATATAAGATATCTGAAGTCGAGATTTCAGATGGGCAATATCAGCGTTGCATAGAAGTGACAGGAGTTGACGCATATTGTTTGGAGGAAATTGAACTTGTGGCCGATGCCGGCGGGTTCTCACAAGACCATAGAAATTGGAGTGTCGGCGGCAACAATCTGAACAATGGCAGGTTAAGGATATCGTCAGCGTTCAGGCGAAAGCATAGACTTACATCCGAACGAGTTTCTTACAGTAATACAAAAACGATAATATCGGAAATCTTTTGCTACAATAATAAAGAATAGGATGATAATGACTATATTTGCATGGCAATTGGACAAATGGGGACAAACGAATAATGCGATATGGAAAAAAAAGAATTCTATTCTATATGTGAGGTTGCGGAGAAATTGGGCATCTCTCAGAAATCAGTCAGACGGTACATTGCCGGGGGACAGCTCGGGGCTACAAAGATTGGCTCAATGTACCGGATACCACAGGGAGCATTGGCTGATTTCATAAATAATCAGTCCAATGCGGCCAAGCCATTGAATTATGACCTTTGGGGAAATGTTGTCGATGACTATAAAGTATGTAATTCTCCTAAGACGGATGATGTCAATTGGTTTGACATTGAGAATTGTTGGAGAAATCCGTCAAAATCCGAGATGACATTTGTTGACTGCTTTTGCGGTGCAGGCGGGTTGTCAAAGGGGCTTGAACTGTCGGGGCTGGAAGGTATCTGCGGCTTGGATTGGTTCAAGGAGGCCGGGATGACCTATGAAAGGAATTTTGCTCATCCATTTATCAATGGTGACATTACATCTCCTGAAGTAAAGCGGAGGTTTTATTCCGTCGTTGCGGATAAACTCAAGGGAAGACATCTCAATATTGTTGCAGGCGGTTTTCCGTGCCAAGGTTTCAGCATGGCTGGCAACAGGATTGTGGACGATCCCAGAAATTCATTGTACAAGGAGTTGTTGGAAATTGTAGGGCAATTGAAGCCGGACTTTGTTATTTGCGAAAATGTGAAAGGCCTTCGTTCAATGTTGGGAGGACAGGTAGAACAGAAAATTATTTCTGACTTTCGGGCTATAGGCTATGAAATGAATGTCACGACACTGTGCGCCGCCGATTATGAAGTTCCGCAGAAAAGGGAACGAGTCATATTCATAGGCAACCGTTTGGGCAGGGAGAATTTTCATCCCAAGCCATTGCTTACCCCCGATAGGTATAAGACTACGGGGGAGGCCATAGCTGACCTGATGTCTCATCCGGAGGATAAGGCATTCAATCATGTCCCGACAAAGCATAAACCTGAGATGGCAGCGAGAATGCTGGCTTGTCCCGAGGGGCATAGTTTGTATAAGGGATATTCCGATGCGTGGAAGAAATGTCCTTGGAATGAGCCTTCCTGCACTATTAAGGAGAATCATGGAGGCGTGAATGTTCACCCTAAGTTACCCCGTGTTTTGACTGCAAGAGAAATGGCCCGGCTTCAGTCATTTCCTGACGATTTCATTTTTGAGGGGCCAAAGAACAAACAGTTGGTTCAGATAGGGAATGCCGTGCCGCCTCTCCTCGGCAAGGCAATCGGTCTGGCTGTCAGGAAATCGGCAGGAGATATTGAATGATATGATATTGTAATCGCCCCGTCATTGGGATAGCCAGGTCATGAAGTCATCAACCCGTGCCCGTGACACGGTCATCTCGAAGCCGGCGGGCGGTTCTGAAATTATGAGGAGCCGCCCGCTGGCCTGCTTTACGATGCTCTGAATCGCCTTCACCGAGACGATGCAGCTGCGCGATATGCGGAAGAATCCCTTTTCCGGCAGCTCGTCCGCGATGATGTCCAGCGACGAGTCCATAACATATTTCTTCCCGTCGAAGGTGTAGAGGAAATTGCTCTTCTCCTCCGAGCAGAAGTAGGCGATGTCCTCCACCTTCACGGGGACGATGCGGTCGTTGATCCTCACGATGAACCGCTCCCTGTGCCTCCCCTCATCTACCGCCTTCAGCACCGAACCGAAGTCGGCCTGAACGCCTCCGCTCCTGAGGACCCTGCTCACGGCACGGTCAAGGTCGGCGGGACTGACCGGCTTGAGGAGATAGTCGAGCGAGCCGGCCTCGAAGGCCTTGATGGCATAGCTGTCGTAGGCCGTGGTCATGATGACCTTCGCCGTAATCTGCACCTGTCTGAAAATCTCGAAGCAGTTGCCGTCGGAAAGCTCAACGTCCATGAAAATCACGTCCGCCCCGTTGTCCTGCACCCATCCGCCGTGCATCCCGGCCCCGTTCGCCGAATGCTCGTTCAGCCACTGCACCGTCTCCGCCACGGAGCCCGTGCATCCGACGACTCTCATCTGCGGATACCTGCTCTCAAGTGTCCTCGCCAGCGCCTTCCGCGCCATCACCTCGTCCTCAACTATCAGTACATTCATATTATCGTAATTCTTTTCAAGTCAAACACTCATGCCCCGATGCCACGCCCTCCGGAACGGCATCTGCCTGAACCTTATATCAGCGGCAGCCTCACTATGTATTCCGTCTCCGTCTTCTCGACAAAGACCTCCCCGCCGTCGAGGTCGCTGTACTGCTGCCGTATGTATTTCAGTCCCACCCCTGTCGACGGGGACTTCGACGCCCGTGGAATCAGCTCGTTGCGCACTTCGAGTCCTCCCGAAACCGAACGCAGCACGATTTTCAGCGGCCGAGCCTCCGACACCGCATTGTGCTTGAACGCATTTTCCACGAGCATCTGCACCGCGCACGGCGGCACCGTCTTCTTCATGTCATCCCCGCTGACCTCTTCCGTCACCTCAAATCCCCTTGGAAACCGCGTCCTCATCAGGTCGATGAAGGCATCGACGAACTCCAGCTCGCTGCTCAGCGGCACGAGCCTCTCCTCCTCGTTGCGAATCATATAGCGATACAGCCCGGCTAATTTGTGGATGAACTCGCTTGCCTCCTCAGTCTGCCCGTCAAGCACAAGGGAGTCGAGCACGTTGAGGGAATTGAACAGGAAATGCGGATTCACCTGCTGCTTGAGCTTCTCGTAGCGGAACTGCGCGTAGTGCCGCTTTTCCTTTTCCGTCCGCATTGCCTGCTGAACCTCGATGGAATGGTTCGCGAGATAGATTATGCAGTAGGCCGAGATGTCCGTGACGAGGCACAGCACGCAGAGCTGGATGAAGTCCGTCGATGTGTCCGGCTGAATCACGCAGTCCGGCGAGAGGCAGACGATGTACGCGACCATCTGCGACGTGATGAGGAGAAATAGAACGAATATGAACCAGAAGCATTTCTTCCCCACTCCGTCGATTATCCGCCTGCGGAAGCGTATGAATATGATGTTGACGCAGATGAGCGTGATGATTACCGCAGAGTTTGACAGAATCATGGACAGGATTTCGAGCGTGCTCCACGGGTTCCTGCCGGACGACGAAAACACGAAAATCAGAAGACGGAGGAGAAATATGAACGCGAAGGCGAACACGAGTATGCGTGTCTGAGTGCCGGGAATTCCGTGTCTTTCGGCATCTCCGTGCGGAAAGGCCTTCGTGAGCGCAGCCGTGCCCCATCCGAGTATCATCGTCGTGAGGAAAGTGACGAGCGAGCTCACCGCCACCGGGTCATGAAGCGCCTTTCCCAGCAGCACGCCTCCTTCTGTTCCGATGAGAAACCCCGCGACGTTCACGACAATCACGCAGGCGGCAGTGATTTCGATGTTGAGGCTGCGGCGCAGGCACAGCACCACGGTCATCGCCATGGTGAGCAGGGTCAGCATGAGCTCGTCGCTGACTCCGAAAATTCCGAGCATACAGGCCACTGCGGCGTGCGCAAGTGCAAATACCGTGACAATCAGTCCGTTTATCTTAGTGTCTTTCTTCATTTTTGTTTAAAGATCTCTCACTCCGTTCGAGATGACAGTTTCATTGTGGTCAGCAGGCGTTTCCGCGAATGCTTGGTAAATGTTTCCGCGATTGCCTTAATGCCTGCAAGTTAGGAAAAATCCGTGAATATCGTTTCATTCGTCTCCGAAAACTTGCCGTTCGTCCGCATATATCGCCCGTTCGTCATGGGATATACCATAATATATTTATAAAATTCATATATTCGCGTCAGTTAATAACATTTGAACGGCGGAAACGCCCAATCGCTTAACGATTGTAATACATAAACTGACCACGGAATGAAATCGTCCAAACCAAAATTGTCCTTTTGGCAAATCTGGAACCTCAGCTTCGGCTTCATGGGTGTCCAGATAGGATATTCGCTTCAGAACTCCAACACCTCGACCATACTCCAGTCCTTCGGCGCGGACCTCGGCTCGCTCAGCTATTTCTGGCTCGCCGCACCGATTGCCGGTCTCATCGTGCAGCCGATAGTCGGAATGTTTTCCGACAAGACATGGACGAGGCTTGGCAGGCGTATCCCGTTCATCCTCGCGGGTGCGATAATCTCGGCGCTCGCCCTCGTGCTCATGCCGAACTGCCCGAAGCTTCTTGCCTTCGCCCCGCTTGCGATGGGTGCGCTCATCTTCCTCTTCATGGATCTCTCGTTCAACGTCACGATGCAGCCTTTCAGGGCGCTCGTCACGGATATGCTCGATGACAGTCAGAAGACAGAAGGCTTTGTGGTCCAGACACTTCTGATTAACCTCGGAGCCGTCGTAGGGGCGCTTCTCCCTCTTGTCATGACATGGTGCGGGGTCAGCGACACGGCCAGGGAAGGTCATGTCTCCGACCACATTGCGTACTCATACTACTTGGGGGGGGCAATACTGCTGGCCTCCGTCCTTGTAACATCCTTTAAGGTCAAGGAATATCCTCCCAAGGAGTTCGCTCTCTATAACGGGACTTCCAACGACCGGGCGGGCATCCCGGCGAACATTCAGGCGGACGCCAAGGCCGCCGCGCCGAAGCCCGGTTTCATACAGCTTCTCAAGGGCACTCCGAAGGTGATGCTCCAGCTCGGCGTGACGCAGTTCTTCTCATGGGCGGCGCTGTTCCTCATGTGGAACTACCTCAAGCCGGCCATCACCGGAGTCGTCACGGACAATTCCGGGGCGGTTCTCGCCGAAGGCGCCACGGCCACATGGGTCGGCGTCCTCAACGCCGTCTATCCCGTCCCTGCCTGCATCATAGCCCTTTTCATGACGCGGATAGCCAGCCGCTACGGCAACAAGACCGTCTATGCGGCCACACTCGCCTGCGGAGCGCTCGGCTTCCTCGGACTTTCGCTGCTCCATAACCAGTATCTCCTGATGCTCCCTATGGTCGGCATCGGAATCGCGTGGGCCGGCATACTCGCGATGCCTTATTCAATCCTCTCCCGCGCCATTGACGCGAACAGCGCCGGGGCATATATGGGAATCTTCAACTTCACGATTGTCATCCCGCAGATTTGCATGGGACTTCTCGGCGGGGTCATAGTCAAGTACGTCTTCGGCGGCAATGCCGTCGCCATGCTCGCCCTCGCCGGAGCGCTGATGCTCTGCGCGGCCGTCAGCGTGGCGTTCATCAGGGACAGGCGCGACGGTGGGGAGTCAGATAGGAACTAATCATAAAAACAGATACAATGAAACGTATAATCATGGTTTTGGCAGGCCTCGTGTCCGCGCTCTCGCTCTCGGCTCAGACGGGCTTTGAGGTGAAGGGCGTCGTGACCGACGCGACCGGTCCTGTCATAGGCGCCACTGTCATCGAGCAGGGCACTTCCAACGGCGTTTCCACCGGAGTTGACGGAGACTACGCGCTCACCGTCGCATCTGCGGAGACCGTCGTCGAATTCAGCTGCATGGGCTACACCACCGTGACCTTCAAGGCTTCAGAGGTGCCGGCGAAGGTCGTCCTGAAGGAGGACAGCGTCTTCCTCGACGAGGCCGTCGCAATCGGCTACGGCTCACAGAAGAAGAAGGAGGTCACCGGTTCCGTGGCTTCAGTCAAGGCCGAGGACTTCAACGCCGGCGTGAAGACCAGCCCTATCGGACTTCTCCAGGGCAAGGTCGCCGGGCTCAACATCATCAAGACCACCTCAGACCCGACTTCAACCGGTTACAGCATCCAGATTCGTGGCTTCTCCACTCTCGACAAGGGTGCCGGAACAAGTCCTCTGTTCATTGTTGACGGTGTTCCTGTAAGCAACATTGACAACATCTCGAATGATGAGATAGCGTCAATGGATGTGCTGAAGGACGGCTCGGCCGCCGCAATCTATGGAACCCGAGGTACGAACGGAGTGATTATCATCACGACAAAACGCGGCGACAACTTTACTGATGTTCCGCAGACAAAGGTCGAGTATTCCGGATATGCTTCTGTCTCAATGCGCAATGGCAAGACCGGAATGGCCACTCCTGAGGAGTTTGTGAACCTTTCGGAGATTTCAGGCGGCAAGATTACACCGACCGTCCTCACCGACGAGAACGGCAACCCGTATCAGACAGACTGGATGGCTGAAATCACTAGAAAGGCGGCGTTCACGCATAATCATAACCTTGCGGTCACCGGATCGTCGAGCAAGTTCAGCTACCGTGCTTCCGTGAACTACAAGGATGCCCAGGGAATCGCCCGCAACAACGAGAGGAATGAAATCATCGCCAAGATTGCCGCTTCGCAGAAGGCTCTCAGGGGATGGCTCGACCTCAACTACGACTTCTCCTATATGCACTACCGCAACGACTACTTCTGCGGCGACTTCAAGCAGGCGGCGATTCTCAACCCGACCATCCCGATTTATGACCCGACCACGGTCTCTGGCTACTACAAGCCGCAGGGCACCGGCGTGAGCAATCCTGTCGAGAACATGAACCAGAAGGAGTCCTACCAGACCGGAAACTATTTCCGAGGCTCCCTCAAGGCCACTCTTAACATCCTTCCTGTCGAGGGGCTCAAGATTAACGCTTTCGGTGCCTTCGAGGAGGGCGACAACGCGAACTATTGGTCCAACAAGCAGATAACCACAGACGTGGATGCTTCCGGAAAGGCTGGAAGGGGCACGGACAGGAACTTCAACAAGCTCTTCGAGGTGACTGCGGACTATGCCCACAGCTTCGGACGGCACAACATCGCGGCAGTGGCCGGATTCTCCTATCAGAATTTCCTCTATGACGAGATGTCGGTGGAGAACAAGGGCTTCCCGACAGAGGCCATGAAGTACTATCAGATCGGCAACGGCGACGCGACCAAGACCTACCTCAAGGCGAACTCGTCCCGCAACTCCAACACTCTCGCCGCCTTCTTCGCAAGGGCGAACTACAACTACTCCGACAAGTATCTCGCCTCAGTTTCAATCCGCCGCGAGGGTTCCTCACGCTTCGGCGCGAACAACAAGTGGGGATGGTTCCCGGCCGTGAGCCTCGGCTGGCGCATCACCGGAGAGGACTTCATGCAGGGCGTGAAGGGAGTCAACGACCTGAAGCTCCGTCTCGGATTCGGCGTCACCGGCAACAACCTCGGCTCAGACCTCCGCTCGGTGGCCATGCTCTCCAACAACGGAACATTCTGGTACAACGGCAAGTATGTCTATACCTACGGCATCGCGCAGAACGTGAACGCTGACCTGCGCTGGGAGAAGAAATACGAGTACAACCTCGGCCTTGACTTCGCCTTCCTCGACAACCGTCTCTACGGAAGCCTCGACGCCTATTTCCGTCAGACCCGCGACCTTCTCTGGGACTATGAGGTGCCTACTCCTCCGTATCAGTACCACACCCTCCTCGCCAATGCCGGACAGATGGACAGCTACGGCGTCGAGCTCGCGATAAGCGGCGTTCCTGTAAAGACAAAGGACTGGACATGGACCACCACGCCTACGGTTTCGTGGAACCACAATGTCATCACCAGGCTTTCCGACCCGTCGAAGGGCTTCAACTATAAGGAGACTACCTCCGGCAGTGTCGGCGAGAACGGAATCATGAACACCAACACGCAGATTCTCGTCGAGGGTCAGTCCGTGGGCGCGTTCTACGGCTACAAGTTCCTCGGAATCAAGGACGGGACATGGTACTATTCAACTCCGGCAGGCGGAGTCGTCGATGGGGCCGGAGCCGCCGAGGGCTACCGTCAGGTAATCGGGAATGCCCAGCCGTGGTTCACCTTCGGGTGGAACAACTCCGTGAGATACAAGAACTTCGACTTCACCCTGTTTCTTCGCGGCGTGGTCGGCAACAAGATACTCAACCTCACCCGCTGGGCTTACGGCCCGAGGGCGATGGCCGCCGACAACATCTTCATGAAGGACGTGAAGGCAAAGGACGGGGTCGTCTATGCCAACAAGGAGCAGTTCTCCGACTACTACCTTGAGAACGGTTCCTACCTCAAGATTGACAACCTCACGATAGGCTACAGCTTCAAGTTCAGGGAAACGAGCCTCATTGACAACCTGCGCGTCTATGTCACCGGGCAGAACCTCGCGACGCTCACCGCCTACAGCGGACAGGATCCGGAGGTGAACACCACGAGCGTGTGGAGTTCCGGCATCGACTACTGCGATTTCTATCCGACCGTGGCCACGGTGCTCCTCGGAGTTAACATATCATTCAAATAGTAACGGAAGATGAAAAAGATTATATATTCACTTGCAGCGGCACTCCTCGCCCTCTCGTCCTGCAATATGCTCGATGAGGTGAACTACGGCAATCCTACCGTGGAGGACATGATGACCAACGAGGAAAACGTCGTGATGCTCGTCGGACAGATTTATGCCAATGTGAAATACACCCATGACCACTGGGGCTACTGGGGACTTGTCACGACCACTGCCGACGAGGGACTCTGCGTTCCGAGAAACGGCGGAAACGACTGGAACGACGGCGGCTACTGGCTCAGGCAGAACACTCATGCGTGGGACCACAGGGGTGACGCCATCAAGGAGGTCTGGAACATAACCGTCAACGGGGCCGTGCTCTGCAACCAGATTATCAGCACTCTGAACAACTACAAGTCCTCCATGAGCGAGGCGGTCTATGCCCAGTATCTCGGCGAGGTCGAGGTCATGCGCAGCTACTATTTCTACCAGCTCTTCGACTGCTTCGGCCGCATTCCTTATACAGAGAAGTTCGAGGAGGCCACCGGCCCGCTTCAGGACCCTCAGGACGTGTGGTCGCATCTTGTCGCCACGCTTGAGAGGAACGCCCCGAACATGGCCGTCGTGAATGACGCCAACCGTGCGGCTAACTACGGGCGCACGACCCAGGGCTTCGCGTATGCCCTTCTCGCCCGTCTTTACCTCAACGCCGAGGGCTTCGGATGCACGATGGACAATGTGTTCAAGAATGTGGAGAAGCCCGAGCAGTTCAGCGGCTCGTTCTACGACAACTGCGTGCGCTGCTGCGACGCCGTCATAAATTCGGGTTCATATTCAATTGAGAAGGACTATTTCCACAATTTCGCCCTTTTCAACGAGGACAGCAAAGAGGCGATATTCTCTATTGTCGAGAACGGACTCACCGACGACGAGCATGACTACAGCAAGGTCAAGAACAAGCTGCGCATTCCGTACAACACACATCACTACGGCATCCAGTACTACTACGGCACCGTGCTCGACACATGGAACGGCTTCTGCGCCCGCCCGTCCTTCCTCGACCTCTTCAAGTCGAAGACCGCCCCCGCCGTGAGCGAGAGCGACCTTTTCGACAACTCGAAGATGAAGGGCTACTACAACTCTGACCTCCGCGGCCCGGGCACAGAGCTTCAGGGCACTTCCAACACGAAGAACTGGGGCTGGTTCGTCGGGCAGGTCAACAAGAAGGGCTCTGCCACCGAACTCTATCTGGACGAGGACGTGGTTGACGCTGATAATCCTAAGGGTACGCCGACCGTGCTTCATGTCGGCGTGTCGAGCCTCACCAACGCCCACAACTTCGACGGTGCGCGTCTGAACAAGTGGGAACTGGACAAGACCGGAACCTACAAGTACTGCGAGAACGATTTCCACGTCTTCCGCTATGCCGACGTGCTCTGGATGAAGATTGAGGCGGTGCTCCGGGGAGGCGCGGGCTCGGTTTCTTCGGTGACGTCAAGCGCTGATTTCAAGACCCTCATGGCAAGGAGCTTCGCCTATGACCCGAATCCGGAACAGGCATTCAGGGACGCTTACGGCGACGTGGATTCATGGACGCTCGACGATGTCCTTGCGGAGCGCGGGCGCGAGTTCACATGGGAGATGGTCCGCAGGCGCGACCTCATCCGCTACGGCAAGTACAACGACATCCAGTATGTCACCGCCAAGGAAGAGGTGCGCAAATGGTTCCCGATTCCGTATTCCGTTCTTGAAAAGTCTCTGGTGGATGAGACTACCGGTCAGAAAATCTGGACGCAGACCCCGGGATATGAGAACCTGTAGCATTATGAGAATACAATAATTCAATATACAAATTTTAATAACACATTTTAACACACAGGATTATGAAAAGATTTTTCTATGCAATCGCAGCCATGTCACTGCTCGTGACTGCCGCTTCCTGCAACAAGGACAAGGGCGGGCTCAACCTCGACGATGTAGTCCTTGACGGATTCTATGTCTATGGCGATGCCACTGGCTCCGACAAGGTCGAGTCCAAGAACTCCATGGCCGCAGGCTCGAACGAGGTTGACAAGACCGCACGTTCGGGTATGTTCGAGAAGTACATCTACCTTCAGGGCGGAAAGGATTTCGCTCTCATCGAGAACAGTGCCGGAAACAAGAAGTTCTACGGCGCAAACCTCACTGAAGTGAACTATGGTTATGACGAGAACGACCCGAACTGCAAGAACTACGACAACAACCCTAACATGATGATTCTTCAGGGTCAGCTCATCATCGGCGAGAGTGCTCCTAAGATGCAGGTAAAGGAAACGGGTCTCTACCACATCGTGCTTGACAATAACAAGAACGGTGACCTTGCTCAGGGCGCTCAGATTATCGTCCAGAAGGCTGACTTCGGCGTTCGCGGCGGATGCAACGGATGGGGATTCACCGCAGGTGAGCAGACTGTCGGCAACGACGGAACAATCACATTCACTTGGAATGACATGGACTTCCCGGCGAAAGGCGAGTTTAAGTTCGCTTCATGCCACGGCTGGAAAATCAATCTTGATGAGGAAGGAATCGTGAAGGCGGAAATCAGCCTCGGAGTCACTGACGGCAAGCTCTCAAACACGGGAGGCAACATTTCCGTAGGCGAGAAGGCCGGTCTCTACAAGCTCGTCCTCAATTACAAGCCTTCCGCAGGCGCGGTCGCTGATTCATTCTCCTACAGCATTACTCTTACTCAGGAGTCAAGCCTCCCTGAGGCATGCTACCTCATCGGCGAGGGCATCAAGGGCTGGAATTTCCCTGGAGACGCAGTCGCAATGATTCCTGCTCACTCTGAGCCGGGTGCATTCTGGGCAATCCGCTACATTGAGGCCGGCAAGGGCTTCAAGTTCTCTCAGATTAACACTGACTGGGGCAAAGACTTCACCGGGCTCGGAACTGACACCGGCTACACTGTCGATGGCGGCAACTGCTTCGTTGCGGAATCTGGCCTCTATATGCTGGAGGTTGACTACAAGAACAATGTGGTTACCGTTTCAAAGGCAGAGGTCTATGGAATGGGCGCCGTGTTCGGCGGTAGTTGGGATGAAGGCGCGAATGCGTTTGAGGTTGCCGGTCAGACATTCACCGTGACTGCGGCCAATGCCGGTGCTCTCCGTATGTATGCGAAGTCAACCTTTGCGGCGGCTACAGGAAACTGGTGGCACCGTGAGTTCAATATCTATGACGGTAAGATTGAGTACCGTGCCGCAGGTGGAGAGCAGGCCGCTGTAGAGGTGGCTGCCGGACAGACCGTCACCCTCGATTTCAACGCCGGAACAGGCTCAATCAAATAGTCTGACTGTTCAGCAAATTATCATCGGCCGGCGGCTCCTGATCGGGCCGCCGGCTGCAAATGTGAGAGGCGGTGCGCCGTCGCTTCCCGATGCGGAAACTGCGGCGGAACGGCTCTCGAAAAACTCGGAAGAATGAACAAGAACATCCTTTTCTCCGTGGCGGCCACGCTCGCCCTGCTCTTTTCCTGCACTCCGCCGGAGAGTCCGTCACAGGAGCCTGAGACTCCGTCGTTTGACATCGAAAAGCTTCAGCCGGGACTGTCCTCAGACCCGCTGACCCCGTCGGCCGACGAGGCCTGCACGCTCTACTACAAGGCGGGAGGCAGCTTTCCGTTTGCGGGTTACACCGGAGAGCTCTACGCTCACATAGGGATTGTGAACCTCGAATGGGAGCACGTTCAGGCGGAGTGGGCTGTGAACACGGAAAAGTGCCGCTGGCAGAAGACCGGGGTCGAGAACGTGTGGAAGCTTCCGCTTGAGCCTTCGGTGCGTGAGTGGTTCGGCGCCGGGGACGACGAGGCCGTGACGAAAATCGGAGTCGTGGTGCGCAGCGCGGACGGCTCGAAACAGACCGCCGACCTTTTCTGCAAGGTCACCGACAGCGGCAAGGGATTCGTTCCGGCGGCCGTGACGGAGGCGGCCCTGCCTTCCGGTGTGCAGCTGGGGATTAACATATCGGACGGGAGCACTGTCACGCTTGTGCTCTATGACCGGGACAGGGACGGGGAGCATCATGCCCACAGTTTCATTGTCGGTGATTTCAGCGGCTGGAAGCTTTCCAACGACTGGCAGATGAAGCGGGACGAGTCGACGGGATGCTGGTGGTTTACTCTCGACGGATTGACTCCGGGCAAGGAGTACCGCTTCCAGTACCATCTCATTGACTCGGAGGGCGAAGCTCTCCGCCTCTCGGACCCATATTCCGAAATCATCTACAGCAGCGACGACAAATGGATTTCCTCCTCGACATATCCCGACCTCCCGTCCTATCCTTCTGGGGCTTCGGGTCTCGTGTCGGCGTTCTGCACTTCGCGGCCGGAGTATGAATGGAAGGTCACGGACTATGAGGTTGAGGACAGGGACGACCTTGTGATATACGAGCTTCATCTTAGGGATTTCAGCGCCACCCATGACCTTTCCGGCGCCGAGCTGAGGCTTGACTATCTCAAGGAACTCGGGGTGAACGCAATCGAACTGATGCCGGTTCAGGAGTTTGACGGAAACGACAGCTGGGGATATAATCCATGTTCATATTTCGCCCTTGACAAGGCATACGGGACACGCGAACGCTACAAAGAGTTCATCGACGAGTGCCACGGCCGGGGGATGGCGGTGATTCTTGACGTCGTGTATAATCACGCGACGGGAGCTCACCCGATGGCGAAGATGTACTGGGACTCCGCCGCCAACAAGACTGCGCCGAACAATCCGTGGTTCAATGTCGATGCCCCGCATCCATATTCTGTATTTCATGACTGGAACCATGAGAATCCTCAGGTGAGGGAACACGTCAAGCGCAGCCTGCGCTACCTTCTTTCTGAGTACAGGTTCGACGGTTTCCGCTTCGACCTCACAAAAGGCTTCACCCAGAGAAAGAGCACGGAAGCGACTGCGGCGAACTATGACGCTTCGCGTGTGGCAATTCTGAAGGACTATGCCTCGGCGGTGTTCGCGGCAAACCCGAATGCCGTCGTGATTTTCGAGCATTTCTGTGACATCCGCGAGGAAAGGGAACTGGCCGAAGCCGGAGTGAAGCTCTGGCGGAACATGAACGGAGCCTATTGTCAGACGGCGATGGGCTGGCTCAGGGACGGAGACGACCTCTCCGGGATGTGGACGGGAAATGCGGCGATGCCGTTCGGCTCGCTTGTCGGCTTCATGGAGAGCCACGACGAGGAAAGGACGGCGTACAAGTCTCTCAAATGGGGTAACGGAATCACTTCCGACCTTGCGGCGAGGATGAAGCGGGAAGAACTCAATGCGGCCTTTTCCCTTCTCGTTCCCGGACCGAAGATGCTCTGGCAGTTCGAGGAGCTCGGCTACGACATTTCCATCGAGGAGAACGGCCGCACCGGAGCGAAGCCCCTGCACTGGGACTATCTCGACGTTCCGGAGCGCAAGGCCCTGCACGACGTCTATGCCGCCCTGCTCGCGTTCAGACGTGACAATCCGCGATTTTTTGACTCCGACGCCAAGTTCAGCTGGTCTGTCGGCAGCGGCGCGGCGGTGCGGACGATGACCTGCACGGCGGCGGACTCGCGCTCCTTTGCGGTTGTCGGCAACTTCGGGGTCACGGATGTTGCCTCAACCGATGTCCAGCTCCCGTCCGGAGGCACATGGTACGACCGTTTCGGCGGCACGCAGCTGACGACCGGCTCCGACAATGTTCTCGTCACCCCTCTTGCAGCCGGCGAGTTCAGGCTTCTGACAAACTTTAAGTAGGGTGTCGAGCGGAACGGAGTGGAGTCGAGGAATTTTTAAATATGGATGATAATTTATTGAAGATGAAAAAGATATATGTTGCAATCGCAGCCCTGCTGCTCGCGGTCTCCTGCGCGGAGAAAGCGCCGCACGCACGGTGGATCTACGACACCGTCGTCTATGAAATGAACATCCGCCAATACACTCCGGAGGGCACTTTCGCCGCCGCGCAGGCTCAGCTCCCGCGTCTTGAACGGCTCGGGGTTGACATCATCTGGCTCATGCCGATTTATCCCATAGGCGAGAAGGAGCGCAAGGGAACGCTCGGCTCCTACTATGCCGTGCGGGACTACTGCGCGGTGAATCCGGAGTTCGGAACCATGGAGGACTTCGAGTCTTTCCTTGCCGCCGCCAAGGCACGCGGCTTCAGGGTCATTCTCGACTGGGTGGCCAACCACACCTCCCCGGATGCCGTGTGGATAGACAGCGAGCCTGCGGACTGGTACGAGAGGGATTCGCTCGGCAACACCGTCGTGCAGTATGACTGGACCGACATAGCCGCACTGAACTATGGCAACCCCGCCGTGTGGGACGCGCAGGAAAAGGCGATGCGGTTCTGGATGGAGAAGGGCATCGACGGCTTCCGCTGCGACATGGCCTGCGAGGTGCCTTTCGAGTTCTGGACCAAGACGATTTCATCCCTCCGCGCCGACTGGCCTCAGATGTATATGCTTGCCGAGGGGGAGGACCCGCAGCTTCACCGCTCCGGATTCGACGCGTCATATGCGTGGGAACTGCATCACCTGCTGAACGACATCGCGCAGGGGCACAAGAACATCCCCGAACTTCTCGACTACATCGAGCGGGACGCTCAGAACTATCCTCCGGAGGCTTTCCGCCTGATGTTCACCTCCAACCATGACGAGAACTCATGGGCGGGCACCGAGTTCGAGCGCATGGGCGAGGCCGCCGAGGTGATGGCCGTGCTGACCTTCACGCTTCCGAACGGGCAGCCTCTGATTTACACGGGTCAGGAGATGGGCTGGAACCACCGTTTCCAGTTCTTTGAAAAAGACCCGATTCCGGCGTGGGAGGAGAATGACTACACTGCGTTCTATCAGAACCTGATACGCTTCCGTCACGACCATCCGGCTCTCCGTGCGGGCGAAAAGGGCGGACGGTTCGAGGTGGTTTCCACTGAGGACAGCACGCTGGTTTTCAGGCGCGTCCTGCCGAATGATACGGTGACAGTGACCGCGCAGCTTCGTGCCCCATGGTCCTGGAGTGTTGATGCCCAATAAAAAGCGGATTGCTGCGTTACGCTCCTTGTCAAAATCCTCACAACCATCAGGTTGCTGCGGTTTTGTCTTCGTCGCAAGCCTTGCACTCCATCTTTTTATTTGACATCAACCTCCGAGCTTTTTTTGAAAATTTCTCAATGATTGTTTTAATTTTGCAAAGGAATGAAAAGAATATTTTGGATTATGACGGCGATTATGCTGAGTTCGTGTGCGGGAAACGGAAAGTTTGTGCCGGAGTCGGTGGCGGACGCTTCCGATGCGCAGGTGAGCAGGGTCGAACCGCTCTCGTGGTGGGTCGGGATGAACACCCCGCTCCAGCTGATGGTGCACGGGGACGGGATTTCTGAATATGATGTCGCGCTCGAAGGCGCTGAAGGCGTGAGGATTCACGGGGTACATGAGGCCGACAGCCCGAACTATCTTTTCATCGACGTCGCCATATCCCCGAACGCGAAGGCGGGCACATATTATCTCATTTTCTCTAAGGAAGGCGAAAGTTTCAAACGCGCCTACGAAATAGGGGAGAGGAGGGAAGGCTCCGCACAGCGCGGGAGTTTTTCGAGCGCGGACATGATATATCTCATTATGCCCGACCGCTTTGCAAACGGCGACCCGTCGAATGACTCCACTCCGGACACCACGGAAAAGTCTGACCGCAGCGAACTTTACGGACGGCACGGCGGTGACATTCAGGGCATCATAGACCATCTTGACTACATCAGCGAACTCGGAGCGACGGCAATATGGCCGACTCCGCTTTTGGAGGACAACGCGCCGCAGGAGTCCTACCATGGCTATGCCGCGTCGGACTACTACCGCATAGACCCGCGTTTCGGAAGCAACGAACTCTACCGCGAATTTGTCTCCAAGGCGCACGGAAAGGGGCTGAAAGTACTCATGGACATCGTTACGAACCACTGCGGAACGTCTCACTGGTGGATGGCCGACCTGCCGTTTGCGGACTGGATTCATCAGTTCCCGGAATACACCGGGACCAATGTCTGCTTCTCCACGAATATGGATCCGAACGCTTCCGGAAAAGACCTTGAGATTCAGGAGAGCGGCTGGTTCGTTCCGTCGATGCCGGACATGAACCTTGACAACCCGTTTGTGCTCAACTACTTCATTCAGTGGGCTGTATGGTGGGCGGAATATTCCGGGCTTGACGGATTCCGCGTGGATACCTACCCTTACAACGAGAAGGAGCCGATGTCCCGCTGGTGCAAGGCGATTACGGATGAATATCCTAATTTCAACATAGTGGGCGAGTGCTGGACTTCCTCAATCCCGCAGCTGGCCTACTGGCAGAAGGACGCTCCGAACAGAGACGGGTTCGCTGACGCGCCACTTTTCTCGTCTCGGCATAGCACAAGCGAGCTTGGCTCTGCTCTCGACTTATCGAAAAGGTTCAATTCCAACCTTCCGGCGGTGATGGACTTTCCGTTGCACGACGCCCTGCGCATGGGGCTGAACGAGGGCGCGGGCTGGGGCTGCGGAATGACAAGGATTTACGAGGTGCTTTCCCACGACTTCCTCTATGCCGACGTGAACAACCTGCTGATTTTCGCCGGCAACCACGACACCGACCGCATCGGCGACGTAGTCGGGAAGAATCCCAAGAAACTCAAACTGGCGATGACCCTGATGGCGACCATGCGCGGAATCCCGCAGGTCTTTGCAGGAGACGAGCTGATGATGGTCTCCGCCGACCGCTCGCAGGGGCACGGCGGACTCCGTGTCGATTTCCCGGGAGGCTGGCCGGGCGATAAGGTGAACCTGTTTACCCATGCGGGCAGGGAGGCTCAGCGCCTGAACACCGACGGCAGGCCGGTCTATCCGGGGCAGGCAGCCGAACTGTTCGACTATGTGAGCCGTCTGTTCAACTGGAGAAGGACCGCCGAGGTCATCCACACGGGCCGTACTCTCCATTTCATCACCCGAGACAACACCTACGCCTTCTTCCGCTACAATGATTCCTCCGCCGTCTTTGTCTTCGTCAACAATTCTGACACCGCGAAGACAGTTCCGTGGAGTTACTATTCCGAAATTTCCGAAGGTCTCCGCGACGGTGTCGATATCCTCACCGGCGCTCATGTCACGATTGACGACACCACCTCCGTCGCCCCCGAATCCGCCCTTGTCGTCGAATTCATAAGATAGACTTTTGAATTTTATTTAAGTCTTGTATTACAGTGCATGAACAAGCACCTGAGCGGCGAGGCTAAACGGGAGATGGGATGCAAGGCGGACGGCG
>DJPQ01000079.1:0-804 GCA_002439805.1 Bacteroidales bacterium UBA6408
AACCGTGAGGTTGCTGCGGTTTTATGAAAAGGTGTTATCTTCGCAGGAAGGGGACGCCTTTTGTTTTTTTTAGGGGGGGAGTTTCTAAAATTGGGAATATATGGGAATTGCGGGAAAAATATGTCGGTCTGACGACTCGCCTTTAGTGGTGGGCGTAAGCGGGGGAGTGGATTCCATTACTCTTGCGGATATGCTGTACCGGCAGGGAATTGCGGATTTCGCTGTGGCTCATTGTAATTTCCGTCTTCGCGGCGAGGAAAGTGACGCTGATGCGGAGTTTGTGCGAGACTGGTGCGAGACAAGGGGCGTGAAGTTCCATCACATTGATTTCGATACCGTCGGCTATGCACGATTGCGCAAGGTGAGCATTGAAATGGCCGCGAGGGAACTTCGCTACGGATGGTTCGCGACGCTCTGCAAGAAACACGGCTATCGTTCCGTGGCAATCGCCCACAATGCCGACGACAATGCCGAGACTCTGATTCTGAACCTTGTGCGGGGGACGGGACTCCGCGGAATCTGCGGTATGAAGGAGACTTCCGTCCAGAATGTGGCGGCCTCTCCTGAGCTCGCCGCCGCCATAGGGTGCAGTGAGGAGGACTTCCCCGAAACTCTTAACATCCGGCGGCCTCTTCTCGGAATGACGCGCACTCAGATTGAGGGATATGCCCGCAGGCATGGCCTCCGCTGGCGCGAGGACCGGACGAACAAGGATTCGGCCTACAAGCGCAATCTCATCCGTAACGAGATAATCCCTCTCCTTGAAAGGCTGAACCCGTCGGCGGTGAAAGTGCTGAACCGCGA
>DJPQ01000079.1:995-18736 GCA_002439805.1 Bacteroidales bacterium UBA6408
CAGCGCGGTCATCGGCCAGATTGAGGAACTGCTTGATTCCGGCCGCACTGTGAGCGGAAAAATCTTCTACAGTCCGACCCACTGCCTCGTGATGACGAACTCCTCATTCATCATCCAGCCGCTGGACTCCGGTTTTTCTCGTGGTTCAGACTCTCCCGAAAACCATAGCGCTTCCAGTGACGGCCCTCTTACCGGCGACGGCTCTTATTCCGGCTCCGAGGGCGCCACCGTCATCGTGACCGGCCCGGGCGAGTTCGACTTCAACGGCTGCCATATAAGCGTCGAACTTCTTGACCGCAGCGACGATTTCGATGTCCGCCAACCCGCAGGAGTCACAGCAATCAGTGCCGACGACCTGCAATTTCCCCTGACGCTCCGCACCTGGCGCCACGGCGACTGGATGCGCCCCATCGGCTGCCGTGGCCGCAAAAAAATCAGCGACCTCTTCACCGACCTCAAGTTCAGCCTTCCGCAGAAGCTCCGCGCCGTTTTCATTGAAAGTCAGGGAGATGCTCCTAATGTGCCGTCCAATAGACAACCGGCAGGCATCGTCGGCGCCCCGGGTCCCGACAAAGACACCGCGACCCTTCGCGGTCATGTCCTTGCACTCCTCGGCCTTCGTGTCGATGAGTCCGTCCGCATCACCTCACAAACCCGCCGGATTCTTCGGTTTTATTTAAGGTAGGGGAGGAGGCGTTGCCCGATGTATTCGCGGAGCCTGGACTGGGGGAGGGTGGCGTCGTTTATCATTATTGAGAACACCGTTATGTCTCCGTTCTTAGGCGGCGTGGAGGTCGTTCGGTGAGTTGATGTGGTTGAGTTTGAGGATTGTGCCTTTGAGGCGGCTTTTGCCGGGGAGTTGCCGGTGGTGTCGGGAGAGGAGGAGTTCGGGGAAGAAGCGTTTGGGGAAGATGGGAGGATGTAGCCGCTGTAGCAGCGGACGCCTGTCATGGAACCGCTCTTGAGCCTTATGCGTCGGCGTGTCGCGGCGTCGGCTGTGCTGAACAGACTTTCGTCGGGGCCGGGAGTGTTAATGGCTCCGAGAAAATCGCTGAAGCAGGGGCGGGAGGACATGGCGGTGAGGAAGCTGACCATAAACGAGGGACTTACGCTGTTCTTGCGCGAGAGGCCGCTGCCGTCGGCGAGGCGTGTGCTGGACAGGTTCAGTCCAAGGCCTTTCAGAAGCGCCTCCTGAAATTCCAGTGCCTCTTCCGTGTCGGCGCTGAGATGCGGGTCGGAGGATTTCGAGAGGGTGAGCGCACGCAGGAGGGTTTCCGCGTAGAGATTGTCGCTCACGCGCAGGGTTTCTCGCGCGATTTCGGAAAGGCGCGGGGAATATGTCACCGTTATCGTCGTGAGCGAGTCCTGCGGGGCGAAATGTCCTGAATATGCGAGGCTTCCGCAGGTGTCAAATGTGCTGAACCCGAAGACGGTCTTATCTTCGGTGACAGTCTCTGAAACGGCGACAGTCTCTGCGCCGAAGGCAGACGTGGCGTTTGTGCAGGAGGGACTGCCCGTGAAGGGAACGGCGCCGGAGCCGTCTGATGTCGTCGCCGGGCGGCTGCCGGCGGTGCGGAACACCGCTGTCGGATGGCAGGCGGAGGTCGCTGTCACGGCCTTGCACGGGATACCTTCTGAGGCGAGATGCCGGGCGAACTCGTATGCGCAGCTGAAATCCGCGAACGGGTTGTTGTAGCTGACTGTCTTGCAGTCCTTGCCGAGGGCGAAACTGCCTCCGAGACGTGCGGCGGGGGCAAATTCCGAGATGAAGAGGTAACTTTGGTCTCCGCTTCCGGACGGGCCTGTCACGCAGCGGTTCTCAATCGTCATCCACGGCGCTGCCGCAGGAGTCAGGACTGCTGCTGCGGAATCACCTTCATGGCAGCTGCCTGAAGCTGCTGCGGCATCTCTTTCCTGACGCTCTCCCGTAGTCTTGCCGGAGCATCCTTGCCTGCGGCTGCCTGAAGCCTGACCGAAGTCCACTTCCGGGAAAATCTTCGCGTCAGCGCCGACATTGACAGGGTCTCCTTCGGCCGCTCCGGACCGCAGTTCGAGTTCAATGCAGTTCCTGTTGAACATGAGGGCGCTGCACGTGGCGCCATAGTAGGTCGCCATATCCTCATACATCCAGCTTCCGTTCACCTCGCCGGGCATCCTGCGCGAGTCCCCGACCACGCTTCCGGCGACGCTCCTTATCCCGGCCGCCCTGACCGCTCGTGTCCATCTTGCGAACAGGCTGTCCTTCGGCACTGCATACGGGCCGGCGGCTCCGAGCGTCGGGTCGCCGCCGCCGACAATATGGAGGTCTCCGCAGAGCATGCCGTCGTCACCTATCTTCCCGGAATATGCGATTGTCGTCTGAAACCTGAAATCCGCCCCGAGGCATTCAAGCGCGGCTCCGCAGGTCACGAGTTTCAGGATTGACGCCGGCAGGAAATTCTTTCCCGGCTCCTCTTCCGTGATCGCCTTTCCCGAGACTTTTCTGATGCATAACCCCACCTGAGCCTCATCGGGGGCGGCCACCGTCTGCCTCTGCGTCCTTGTCGGAGCGGCCACCGTCTGCGCCCTTGCAGGGGCGGCCACCGTCTGCGTCCTTGCAGGGACGGAATTCGCGCTTCTGTTCTGCGCCGCTGCGGAAGTGACGGCGGCGAGAATGACTGTCATCGTGGCGGCAAGCCGCATTGTTATTCTGTTCATCTTTCCCCAAAAATTGAAATAAGTCCTGTCCCGAAACCTGACGGCTTCAAATTTAGTCAAAAAAGCGTAGAAACTGTTTAAATTTTTTGCCGATTATCCGTATATTTGCCACCTCAAAATCAAACATTTGTAATTATGAGCAAGAAAACTGTTTTGGTTTCCGGAGGAGCCGGATTCATCGGCAGCCACGTGACCGTGGAACTGATAGAGGCCGGCTACGATGTCGTCGTCGCCGACAATTTGTCCAACTGCGACATGACCTGCTTCGAGGGCGTGAAGAAAATCACGGGACGTGATGACATCCCTTTTGAAAAGATTGACTGCTGCGACGATGCTGCGGTTGACGGGCTTTTCAGCCGCTACAAGATAGACGCGGTGATTCATTTCGCTGCATTCAAGGCTGTGGGCGAATCGGTTGCGGAACCGATAAAATACTACCGCAACAACCTCGACTCCTTTCTCAACATCCTTAACGCATCGATTCATCATGGAGGATGCAATGTCCTCTTTTCATCATCGGCCACCGTTTATGGCGAGACGGACAAGCTCCCTGTCACAGAGGAGTCGCCTCGGCAGCCTGCCACATCGCCTTACGGAAACACCAAGCAGATTTGCGAGGACATTCTCCGTGACGTGGTGAAGGCATCCGCCGCTTACGGAGCGAAAGTAGAGGCCGGCAGGGCTGAGAACGGCCCGGTCAAGGGAATAGCCCTGCGCTATTTCAATCCTATCGGAGCGCATCCGTCCGCGCTCATCGGCGAGCTTCCTCGCGGTGTGCCTAACAACCTCGTCCCGTACATCACCCAGACCGCAATCGGCAAGCGTGCCTGCCTGAGCATCTTCGGCAATGACTATCCGACTCCTGACGGAACCTGCCTGAGGGACTATATCGACATCGTGGACCTTGCCAAGGCTCATGTGGCCGCAGTCTCAAGGATGCTTGACGAGAAGATGAAGGCCGACTACGAGATTTTCAACATCGGTACCGGCCGTCCGGTTTCAGTCCTTGAGCTCGTCAATGCCTTCGAGAAGGTAAACGGCGTGAAGCTCAACTACAAGTTCGCGCCGCGCCGTGCCGGTGACGTCGTGGCAATCTGGGCTGACACCTCCCTCGCCAACAGGGAACTCGGCTGGAAGGCGCAGCGCAGCATAGAAGAGACTTTGGCCGCGGCATGGGCTTGGGAGCGCCATCTGGCCGGAAAGGGCGAATAAAAAGCGGTCTGCTGCGTTGCACGGCTTGCCAAAATCCTCACAACCATCAGGTTGCTGTGGTATTTGGCTTCACCATGCGCCTTGCATCCCATCTTTTTCTTCATCCCTTTCCTCCAGATGCTGTGTAGGCGTTTTTCATGATTGCTAAGAAATATAAAAAATGACAAATAAAAAGATGGTGAACAGGAAATGCTCTGTTCACCATCTTTTTTAGTTATTATTTACCTGCAGGTAATGTCGCCTAAGCAGTAAAACTATTTGGAGACCACTGCGCTGAGTTTCTCGCAGAGCTCGTCAAGTTTCTCGAACATCTCCTTGCGGATGCCGGCGAAGTGGGCGGCCGGCTTTACGCCCTCGGTCGGGTGATTAACCTTGTCCTTGAGGTTGTTATAGAGGTCAACTGCCTCGTCGATCACCTTAGCGAGTTCGTCGTTGTTCTTGCCCGGGTTAAGTGCAGCGAAAAGAGTGCAGTCGTCGATAAATTCTCCTACGAAGTACTCGATGTCTTTCTTAATAACTCTAAGATTCATAATCGTATGTAATTAAATTTTGTTCTTGGTCACGCGGGCTCGGGCTATATTTGCCTCCACCGCACAATTCCGCTGCAAATGTAGTATTATTTCTTGTTTTACGCAAATCATATTCACTTGGAGGACCGCTGCCTGAAATAATGGACTGAATCGCTCAGCCGCTCCGCCTTGAAGCACCCGTCGCGGCTTTCGTCCTCATGCCCGATGATGCGGACGGCGGAGAGCAGCCTGTGGGCATTCTCATAATAGTCGGCTTCTCCGGGAACGAGGGAATTGACCCTGACCAGATGTGAGGAGTGAATCATACGGCCGTCCCCGATGTAGAGGCCCACATGAGTGATTCTGTCAGGAGAGCCGTCCGTGCCGCGCTTTCCGAAAAACAGCAGGTCTCCGGCTCTGAGGCTGTCGGCGCAAAACTGGCACTGCTCCTTTGGGCGCTCAGCGCGGTGCTCTTCCTCGTTGATGCCTGCGAGGTGTCCCTCCGAACCGTCGCCCGATTCCTCCTCCGGACCGTCGCCCGATTCCTCCTCCGGACCGTCGCCCGACTTCGCTGCCTGACACTCAAGCACCGGCACAGGGCGGCCGCAGAACGCCATCTGGTTGGCATTGCGCGGGAGCAGCAGGCCGTTCATGAAATAGGCGAAGCGCACAAGCCCGCTGCAGTCAAAGCCGTTCGGGGACATCCCGCCCCACAGATAAGGAGTTCCGACAAAGCGCATGGCCGTCTCCACCACGGTCTTTTCCGTCGCCGCGCTTTCCGATGCCCACTTGCGGAAATCCCTGACGTCGGAAGCCTTCACCCATCCGGCACGTCCCGAGGGGGTTTCCACCTTTGCCCAACCGTTCCTGCGTACAGGCAGCCCTTGCGGGTGCGCCTTTGACCGTAGTTTTCCGGGCACGGCCCGCACGATGTCCCCCTCCAGAAGGTCGCAGACCACCTCCGAGCGGACCGTCCTTTCTGAATAGACGGCGGAGTGCGGCGAGACGACCATATATCTGCCGGAGGAAATCCACTCCTCAATCCCCGCCTCATCGACCTCCTGCACCCCCTTGTCCGTGCACCATGCCGTGTATGGCTGCGGAGTCCTGACCTGAAGCCAGTAGCCCTGCTTCCCGACAATCTCCACCGGAGTTCCCATCAGCTCCTGAGTCTCAAGCGCGGATTCATAGTCAGGAGCCTGCCTGAGATATGATACCGAGAAATCTATGATTCCCCATCGACGCTCCGGAGTCTCCGCGTTTCCTTTTTCGGAAGTCTGTGTGTCCTGAGCAAGAGCCGTCGTCGCGGAAAACATCGTCGCCGAGAGAATCATCGCAGCGGCGAAGGCCGAAAGTCTTTGAACATCCATATACCTATGTATTATAATATAATGCGGCAAATTTACTCAAAATCTTCGCAAAGACCGCGATGAATAGACTCTTTGAAGGTTAAAATATGCACATATCTATCCACTTATTTACACCTTTTGCCGTTTTCAATGCATTGAATGTCAGATTGGTGAACATATTTTTATGTCCATATCGTCCACTTATGCCCTCGGGCGACGAACATCCGAAAGACAAAATGCATAACTTTGTGACAAACCGGGGAAATGTCCTCGGGGTATTGATAACACAAACTAAATAATCAACCGCATGAGAAAATATCTTACTATGGTTGTGCTGCTCGTCGCAGGATTCACCGCGTTCGCGCAGCAGCATTCAGTCAGGGGTACTGTAGTTGACTCTCAGGGAAATCCCGTAGTGGGGATGACCGTGATGGAGAAGGGTACTCAGAATGGTACTACTACGGACGCCGACGGCAATTACATTCTTAATCTGAGCTCTCAGGGGGGGGCGGTAGAGTTTAATGCTCTTGGCTACAAGACTGTCACCGAGCAGGTTGCAGGCAGGAGCGTCATCAATGTGACGGCGCAGGAAGAGGCCATCGCCCTCGACGCGGTCGTCGCCATCGGCTACGGTACGGTCCGCAGGCGCGACCTCACCACGGCCGTTTCAACGGTTTCCAACGAGGATATGCAGCTGCGTCCGGTCACCGAGGCGTCGGGATTCCTTCAGGGAAAGGTCGCAGGCGTCACGGTGCAGCAGACAAGCGGACTTCCGGGCAGCGGAATGACGGTCCGTGTACGCGGAGCCTCGTCAATCGCGTCTTCAAATGACCCTCTCTATGTCGTTGACGGCGTTCCTGTAGGTACGGGAAATACCGCCATTGCATATCTTTCCCCGCAGGACATCGAGACGATGCAGATTCTCAAGGATGCCTCGTCCGCCGCGATTTACGGTTCGAGGGCAGCCAACGGAGTCGTGCTCATAACCACGAAGCAGGGAAAGAAGGGCCGCGGGCCGCAGATTACTCTCAACGCTTCCGTCGGACTCGCCAACGTGGCGCGGACCTACGAGGTGCTGAACGTTCAGGAATACAAGGAACTTATGGATGAAATCGGCGCCGTCTCCCTGCCTGACGGGCTGAAGGACGAGACCGACTGGTTCAGGGAGACCTACAGGACCGGAATCAATCAGAATTACCAGCTTTCAGTATCCAACGCGACTGACGAGATGCGCTACTACATCAGCGGAGGCTACACCGATGAGGAAGGAATACTTCCGGTCGCCTACAACAAGAGGGTGAACTTCAAGGCGAGCATGGACTCCGACCTGTATAAATGGATAAATGTCGGCGCGGACATCTCCTATTCGCACTACAAGAACAACGGCATCATTTCCGGTCAGGGATCCAACCGCGCCGGTGTCGTGCTTTCCGTAATCAACACTCCGACCTACGCGAAGCCTTGGAGCGAGACCAATCCGAACTGGTATTGGACCGAGTTCTACGGAGCCAACCTCACCACGCCTTCCGAGAATCTCGCCCGCACGGAGAACAACTACACGCAGAACGACCGTCTCCTGCTCACCGGCCACGCCACCATCAAGTTCCACCGCACTTTCCAGTTCAAATCGACGGTTACCATGGACCGCCGCTGGATACATGACTACACTTTCCTCGACCCGATCAAGACTTCATACGGCCGCACTCAGCACGGAGAGGCCTCTTCAAAGAGGACTGATGATATGAGGATGGTCTATGACAACATCTTCACCTACAACAACTCCTGGAATGCTAAGCATAACTTCGAGGCTATGGCCGGAACTTCCGCCACGACTTCCCGCTGGGAGACTCTGAAGGGGTCGCGCAGCCACTTTTCTCCTGACTACAACAATGTCATCTTCGGACTGAACGGCGGAAACAAAGGCGGCCTGAGGGGTCAGGAGCAGGGCTATTCCAAATGGTCCATCATGTCCTACCTCGCCCGCGTGTCCTACAACTACGACAGCCGCTACTACATCACCGCGAATTTCCGCGCTGACGGCTCGTCCAAGCTCGCTCCGGGACACCGCTGGGGGCTCTTCCCTTCAGTTTCTGCGGCATGGAGAATCTCCGGAGAGAGCTTCATGAAGGACGTCAGCTGGATTGACGACCTCAAGATACGCGCCGGCTGGGGGCAGCAGGGCAACCAGTCCGGCCTGGATGACTATGCTTGGGTGCAGATGTACGGAATAAACTACTCAGACTGGACAGAAGAGGGCAATGCCGATGCAGTGCCTACACTCGGGGGCAAGACCAACATTGGTAACAAGGACTTGACTTGGGAGACAACCACCCAGACAAACATCGGAGTTGACTGGTCAATGTTTAACGGCCGCCTGTCACTTACTTTAGATGGTTACTACAAGTACACGAAGAACCTACTGATGAACGTGCCGCTTCCGGCTCCAAACCCTTCGATTTTCAGAAACGAGGGCGAAATGTCAAACTGGGGACTCGAACTTGCGCTCAGCTCCGTCAACATCGACCGTAACGACTGGAGGTGGACGACCGACTTCAACATCTCGATGAACCGCAACCGTCTTGAGAAGCTTTCCCTCCAGCAGGTCTATTACTATACCCAGACTTCCGAGGCCCTGAGTGAGTATGTCGTGAGGATGACACCGGGCGAGCCGCTTTCCAAGTTCTGGGGATATACCGCGCTGGGCGTGGATCCTGAGACCGGAATGGTGATTTACGAGGACCGCAACGGCGACGGCAAGATCAATGTTTCCGACAAGCATTACATCGGCGACGCCAATCCTCTGTTCACGGCCGGAATGACCAACACCATAAGCTGGAAGGGCCTGAACCTCAGCTTCCTTCTCACCTCGTCGGTGGGCAACGACATCTACAACGCATCGAAGATAGAGATGATAGGAATGTACACCGGAGCCAACCAGATTAAGGACGCGGTGAGGCGCTGGAGGGTTCCGGGACAGGTGACCGACATCCCTAAGGCAGGCGAGCTTGACAACCTCAAGGCTTCAACAAGATGGGTCGAGGACGGCTCGTACCTGAAAGTCAAGAATATAACCCTCTCTTACGACATCGTGCACCCGGCACTCAAGAAGGCGAACATTTCGAGGATACGTCCTTATGTCACCCTCGACAACATGATTACCTTCACGAAGTATTCGGGCTATGATCCTGAGATGAGTCAGTACACGGCAGCCACCAGCATGGGAATAGACTGGGGAACCTACCCTTGCGTGAAGACCGTACTTTTCGGAGTTAACGTTGAATTCTAAAAGATTTGGAGATATGAAGAAGAAATATATTTTCACAGCCTTGTTGTCAGTGCTCGCGCTTTCTTCCTGCGACTTGAACCTCTTCCCGGAGACAGGTTACAATGAGGGAAATGTCGAAGTTACGGATGACAGTGGCGAGTCGCAGTACAAGACCCGGACTGATATGGAAGGTCTGAGGAATGCGATTTATCAGAGCTGGGTCAAGGACATTCAGGAAAAAGGCTATCTCGACTGGCTCGCCTATACGGAATGCCGAGCCGACAACGCCTACGGCGGAAGCACAAGCACTGGAGAGCTTATGGCAATCGAGGCGAACCAGCAGGATGGCGAGAACAAGAATGTCCAGCGAGACTGGGACTGGTACCTCGGGCAGGTCAGCAACTGCAACGACATAATCCTCAACATCGACCGCATCAAAGAGGCCGACGAGACGATGACCGACAAGGAGTGCCGCGAATGGAAGTCCGAGGCTTACTGCTGGAGGGCTTGGAACCTCTTCCAGATGTCTCAGATTTGGGGCGACATTCCTCTGGTGAACTCGATTCCTCCGGCGATCACCGCTGAAAACATTGAGGAGGTATATAAGGAGTACTATCCACCGCGGACCTCTCGGGAGGAAGTCTATAAGCAGATTATCGGGGAGCTTGAGTTTGCGGCGGAGAACGCTCCGGACGTTGACCCTTCCAACAAGTTCCTGTTCACCAAGGGTTTCGCTCACGGAATGCTCGCGAGAATCTATGCCGAGGAGACTTGCCGCGACTGGACTAAGGTCGAGGAGCACTGCCGTGCGGTCGAGGGCATGGGCTACAGCCTTGTTGATGACTACGGTCAGATGTGGGGATATGACGGGAACGACGCCGTGCGCAACACCGCCGAGTCCATCTTTGAAGTCACTTTCACTCGCGCCAGCGGCAACTGGGTGTGGATGATGTTCCACCGCAACGCCTACAATCCGAGCGACAGTTTCAGCTGGATGAAGTGGATCACACCGTCACGAGACCTTGTTTCCGCATACGAGAAGGAAGGCGACACGGAAAGGAAGAACGCCTGCATCTGCGAGGACGAGTGTACCTGGTCCAACTACTATCCTGCCAACAAGTACAAGTTCATGCACAAGGTTCCGACCAACGCCTCCAGCATCATACTGATGCGTCTGGGAGAAATCTATCTCCTTCACGCCGAGGCTCTTGCGAAGACGGGACACATCTCGGACGCGATAGAATACGTGAACACGGTTCGCGACCGGGCCGGCATTGCCAGAATTCCTGTGCCTGCATCGGAGGACGAGGCCATTGACGCCATTCTCCACGAGCGCCGTCTTGAGCTTGCCTTCGAGGGCTTCCGCTTCTATGACCTGCTCCGCCACGGATTCGAGAGGGCGAAGGCCGTCCACGACGCGATGCCTCAGAAGGACAGTTATTGGCAGCAGAGGCTTCCTCTCACGCCGGAGACTGTCCTCATGCCTATCCCTCAGACGGCCCTGGATAACAACCCGAGTCTGACACCTAACGCCGGATATTGATTATGAGGCTGAAAATAAGAATGTTATTTCTGGCGATTGCCTGCGCTTTCCCTATAGCCTGCTGCTGCACCCCGTCCGAGCATAAGGACGGTGGTGGCGGCACGGGGGGCGGGACGGAGCAGCCCGGCAAGCCGCAGGAAACCGTCGGAGATGTCGTCACTTACACGACTTCCGGTGACGGGACGCGGCTTTTCGTCAAAGGGACTCTGGATTTTGCAAAGCCCGGCAGCATGAGCCCGAACCAGGTGAAGTTTGCCAAGGACGATTCTGCAAAGGAGATCGATGGCTTCGGACTTGCCATCACGACGGCTACTGCCTACAATCTCCTGAAGATGAGCGCAGAGGATAGGACAGCCTTCCTTACGGAACTGTTCTCTCCGTCGGAGGGCGTCGGCTCGAGCCTCATCAGGGTCAGCATCGGGGCTTCCGACTTCTGTCTGAAGGACGAATACACCTGGTGCGACACGGAGGGGCTGGAAAACTTCGCCGTCGCGGCGGAGGACAGGGACTATCTTTTCCCGGTGCTCAAGGAGATATACGCCATCAATTCGGACGTGAAGATAATCGGCTCCCCATGGTCATGCCCGAAGTGGATGAAGGGCGGTTCCTACGGATACGAGGACTATGACCCTGACTATCTCGAGAAGGATTTCCCGAATTGGACCAGCGGTCGTCTGAAACCTTCGTGCTACGCAGCATATGCCTCCTATTTCGTGGAATGGATAAAGACTATGGAGACGCAGGGTTTTGATATTCATGCCATTACAATGCAGAACGAGCCTTTGAACCATGGCAATTCGATGTCCATGTATATGCCTTGGCGTGACCAGAAGGAGTTCGTGAAGGTTCTCGGCCCGGCGCTCGAAAAGGCCGGACTCGGGGACGTGAAGATTCTCCTGTTCGACCACAACTACAACTATGACAACAAGTCCGACCAGAGAAACTATCCGCTGAACATCTATGCCGACGCCGAGGCGTACAAGTGGGCTGACGGTTCCGCATGGCACAGCTACGGCGGCGACGTCTCCGAACTGGACAACATCGAGGCGGCAAATCCGGAGAAGGACATCTATTTCACGGAGGCTTCGATAGGCGAGTGGAACTACAATTTCTCCTCTTGCCTTCTGAACGACTTCTCCTCAATCTTCCTCGGCACGCTCAAGCGCGGCGGAATGGGAGTGACTTTGTGGAATCTTATGCTGGATGACAAGAACGGCCCGTACAGCCCGCACAACGGCTCCTGCAAGACCTGCTACGGCGGCGTGACGATAAATTCGTCCGACTACCGGACCATCGTCAAAAACTCGCACTGGTACAATGTCGCCCACGCCAGCGCCGTTGTCAGACCGGGAGCCCGGAAAATGACTCTCGGCGGCTATACGGCACCGTCAGGGGTTGAGGTCATGGTGTTCATGAACCCGGACGGAACAGTCGGCACGCTTGTCTGCAACAAGTCCGGGGAGGAGAAGACCATTGTCTATGGCGCGGAAAAGTACACCGTGAACCTGAAGGTTCCGGCGGGCAGCATCTGCTCCGCTCTTTGGACGGATAAATAAAATCCTTAAAATCAAGAAATTATGAAATTGAATGTAAAGAATATGATGGTTTTTGGCGCAGTGGCTCTCACGGCACTTTCCTGCGCGAAGACCCCTGAATTCGTGAAGGCCGAAAAAGGCCCGGAAATGGAAGTGCTCTCAAGCACGGGCTCGACCTATATGGGCGCTGAAATCAGTGTTGACCTGAAGCTTGCCGATGCGGACTTTGCCCTTTCCACAGTGAAGGCTTTCCTCTACTACGGCGAGACAGAGGTGGCAACGGCCACTTTGCGGACGAAGAACGAAGGCGAGTACAAGCTGAAGCTCCGTGCGCCGCTGCTCAAGGATGTCCCGGACGGAACGGCAAGCCTCGTGCTGAAGGCACAGAATGTCGGCCTCGGCATCACGGAAAAGACTCTCGACGTCGCGTTGACGCGCCCTAACTTCGAAGAGCTAACCTTGGTAGATGAGGACGGGAAGGAGTATAAGATGAAGAAGACTGCCGACTATAGCTACGAGCTCACCGACGATTTCCCTGCCTATGTCAATGCCAACCTCGTAACTCCATCGTTCAGGCCTAAGACCGGCACAGGGGAGGAGGCCGCCGAGGAAGAAGTGATTACTCTCGGCTGGGACGGCTCCGTCCTGACGGCAGCTGACGGCAGCGAACTGATTCCTTTCGGAGCCAGCATTGCGGGAAGATACACTCTGAAGGCAAATCTTTCGGACTTGAGCGTGTCTCCGACCGGAAGCGCCGCTGTTGTGTCTGTGGCGAAATACAGTCAGGGTCAGAAGATGGACTTCGGCAATGTCGTGAACGTCGAGGCGTGGACGCTTGACCCTGATTTCTTCGATGTTGACAAGGAAACCAAGGCCGTGACTTTCCGTGCAATCGACGGATTGTACAGAATGACTTATGACACGGAAAATCTGTTCGTGAAGGTTGAGCCTATGAAGGATGAGAACAAGGTGCTCACACTTTCAGAGGACGGTTCCGGAGCCGTCTGGGCAATCGGTGCGAACTTCGGAAAGCCTGTGATAGGTCCGGGATGGAACACTGAGGACGGTGCCTACCCTGCGGCTCAGGTTTCGGACAAGGTCTATGAGTTCACTCTCGCGGTCCCGGGGCAGCTGGCTATTTCCGGCGGAGAGTTCAAGTTCTTCCATCAGAAAGGATGGGGCGGAGAGTTTGTCAGAGCCGACTTTGCGGAAGTGAAGCTGGATCCTGCATTCCAGATGACTGATGGCGGAAATATTCAGGCTGCTGATGTGACGGCCGGGAAAGGCTACAGAATTGTCCTCGACCTCACCGCCGGCGTGAAGGCCGCGAAGATTTCCTACAAGGAGGTTGAGGTCACGGTTGCCGGGCTCAACATCACGGTGAACGGCGAGAAGGCTCTTAAGATGTCAGCCGATGTCTATAAGGTCACTGCCGTGAAAGTCGAGAAGGGCAGCACTATCACTTTCTCCGGCATCGACAATCCTCAGGAATGGATGTTTGACAAGGATCATTTTGAACTTACCGCCGAAGGTCTGAAGTTCAACGCCATAACCGCCTGGTACTCATTCGAGCTGAATGTCAAGGACAAGTATGTGATTGTCCGTCATGTGAAGTCGGACGGAAAGGCCGCGACCTATGCCGGCGAGAAGGCGATCACCTTCATGGGCTGGGGAGTTGGCTACCCTACGATGGCCAGTCAGCTCGGCTGGGACTCCGGTCTCCTGATTACCCTCGCGCAGATTGAGGACGGTGTCTATCAGTTCACCGGAGTTGCCTGCAAGGAGGGTGATGAGACTATGGTCGGCAACTGCTGGTGCTACAACACAGAAATCACTTCCAGCAATTTCCTTTCCTTCAAGTTCTTCGGACAGGCCGGCTGGGGTGATGAGATGAGGAATGTCACGCTCACGGAAGAGGCCAAGAAATACCTTTCGTTTGACGGCAATGTGGAGCTGATTGTGGATCACAAGGAGAATGCAGTCATCGATGGAAATGAAGAGGAACGTAAGGTCTTCAAGCCGCTCGAACTCGGCGCGACCTACCGTATGACCGTCACGAACTGCTCGGCCCTGGATGGCGGCAAGTTCGATGTGACCATCGATTTCCGCAAGATGTAGCTGTCGGACTCTTCACTGCCTGCGGCGATTTTCCTCAGGCGGTGTCTTTTCTTCGGGGATATATTCCATGATATTGGGTATATCCCCGATTTTGCATATATTTGTTCCCCGAACCACGGACATATATCCCCGAAACCGGGGCATATCCACAAAACATTACATCGCAGATGAATATCCGCCGCAGCATAGTATATTTTGCCCTTTTTCCCATTTTTCTTTTTTCCTGCTCGTCGCCGGAGAACGATGAACTTCTTGAGAAACTGGACGAAACGCTCGAAAACAAGGCCGTCTATGAGGGATATTTCCGTGACGGGGTGCGGGTTCTGAAGGACGTGCTTTCCGAACAGACCGAACCGGAGCAGATTTATAGTCTGGACATAAGAATTGCGGACTACTATCGGAAGTATAGCCTCGACTCGACGCTCGCCTATCTCGGGAAGGGGAGGAGCGTCGCGGAAAGAATCGGCGCCCTCGAAAAGGTGGCGGCCGCCGATTTCAGGATGGCGGTCGTGTATGTCAAGGCGGGCTATCACGTTGAGGCGGCCGACATTCTGAACCGCTACCGTGGTCGTGCGATTCCCGATGGTATGCTCAGGGAATATTATGGCGCTGAACACGCATATTGGGGAGAGACGATGGCATACACTTCCGCCTCCGAGTTCTATGATGACAAGCTTTCCCGGCGCGACGCGTTCAGGGAACTGCTGCTGGCGATGACGGAAGAGGAGACCTGGGAATGGTACAATCTGAAGAGGGAAGAGGCGGCCGAGGCCGGGGATGTCGCGGCTGTAAGAGAGTTTTCTTCCGGAATGCTCGGATGCAGTCATGATAATTCGCGGGAATATGCAGAGGCGGCGTATTACTATGCGCACAGTTTCGAGAACACGAATTCTTCGGCGTTTGAGGAGTGGCTGATACGCTCGGCGATAGCGGACGTGATGTGCGCGACTAAGGACTATGCCTCGTTGAACGATCTGGCGCGGACGATTTTCAACGGGGGCGACATCGACAGGGCCTTCCGCTATTCCGCCGACCACTGTATGGTGGACGCCCTCCACTACAACGGCAAGCTGCGTCCGTGGCAGATTCTGATGTTCTTTCCTGAAATCGAGAATGCCTACCAGCAGAAGCACGCCAGACAGAGCCGCTACACGCTTGTCCTCCTCCTGTGCATGTCCGTCCTGTTTGTGGTTCTGCTTTTCCTTCTGGCTTTCTTGTATAAACGCCAGCAGATTCTGGACTCTATGCGTGCGAAACTTCAGGAGTCCTATCTTGAGATAGACAGCCGGAATCACGATCTGGTTGCGGCCAACAGCAGGCTGGTGAGCCTCAATGCGAGGATGCAGGAGTCGGACAAGGTGAAGCAGGAGTACATCACTCTGTTTCTCGGTATGGTGTCGGACAACATCAGCGCCTCACGGCAGTACCGCAACAAGGTTCTCAGGTGCATCAGGCAGGGGAAGACCAAGGCTCTGACGGACGAAATCGAGAGCCTTGCGCCGGTCGATGACGACATACTCGAGTTCTACAAGATGTTCGACCAGACTTTCGTCAATCTCTATCCCGATTTCGTGGATAAGTTCAATGCCCTGCTCGCGGAAGGCTCGGAGATTGTTCCCAAGGGCGACGACATCCTGACTCCGGAACTGAGGATATTCGCGCTCATTAAGCTCGGAATCACCGAGTCGAGCCGCATAGCCTCGCTGCTGCACTATTCGGCCAACACGATTTACAACTACCGGGCGAAAATCAAGAACCGCGCACGCGGGTCGAGGGAGGATTTTGAGGAGGCGGTGCGAAATCTGGAGTGAGGCAAAATGGTTGGTATGAATGAAAATATGGACGGGGATATGATGCCGGAGGGACTTTTCGCTCCCGGCAGGCGCTATAGCTCGTATGTGGATTTTTTCCGCCGGCGCTATGGGGCGAGGCTTCAGAAGGTTGTGATTGATGCGGGGTTCACCTGCCCGAACAGGGACGGGAAGGTCGGTTTCGGCGGATGCACTTTCTGTGATAATGCGGCCTTCCACCCTGCCTACAGCCGTGCGGATAAGCCGATAGGGGAGCAGATTGACGAGGGCGTCGAGTTCCATAGGGGGCGCTACCGCAACACTGCGGCCTATCTCGCCTATTTTCAGGCCTATTCAAACACATACGCGAGTCTTGAGCGGCTTCGTGAACTGTATTGCGCTGCCCTGAAGCACCCGTCGGTGGTGGGGATTGTCATCGGAACGCGGCCTGACTGCGTCGATGGGGCTAAACTGGACTTTTTGCAGGAACTCGCTGCCGGGAAAGCGCTTGAAGGCTGGCGGCGTGAGATTGCCCGTCCCGTCGGCGGTTCTGCGACTGCTGCCGGTTCCGGGCATGGTGACTGTTCCTCTGCGGGAGCCGGCCGGGACGAGAATTCGGAAAGCGCTTCCCCACTTGTTCTGACGGCTCCGATTGTGATTGTGGAATATGGCATTGAGTCCTGCCATGACGAGACCCTGCGCCGCGTGAACAGGGGACACGACTTCGCGGCGGCGCGAAAGGCTGTGGAGATGACGGCCGCCCGGGGACTTGACTGCGGGGCGCATTTCATTCTCGGTCTGCCCGGAGAGACTCGTGAGATGATGCTGGAAGAGTGCGCGATGATAAACTCCCTGCCTCTGACCACCGTAAAGTTTCACCAGCTCCAGATTGTCAGGGGCACCGCCATGGAGCGGGAATATGCCTCCCGTCCCTCCGACTTCATCCGCTTCACCCTCGACGGCTACATAGACTTTTTCGTCGATATGCTCGAACGCCTCCGCCCCGACCTCTGCATCGAGCGCTTTGCCGGCGAGGTCCCCCCGCGCTTCGTGAACGAGACCCCATGGGGGCTCATCCGTAACGTCGAGCTTCTCCGCCTCCTCGAATCCCGCCTCCTCGCCCGCCGGACCTGGCAGGGCCGCCTGCTGTAGGGCTCAGCGTATTCAATTCGGTTTCATGAATTTACCGTTGCGGCTGAGTGCCGTTCATTGATGCTGGAAGGATGAGGTTGATGAGCTGCTGCAGAACCTCCTTGTTCCTCGGCTCCGCCAGCACCGCCTTGAACCTCGAGTCCGAGAGGAGACTCGCGAACTTCGGAATCTTCATATTTCCGTCTGTCACAATGTCATTCATTTCCATAAGCCTTATTTTCTGCAAATGGACGAAGAACTATCCGTTGAATGAAATATTCAGCGGCTAATCGACGAAATCGCCCTCAGGACATCGTGAGCGCCCGATTTGCAACCGAAAAATCCGAAAAGTTTGCGCAAACTTTCTGAAGGATATTCCGATGATTTGGATGATATGTGGATGAATTGCCGTGCGTTGTCCTTCAGTGGCGAATCCGTATCCGCTGAAAATCCGTGATGTGAAGAAATTGTTAAAAATTTGCTTATTTGCGGGAGAATTGCGACCTTTGTGGCGTTGAATGTGAAAGAGACAGATGAGACTTAACGGAATGAATATGAGCGTGAAGCGTTGTGCTGCAACCACCTTCGGGGG
>DJPQ01000087.1 GCA_002439805.1 Bacteroidales bacterium UBA6408
TTGGCATATTTCACCGCCCATCCCTCGTCGAGAATCACGTATTCGATGCCGTTCTCCGCTGCGAAATCTATGTAGTGGCGATAAGTCTCGTCGTTGACGCCGGTCTCGAAATCCACTCCCTTCAGATTCCATGCGTTCCACCATTCCCACGCTACCTTTCCGGGCTTCACCCAAGACCAGTCCGCGTCGGCGGCCGGAGTCGCGAGCTTCCACACGATGTCGGAGTCGGCGAGTTCCCTGTCCTCGGAGGAGACAACGATGACCCTCCAAGGGAAGGAGGTCGCCCCGTCAAATTCGGCGATATAATTCTTCCTTGTATAGACCATCTCCTGCACCATATTGTGCCCTCCGATTGCCGTGGAGTCGGGGACATGAGCGAAATAGCCGCTGAGCGTCGTCTCTCCGCCTTTCTTGTAGTTGTAGAGAAACATTCCGGGATAGTCCGTCAGGTCAGCCTCGGTGAGCACTACCTTCATGCCCTGCGGTCCCTCGACAAGAAGTGGCATTATGCTCCAGCGATCCTTCCACCCCGAAAGCTTCGAGCGGGTGTAGGTGCACTGGAAATCGTTGACGAGTATGTCTTCGAGACTGCCCTTCCATTTCTTGTTGATATAGGGAATCTGCGCGTACCAGTCTTCAGCAAAGCGAAAATCCGCCTGTTCGTCGATGACGGTGAACTGGGTTTCCGAAAGGGACGTGAACCTGTAGGCGCAGGCGTCGTCGTAGGCACGGAAAATGACCTTATATCCGCCCCTGCATTCAAGTTCAAGCTCGTTGAAGCATTCACGGACCTCGGACTTTTTGTACGCTACCGCCTTGGCTACTGCATCAACGCTGCGGGTGCGGGCGCGGCGAACCTTCGTGTCCGGGCCGCCGTAGAGCCTGCCGTCGCCGAGCGTCATGGAGGCCTGCGACCGATCAAGCAGCAGCGTCCCCTTGTGGAGCACGTCGTAGCGGATGCCTCCGACAGTCGAAATGTGCATTTCAAGAGAGCCGTCAGGCGATTTCAGGGTATATGCCTTCGGTGCGGCGGACAAAGTGACCGCCGCAGCCGAAAGCATTAAAAGTAACATCAAAAAAATTCTCTTCATAAAATATTGTTTGAAAAGGCGCTTAAGCGTCGTGCGGAGAACAACGAAGCGAGAGCCTCGTGTGATAGTGTGCACGGAGCATCACTTCCCCTTTTAGGGGACGGGAGGGGTTATAACAGGAATCCGCACATAACCGGGTAGTGGTCGGAAATGTAGGTCACGCCATAGTCCGGGCTGTTCACCGTCACGAAATCCAGGGCCTCGGCCCCTCGGTAGAAAATGTAGTCGATGTTGCCGAGCTTGCCGTTCTTGTACTCGGTGAAGCCGTTGAAGCTGATTCCCCCGTCGTAGCTGTGCGCATCCTCCCGCGCAGACCACATGTACTCGGTCAGCGGCTCAAGGCTGCGCGGGCCGTTGCGCGTCGCCCCGTCCGCGAGCGAGCAGTTCAGGTCGCCGACAAGGAACACCGCCGCGTCCTTCTCCGTCACAATCCCCTCCATCTGCTCGACCGCAATCACCGAAGCCCTGCGGCGCTCCTCGATGTTGTAGTGCTTCTTGCCCGTCTCCGGGTCGATGATTTCCTCCGGGTCATGCGTGTAGTGGGTGTCGAAGAAATAAAGAATCCTTCCGTTCTCCTTCAGCCGCAGCTTCACCCAGACGCTTCCGCGCACCTGCCAGCCGGAAGCCCCGCAGGGGTTGTGGCACGGAACATCCGGATCCTCGTCATTGTAGTAGAACACGCCCTTGTCAAGAAGCTCGAACATCGACTTACGGTACATTATCACATTCGGCGGCAACTGCTCATCCGTCACGTTCGGAACAGAGCCGTCGTATGTCGGAACCCTCCACATCCCATATTCCGAGGCTATGGCGAGAGTCTGCACTTTCTCCTCGTTGCATTCCTGCAGACCGACAATGTCCGGTTGGACATCGCTGAGCATATTCATATAGGCGAACTTCCTGTACGACCAGCGCGCGACTGCGTTCTGGGCATCGGACTCTCCGCTGCGGACATTCGACGACATCACCTTAATCCGCACTTTCTCCGTCTGTTCCTGCCCGGAATATTCGGTCTGCGGCCTGTCCGGCTCGACCTTGGTGCACATCACAAGGGACAGAGCCGACATAACTATAAGTATTCTTTTCATAATCATCTAATTATAAAGCACTTTTCCAAAGGATGCGCTAATTGTACCTGACGGCGAAATAGTCGATTCCGTTGCCGGACTTGTCCCCGGTCGGGGCGAGACCTTCTCCGAAATAAGTGGTGTTGGTGTAACGATCCGCCGGCTGAAGCCTGATATAGACTCTGTCCTTCCCGAGCATCTCAGCCGGGAGAGAGAAATCGTACTGCTTGAATGCCGGGAGCTGCCAGTCCTGCTGGGCCGTACTTACCACACCGTCCGGAACCACATAGTCCGCAATCTTCGTCCAAGCCGAGGCATCCTTGAGGTCACCGCTCTCCGACCACCATGCCGTCCAGTTGTAAGGTGTCTTGCCGGTAGAGCCTGTCTCTGCTCCATAAGAGGTGAACTGCATGGAGAGGTGCTCCGCGCTTATGCCTTTTGTTGAAAACTCGATAACCCATGATTCAGGCTCCGAACTCTCGGAAGCCCACCATGTCGTGCTCATCCAGCCGTCGAGAAGAGTGGTTGCCGCACCGTTGTAAGTGTTATTCTTCTTGGAACTAACCTTTCCCCTGCCGTCGCTGTTGGTTCCCGAATAGTCAAAGACATAGCCGTCGGCGAAAGAGTAGCCAAGCGGTTCCGCCAAGGATGAGTCAAAGCCGACATGATTCTTGAACGGAGCCACACCTGACGATGTTCCTGTCCATCCGATGTAATTGAATGTGGAAGGGCATGCTTCCGGCGCCTTACCCGTGGAATGCCAGAACTTCGCAGTCTGGTCGCCCTCTGTCGGGGCGAACGAGGACACGCCGTCAACAGTCTTGAACCCCGCCGCATAGCGGAACTCGACGAGGATGTTCGAGAATGAGGATGAGGCGTCGAACCCGATGTCGGAGTATGACTGGTGACGAATCTGGTAGCGACCTATATTGCCGTATAAATCCTCATCGTCGCTGTCGCCATAGACATAGTTCGGATAAAGTTCATGCACGATGACACCTTTCAAGCTGCCGCTGCCGTAAGGAAGTTTCGAGTCGTCCCTGCGGTAAGGGCATGTCGTGTTGGTGTAGGTGTAGATGCTGCTGCCCTCTATGTCCCGCACAAGACGCGGATATTTGGAGATATTCCCCTTTCCATGAGAGAGCGTGTAGGAGTCGTTCACCGGTGTGAGAGGGCCCTTGCGTACCGGGAACTCACAGTCCTTGAGAGTCACGTATGTGTAGATGTCGCTGTCGGTGAGTTCGGAGATATATTTTTCCTTCTCCGGAACGGAAGCCGACGAACCGGTCTCGCGCATGAGGACATTGGAAACGGTAAGTCCGCTTATTTCATATCGCTCCGGCTCGTCCTCCCGCAGGATTTCAGTGCCCCGGAGAAGAAGCGAAACCTTGTCATAACGCTCAAAAATATTGTCGCCCGCAGTCTCCATCTTCAGGAGAAAACCATATTGCCCGTCGAGGCTCTCGATGTAGGCCTTGCGGAGATATGACGAGTTGTCGGAAGAGGTCGTCGATGTCTTCTCGTTCTCGCCGACGTTGCCGGAGTCGAGGTCGCTGACTATGTAGCCCTCGATTATCACGGTCTCGTCGAT
>DJPQ01000069.1:0-39611 GCA_002439805.1 Bacteroidales bacterium UBA6408
ATTTTTGCGTTATTATTTACAGATGGAAGTCTGGGTGAGGTACAACGAATGAGTCTATCTGCTGATTTGCAGAAATTCTTCAACGGTATAAACGGGAATCGAGGACATGGAAAAGTCTTTTTTGTTCCTGGTGACTATATATTCGGCCGAGGACAGGATAGAACTCTGATACTGTACAGCATCTTCATAGTCTTTCCAGCTGGAAGACAAGGCTTCGACTGCAGCGGAGCCTTTTAAATCGACGACATCAACAAATGAAGATATTTTCTTCAACGACTCAGAGACTTCGGCATATCCATATTTGTGCGCCACATACATGGTATTGACGAGAGACAGCGAGGAAAGCATCAATGTAATGTTTCCCATATACCCGAGAGCAAAAAGACGTTGAGCATTCTCAACGAACCCGGCTCTTGAACAGACCAGGTCTATCAGAACATTTGTGTCAACAAAGACTTTCATAGGGAATACTTTGTTTCTGCCAAAGCACCGATGCCATTTTCATCAGATGGCACCGAGCTGTCACCGGTTAACGACAAAGTACGAACAAAAGACATGGCGGCATCAAAATCGTCGGCAGGCTTTTCAACTTCCTTCTCAAGAAGCTGTCTGAGCCCGGATTCGATGACATAACGGACACTGACATTATGTTCCCTTGCATAACGCTCCGCTCCTCTATAAATATTGCTGTCAATAGCTATTGTCGTCATATTCAAACTTTTATAGTCACTACTCGGCGCAAATATAATATAATTTTCTGACGCGGCATCAGAAGAATCTGATTTTTGCGGAAATCTTTGTAATTTTGCGGCGGTTTGAAAACTATGGGATTATGATTATACTTGTAGCGACGGATGATGAGCTGAGGCTGGCGAAGAGGCACCTCGGGGGATATGAGATTGTGAAGACGGGCGTGGGCGCGGGAAACGTGATTCGCGTATGCTCGGAACTGCTTGGGCGTGAGGGGATTCAGGGGGAGAGGATTGTGAACGTGGGATTCTGCGGGAGCAATTCGATTCCGGTGGGTTCGGTCGTGAAGGTGTCGAGGACTTGGAGGCTGATGGACAATGTGGTGGAGTTCGAGGACTGGAGAAACGGATATGAACTTGCGACGGACGGGGTTCCGTGCTACACGAGCAACTGTTTCGTACTCAGTACGGACATCACCGAGCCTTGCGCGTTCGACATGGAGCTGAACTATATGGCGGCATTCCCGCTTCCGTTGGTGGGGGCGGTGAAGATTGTCAGCGACAATCTGTGCCTGGACAAGTATGAGCACAGCATACGGCACTCGGAGGACGAGACCTGGAATGATGTGAAGGCAATTCTGAAGGAATTTGAGAAATGAAGCGGATTTGAGAAACCTGAATATAGAGAATATGGAAAAGGAAGTGAAAGTCGAGAGCTTTACCTTTGACCACAGGAAGGTGAAGGCTCCTTATGTGAGACGGTGCTGCGTCCTGCCCGGCCAGCACGGGGACAAAGTGACGAAGTTCGACCTGCGGTTCTGCCAGCCGAACAGGGAGGCGCTGGAGACGGCTACCCTGCACGGACTGGAGCACCTGCTGGCGGAGAACCTGCGCAGGCACATTGACGGGGTAATTGACCTGAGCCCGATGGGATGTCGGACGGGCTACTATGTGACCGCATGGGGAGAGCGGGACGTGCGCGAGATGAGGGATGCCCTCGTAGCCGCCCTGAACGATGTGCTTGAGGCGACCGAAATCCCCGCCGCCAACGAAATCCAGTGCGGGAATTACAGAGACCTCTCCCTTGACGGGGCACAGGCCGCTGCACAAAAGGCGCTTGCCGCCGGATTTTCGCTTGACCCATTTGAGAGAAAATTATAAAAGGGAGCCGTTTTCACGACTCCCCAACCGGAGGTAAAATCAGAGCACCCGAAAGTGCAGTCTCATCCAATAACTACTCTGCGCCACACACGCGTCTATAGTATGAACGGACTTTCTCTTTTTTACCAAAGCGAATGCGGGTATAACCCTTAACTTTGATAAAAACTGGTATTCTGGCTTCTATAAGAATCCTGATACCTGCACTAGAAGATTCCCTTTTTGACATATTAAGTAAAATAGACTAACTGCAAAGGAACTTCTGGCGGTTTCCAGTATCTACATCTCCGGTTCTGTTTCAAAAAAAAGACACTTCAGGTGTGGAGCCGAAGTGCCTTTTCTTATTGTTAGTCCAGGACTTAATATGTCACTGCAAAGGTACAAATATTATTTATATCTGCAACATCTTATCGCATAATTTTTTACATCATACCGCCCATTCCTGCGCCTGCCGGCATCGCAGGAACTTCCTTTTCAGGAATGTCAGCGATTGCGCACTCGGTGGTGAGGAACATTCCGGCAACTGACGCCGCGTTCTCAAGAGCCACGCGAGAAACCTTGGTAGGGTCAATCACGCCTGCCTCGAACATATTCACATACTCCTCGGTGCGGGCGTTGAATCCGAAATCGCCCTTGCCCTCGCGAATCTTGTTGACAATCACGCTGCCCTCAAGACCTGCATTGGCTGCAATCTGACGGAGAGGCTCCTCGATTGCGGCGGCCACGATGTGAATACCGGTGGTCTCATCCTCGTTGTCGCCCTTGAGGTTCTTCAGAGCCTCGGCTGCACGGATATATGCGACTCCGCCGCCCGGCACGATGCCTTCCTCGACAGCCGCACGGGTCGCGTTGAGAGCGTCCTCGACACGGTCTTTCTTCTCCTTCATCTCAACCTCGGTCGTCGCGCCGACATAGAGGACCGCCACACCGCCGGCGAGCTTGCCGAGACGCTCCTGAAGCTTCTCGCGGTCGTAGTCGGAAGTCGTGCCCTCAATCTGCTTGCGGATGAGGTTAGCACGCTCGGTGATGGCTTCCTTGTCGCCCTGACCGTTCACGATTGTAGTGTTCTCCTTGGTGATGACAACCTTCTCGGCGTGTCCGAGCATATCCGGAGTGCAGTTTTCAAGGGTGAATCCCCTCTCCTCGGACACTACGATGCCGCCGGTAAGGGTGGCGATGTCCTGAAGCATCTCCTTCCTTCTGTCGCCGAAGCCCGGAGCCTTGACGGCCACAATCTTGAGCGTGCCGCGGAGCTTGTTCACAACGAGGGTCGTAAGAGCCTCACCATCAACATCCTCGGCAATAATCAGAAGTGACTTGCCTTCCCTAGCAATCGGTTCGAGGATAGGAAGAAGATCCTTCATCGTCGAAACCTTCTTGTCCGTGATGAGGATGCTCGGAGCGTCAAGCACGGCCTCCATCTTGTCGCCGTTGGTCATGAAGTAAGGAGAGATGTAGCCTCTGTCGAACTGCATGCCCTCGACAACCTTGACCTCAGTCTCAGTGCCCTTTGCCTCCTCGACGGTAATCACGCCGTCTTTCTTCACCTTTGACATCGCGTCGGCGATGAGCTTTCCGATGTAGCTGTCATTGTTGGCCGAGATGGTGCCGACCTGCTCAATCTTCGCATAGTTGTCGCCGACCTCCTGGGACTGCTCCCTGAGGTTTGCGACGACGGCGGTGACGGCCTTGTCGATACCCCTCTTGAGGTCCATCGGGTTAGCGCCTGCGGTGACATTCTTCAGACCGACATTGATGATGGCCTGTGCAAGCACCGTTGCCGTGGTTGTGCCGTCGCCGGCCTGCTCGTTAGTCTTGGAAGCGACTTCCTTGACCATCTGCGCGCCCATATTGGCGAACCTGTCCTCCAGCTCGACTTCCTTTGCCACAGTGACACCGTCCTTGGTTACCTGCGGAGCACCGAACTTCTTGTCGATTACGACATTACGTCCCTTAGGGCCGAGCGTAACCTTCACTGCATTAGCCAATGCGTCAGCGCCTTCCTTCATCTGGGCGCGAGCATCGATATTGAATTTTATTTCCTTTGCCATAATAATATTTTTTGTTCGTCTTTTTTGCCTATATCCGCCTTCTCATCGGTCGCATACACCCGGTATGCTTAGATGATTGCCAAAATGTCCGACTGTTTCATGATGAGGTATTTCTTCTCATCATAAGTGACTTCGGTCCCGGCATATTTGCCATAGAGAACGACATCTCCAACCTTGACTTCCATCTCAACATCCTTTGTGCCCGGGCCGACCGCGATTACGGTTCCCTGCTGCGGTTTCTCCTTCGCTGTGTCAGGAATATAGAGTCCTGAAGCTGTCTTGGTCTCCGCCTCTTTAGGCTCAACGACCACTCTGTCTGCCAATGGCTTTATCATAATTATAGTATTTTAAGTGTTATACTTCATTGTGTCCCGCGTGGGACGACCAGTGGAAAAGACAAACAAAGTGCCAGCGGCCAAAGACTGACAATTTGTCACTTTCACATCTCCAAAGCTGCTCGGAGCACAGAATTTTCACTTTTGAGAAAGCGAAAATTCATATATTTTTTGCTTTTCCAAAAGCGAATCCATATTTTTGCGGACGAGAGCCGAGTCCTCTCCGTGAATTAAGCCTCACACGTAGAAACGGGGAAAAAGCCTATAAAACAAGTACATAGAATGAAACGATTTGTAAAACTGCTCGCCGTGGCGGGCGCAACATTTATCGCAATGACATCATGCAGCAACAACTCTACGGTTCAGAGCACTGACGCGGTTCTGGACAACATCTTCGCGCGCAAGTCCGTGCGCAAGTTCACTTCCGAGCCGGTTTCCGAGAAACAGGTCGAGACTCTGCTCAAGGCGGCAATGGCAGCCCCGAGCGCACTGAACAAACAGCCTTGGAGGTTCGTGGTGGTGACTGACAAGGAAAAGCTCGCGTCCATGGCGGAGAAGATGCCTTATGCCCGGCTCGACACGGCCCCGCTCGCCATCGTAGTCTGCGGAGACACGTCCGTCAGCGAGAAATTCTGGACGCATGACTGCTCGGCAGCAACCGAGAACCTGCTGCTCGCGGCAGAAGCAATGGGACTCGGGGCTGTATGGACGGCGGCGTCGGACGGAGAGCGCACGGAAACAGTCCGCGAAGCCCTCGCCCTGCCGTCATACATCCACCCTCTCTGCGTGGTTCCTGTCGGCCATCCGGACGGCGACTTCCAGCCTAAGGACAAGTGGGATCCGACGAAGATTCACTACGACAGGTGGTAACGGCGGGAGTTCTTATGGAGTCTCACGCATAGGAAGCCCTGATGAGTCAGAAGCCACATCAAATTACCTATGTCAGATTATTTAACCTCCAATAACTGAATGTCAGGTAAGACTATGCTATTGCCGCAGTTTACTGCCTACCACCGGTTCAGGGGCATGCCGAGGGTCATCTTGTGGACCTTGTCGGCGGCGGCGCTTAGGACGGACTCGTAGTCGGAGCGGCCTTCTTCAGTCCTGCCGGCGAGGAGGTCGAGGTGGCGGGCGGCGTTGTCAAGGACGGTGTCGATGAGCTCGACCATCCATTCCATGTCCTTTTCAACGAAGCCGCGTGATGTGACTGCGGGGGTGCCGACGCGAAGTCCTGAGGTGGAGAACGGAGTGCGGGAGTCGAACGGGACCATGTTCTTGTTCACGGTTATGTCAGCCTTGCCAAGTTCTTTCTCGGCCATCTTGCCGGTCAGGTCGGGGAACTTGGTGCGCAGGTCGATGAGCATCAGGTGGTTGTCCGTGCCGCCGGAGACAATTTTGTAGCCTCGGCGGATGAAGCCCTCGCACATCGCGGAGGCGTTGGCGAGCACCTGCTTCTGATAATCCACGAACTCAGGCTGCTGTGCCTCGAAGAAAGCCACGGCCTTTGCGGCGATGCAGTGCTCAAGAGGACCGCCCTGAACACCGGGGAAAACGGTGGAGTTGATAATCTGAGACATCTTCTTGATCTCGCCCTTGTTGGTCTTGAGTCCCCACGGGTTGTCGAAGTCCTTGCCTATGAGTATGACTCCGCCTCGGGGGCCGCGCAGGGTCTTGTGCGTGGTGGAGGTCACGATGTGGGCGTATTTCACGGGGTTGCTGAGCAGCCCGGCGGCGATGATGCCGGCCGTGTGCGCCATGTCAATCATGAGGATGGCTCCCACCTTGTCGGCTATCTCCCTCATCCTCGCGTAGTTCCATTCGCGGGAATAGGCCGATGCCCCGCCGATGATGAGCTTCGGACGGGTTTCGAGAGCCTTGGCCTCCATCGCGTCGTAGTCAATCTTGCCGGTGCGCTCGTCAAGGCCGTAGGAAACGGCGTGGTAGAGGATGCCGGACATATTCACCGGCGAGCCGTGGGTGAGGTGGCCGCCGTGCGCGAGGTCGAGACCCATAAAAGTGTCGCCGGGCCTGAGGCAGGCCATCATCACGGCCATGTTCGCCTGGGCGCCGGAGTGCGGCTGGACATTGGCATATTCCGCCCCGTAAATCTGGCAGAGGCGGTCGATGGCAAGCTGCTCTATCTTGTCGATGACCGCGCAGCCTCCGTAATATCTCGCGTCGGGATAGCCCTCGGCATATTTGTTCGTGCAGACAGAACCAAGCGCTTCAAGCACCTGATTGCTGACATAGTTTTCAGAGGCTATGAGTTCAAGTCCCGATGTCTGACGCTCCTCCTCTTCCCGAAGAAGCTCAAAAATTGATATGTCCTGTTTCATATAGAATCGCGTGTTTTCAGGTATTTTCCGAGCCGCAGACCGCAGAGGTGCAGCATTCCGTAATTTTATCCCCACAAAATTACTCTTAATTTTTATTTTAACTACCTTTGCGTGGCAAATAAGTTATCAACAAGGGTAAGAATATTTCGTATGCAGGGCAAAGACCGCAAGCTTCTGAACATCGAACTGGGCAGGGTTTCCGCCGAGGAGTACCGCCGTCTGCCGGATTCGGGCATCGTGGTGGTGCTGGACAACGTCAGGAGCGCCCACAATGTAGGCTCCGTGTTCAGGACCGCAGACTCCTTCAAGATTGACAGGATTTTCCTCTGCGGGATATGCCCCGTTCCGCCGTCCGCCGAAATTCACAAGTCCGCGCTCGGTGCGGAGGAAAGCGTCGCGTGGGAATATGACGCGGACACGATGAAGGCCGTGGAGAGGCTGAGGAATGAGGGATATACGGTCATCAGCGTCGAGCAGACCGTAAACTCCGTGAAACTCGACAGGCTTCATCCTTACGGCGACGAGGTTTCCGGGAGCATCGGTAAATATCATATTGAAGACGCCGATAAATATCACATTGACAATAAAGAGGATACGGAATATCGAAAGAATATGACGATGAATAAATATGCCCTTGTGTTCGGAAACGAAGTCGATGGCGTGAGGCAGGACGTCGTTGACGCATCGGACTTCTCACTGGAGATTCCGCAGTTCGGGATGAAGCATTCGCTGAACATTTCGGTGTCGGCCGGAGTCGTGCTGTGGCATTTTAAATTATCAGCGATAAGGGCAGGGATTGTATCGGACAATTTTACCGGACGGGAGAAACAATAAACGGTACACCTTACATACACAGACAGATTATACACAGACAGATTATACACAGACAGATTTATACATAGACAGGAAAAGTAAAACAAAAAACTGATAACGACATGAAAAAGACAATGATTCTCATCGCGGCGGCGCTCACGCTCGCGTCATGCTGCGGCAAGCACACGGTGGAACTGATTCCGGAGGAAAATTTCGCTACGGAGGTCGATGGTAAGCCGGTTTCGCTCTACACTCTCCGCAGGGGCAAGCTCACGATGCAGGTCACGAACTTCGGGGCAAGGGTGGTGAGCCTCTGGACTCCTGACAAACGAGGCTCTTTCGAGGACGTGGTGCTGGGCTATGACAACATCGAGTCCTACATCCACAATCCGGGGGAGAGATTCCTCGGAGCGGTGGTCGGGACCTATGCCAACAGGATTGCCGGCGGAACCTTCACAATCGGGGACAATGTCTATAACTTCCCGAAGAACAACAACGGGCAGACGCTTCACGGAGGACTCAAGGGCGTGGATATGCTCGTGTGGGACGTGTGCGAGGTGACGGATTCGAGCATCGTGATGCGCCTGCTGCATCCTGACGGGCTCGACGGCTTCCCGGGCAACATCGACATCCGCCTGTGCTATCTTCTGGACTCCGACAGCCAGTTCGTGATAAACTATACGGCGACGACAGACAAGTCGACATACTTCAACATATCGCACCACCCTTTCTTCAACCTCAAGGGAGAAGGCAACGGGACGATTCTCGACAACGAGATGATTATCAATGCGTCCGCATACCTTCCAATTGACGAATACTCGATTCCATACGGCGAGATTGCCCCGGTGGAGGGCACGCCTTTCGACTTCCGGAAGATGCACACGATCGGCGAGCGCATCGGCGAGAAAAACGAGCAGCTCGCGCACGGGGCAGGCTACGACCACAACTTCTGCATCGACCGCAAGACGGAGAAAGGCGTGGAATTCGATGCATCGGTCTATGAGCCTAAGAGCGGACGCTTCCTCGAAGTCTTCTCAGACCAGCCGGGACTCCAGTTCTACAGCGGCAACTTCTTTGACGGCACCACCTGCGGAAAATACGGAAAGCCGCTGCGCTACCGCGAGTCCATCGCGCTTGAGACGCAGCACTGGCCGGATTCCCCTCATCACCCGAACTTCCCTTCGACCCTGCTTGAGCCGGGCGACACCTACACGCAGACCTGCATCTACCGTTTCAGCGTAAAATAGGCGAAAAATATTCGAATTTACATTCTGTAATTCTGCGGCAAGTTCCACTTTCAATCTGAAAGAGAACTTGCCGCAAATTGTAATAAACAGCGAAGGGACAGGCGAGCCATATACACAACAGAGAATAGCAGACGCAAAAAATCACCATTTATTGGTATCGGTTTCATTTTGAAATGTAAAATCAATCCCCTACATTTGCATCCGGTATTATAGTGGAAAATGAGTAAGTATAGGTTAATCTCAATGGCGGTTATTGCCGCCGCTGCCTGTGTCAGCACATCAGTTGAGGCTGCCCCCCCCAAGAAGGCATTCACAATAAATGGTGAGGTGGTGTCCGCCGCTGGCGGAGCGCCGGTCGATTTCGCGTCGGTAGTCGTGACCCCGTCGCAGCTATATGCGATGACGGACAACGAAGGCCGCTTTTCAATAGGAGAAATACCCGCAGGAACTGTCACGGTCAGCGTGCAGTTCTACGGAATGGAACAGAAGGACACGACCTTCCGCGCTTCGGCGGGAGAGGTCGTGAACCTGAAGCTGAGAATGAAGGAGACTTCGTTCAGGCTCGACGATGTCGTGGTCGTGGCAACCGGAAACAAGGCCGGGAGCAGCACCGCGTCCAACATCTCGCGTCAGGCCATGGACCATATGCAGACCAGTTCGCTGGCGGACGCGATGGCGCTGCTGCCGGGAGTGGCGATAACCAATCCGGACCTTTCCGGGGCACAGTCGCTCACAATCAGGACGGCAGACCCGATTATCGTGGGAGAGACTCCGAGTTCCGCTTCCGTGATGAACAGCCTCGGCACGGCCGTCATAGTCGATGGCGCCCCTATGTCCAACAACGCGAACCTTCAGGCTCTCAGTCCGGTGATGAGCGGCAGTGCGGGTGACGAAAGCCGCTCAGGCACTCCGGCAAGGGGAATGGACGTGAGGTCACTCTCAACCGACAATGTCGAATCCATCGAGGTCATACGAGGCATCCCGTCCGCAGAGTACGGAGACCTGACCTCGGGAGCCGTAATTGTCAAGTCCAAGGCAGGCAAGTCCCCGCTCACGGTGCGCTTCAAGACCAACCCGAACATCTATCAGGCATCGGCCGGAAAGGGATTCTCCCTCGGGAAGAAGGCCGGAGACCTCAACATTTCGGGAGACTATGCCTACAGCCGCAACTCCCTGACAAAAAGTCATGCGTTCTACCAGCGCGCAAGCGCCAAGGCGCTCTGGACGGTGATGGCCGGCGACAGGGTCAGCGAGACGACATCCCTCACCATGAGCTTCGGACGCGACCGCAGCAGGCTCAACCCGGACGACGCATCCTCAAGGAGACAGTCCTACGCCAACGACCTCGGCATCGCGTTCAACACGAACGGACGGGCGTCAATAAACGGCAGCTGGCTGCGCAGCGTCAACTGGCTGGTTTCGGGAAGCCTGAACAACAAGAAATCCCACTTTGAGGACACTGCAATCAACGCGATGAACCTCTACTCAAAGTCAATGACAAGCGGGGAGGTCTATAGCAACATCGCCGGAGGACAGATATATGACGCGGACGGCAACCTCATCACCAACGTGCCGGAGGGCAGTCCCGTCAAGGGCGTGGTGCTGCCGTACAGCTACCTCTACAGATACGACATCTACGGCAAGGAGGTCAACGCCTTCGCCAAGGTCAACGCCGACTTCGCGCACAGCTGGGGAGGAGTGAACGAGAGGCTGCTCGTCGGCGCTGACTTCAAGACGGACGGCAACCTCGGAAGGGGCTCGGTCTATGACGAGGACTATCCGCCGTTCCGCAACATCAACAACGCCGAGTCAGGCTACCGGGCGAGGCCGTACTACGAGATTCCGTTCATCAACCAGTTCGGGCTCTACGCCGAGAACTACTTCAACTGGAATTTCGCTGACAGGGCGCTCAACATTGTAGCCGGAGTGCGCTATGACAACATAAACGGGCTCAATTCGGTGGCTCCGCGAATCAACGCATCCATCGACGTATTCCCGTGGGCGACGGTACGCGGAGGATACGGCCTCACGTCGAAGGCCCCGACCTCATATTACCTCTACCCGAACAAGTCCTATCACGACTACCTCCTCTACAACGGGATGCAGGCCGACCTTCCGGAGAACGAGCAGCTGCTCATCGCGAAGACCGACATCTACGACGCGACGAACCCGGATCTTGAAATCGCCGTAAACCGCAAGGCCGAACTGGGGCTTGACTTCAATTTCGGCGGGCACTACAGAATCAGCGTGACGGCCTACGACGAGCGGATGGACAACGGCTACGGCTACGGCACCGACCTGAGTTCATTCATCTGGTATCAGGCAACCACATACGAAGTCGATCACAAGGATGAGGGGCAGCGCCCGGTGCTGAAAGAGGGGACGACCTACAATCTGTTCTACACGGTCTATAAGCCGCTGAACAACGTGAAGTCGCGCAACAGCGGAGTGGAATACGAGATTGACCTCGGCAGGTTCGACGCGATACGCACGTCGTTCTACATCAACGGCGCGTGGATGCGCAGTTCGGGCACAAACAAGGGCTACTCGTTCGGGACAAGAGACAAGACCGGGACTCCGGAGAAGAACATCGGCATCTACGAAAAGGAGCTCAGGAAGAACTGTTCGGAAGTGCTGAACACCACTCTGAGAGTAACTCACAACATCCCTAAGGTCGGGCTCGCCGTGACGCTCACAGGGCAGGTGAATTGGTACAGCAAGTACTGGACGGAGTACGGGAACGACACTATGTTCATCAAATACATCTCACGCAAGGACGGTCAGGTGCATGACTTCGACCCTGCGCTCAAGGGCGACGAAGAGTTCTCCTATATGTTCCCGACACTCAACGACAACAGGTTCATCGCGGAAAAATATTTCCCTACCCTGCTCTTCAACCTCAACATCAGCAAGGAAATCGGAGAGATTTTCACAGCCTCGTTCTATGTGAACAATATGTTCAACAGCCGCCCGCTCTACCAGTCGAAACAGACAGGCGAATATCAGGAACTCGGGATTCCTATTTTCTTCGGATTCGAGTTCAAGGTGGCAATCAAATAGGCAAAGTTTTAATTATTATCGGTTAAATATTTTAGGTTATGAAACATTCAGCAATCGCCGCAATGGCATTTGCGGTTCTGGCGGCAGCGGGTTGCCAGAAAACGGAAGGAACGAAAGTAATCAGCGTCAATGTCAAGGTTGACGAGACAAAGATTGAGGCTGCGGGAGTGCCGTCACCCGAGAGCTACGACGTAAAGCTCTCCAACTTCTCCACCGGGGCGACAGTCGAACTGCAGACGGAAAATGGGATAGCCACGGCAGAGGGAATCGTGCCGGGCGTGTATAGCGTCACAGTGAGCGGAACGCAGGCAAAGGACGGGTTCACCTACACGATTGCAGGAACCGAAAGCAACGCGAATCTGCTCAATGACGGGGATGAAGTCACGGTTACCGTCGATGCCGTCAAGGAAGCCGCTCTTGTATTCAAGGAAATTTACTACACCGGCTGCGGAGACTGGTATTTCCGTGACCAGTTCTATGAGATTTACAACAACAGCACCGAGGTGGCATACGCCGACGGGCTCTGCATCTGCGAGACACTTTACGCCAGCTCTGACAAAACCATAATTTATGAGTGGCCTATCGAGAACGCCGACCAGTATGTATTTGCAAAGACCATCTGGCAGATTCCTGGCGAGGGTACGACCTATCCTGTGCAGCCGGGCGAGTCCTTCGTGATTGCTCAGTGGGGAACGAACCACAAGGCAGAAAGCCTCAGCAAGGGAGCATCTCCGGTCGATTTGAGCGGGGCCGAGTTTGAGGCCATAGAGAAGGAAACGACAACAACCACCGGAATCGTGCTCACTGACAACGCCGCAGTCAATATGGCAAAGGTTGTGGAAGCCGGCTATGCAATGTCTCAGTGGCTTACATCTGTGAGCGGTTCAAGATATGTTCTATTCAAACCGGCTGAACCGCTCAAGAATGAGGACTTTATCGTCGCTACAAATGCCGACTATAACGGCAAGGGCCGCGAAATCCCAATCAGCGAGGTAATCGATGCAGTTCAGGCTGTAAGCGACGAAGCGGGAATGTCATTCCTCGGCCTGCCTACCGTGCTTGACGCCGGCGGAATCTGGTGCTCAGGGATGTATGTGAAAGAAAGCATCGCGAGAAAAATCAAGGAGACCCGCGAGGACGGCACAATCGTATATCAGGACACCAACAACACTACCGACGACTTCGAGGTCAAGACCGACCCGCAGGTCAGGAGGAACGGTGCGAAGGTTCCGTCTTGGAACACCTGGATTAAGTAGCAACATTAATATTTGGAAGTATTTTCGAGGATAGATTTCTTTTTGAAGAGGGAGTGTACCGGGCGTACACGACTGATGAAGAAAGGGATATAGACCGAAAAGACAAACAAAGAGATGAAGAGAATTATCGCAATATACGCTATGTTCGTCTGTCTGGGCGCATTAAACGCCCGGGCAGGCGAGCCGGCGGTCACGACAAGGAACACGGTTCTGAAGGAGACGGCGGAGCGCAATGCCCTCTGGGCGGGAAGTACCTCCGCAGCCGGGCTGGCATTCACGCCCTACGGAATATTCAACAGTCTCGACCTCAGTTATGACGGAGGATTCGGGGAGTTCAGGAAAAACGGGATCGGAAAGACGACTTCGGAGATTTCCCTGAACACGTCCGGGTCGGCGTACATCGGGAAGTTCCTTGCGACCGGAGGGTTCTCTTTCAGAAACATCTTCGACCGCGACGCTCTCTACAACGTGCTGATGTACGGGCTTGAGGACAATATGCCCTACTATCCGATTGACGACAAGTCCAGCGGATGGAACAGGCAGGAGTACCTGCTGAACGCCGGGCTGTCCTCCCCCGTGCTTTGGGACAGGGTTGCGTTCGGTCTGAATTTCGACTACACGACGAAGGTGGGCGCGAAGCAGCTCGACCCGCGCGGGGAGACCTACAGGTACAGCGTGAAGGTCACTCCGTCGGTGGCGGTGCGTCTCGGGAGGAGCATCCTGGGCATCAGCGGATTCTACACCAACGGGTTCGAGAGAGCCGATGTTTCCAACAATAACAACTGGGAATCCCCTAAGGTCTGGGAGCACCGGGGACTCGGAGAGAGCACCCAGAACAAGGTCGGAGGGAACGACGGCATGAAGGCCCACACCTACCGGACTCACCGCTACGGCGGGGCGCTTCAGTACTCGCTCGGGGAAATCCTTTTCATCGAGGCCGGATTCGCGCGCCGCACGACCCTCGGAATCGAGAACCCGGAACTGCCGAAGAAACTCGGCTCCATAAGCGAGAACGACATCACGCTCGACGCGGCGTGGTTCTTCGGGAAGGCCAAGTCCAATAAATTGTCCGTCGATGCGGATGTCTGCCTCACGGACGGGATTGAATATGTCCAGAAGCTGAACACGGCCGCCTATCAGCAGGAGTGGATGGTCCTCAGCACCAACGAGATGTCATCCTTCACCGGAATCAGCGCAAGGCTCGGCTATGACCACCTTTTCGGTGCCTCCGACCCGAGGGGCTACAGCTGGAAGGTCGGCGCAGAGGCGAGCTTCGACCTGTTCGACCAGAGCTACCTCTCCCCCGCCTCGGCTTCCGACGCGATGAGAGCCTACGGCGGAGTGCTCGCGGACAAGCATTTCAGGATGCGGAAATCCTCTCTGGTTCTGGGTCTGCACGCGGGCTATGCCGCAGGACTCGGCGCCGGGTATAACTGCTTGAGCACTAAGATTTACGACACGCCCAAGGCCATGCTCAACGATCAGGCCGACTGGCTGAACGCAAGCTTCCTGAAGGCAGGGGGACGCATTGACTGGACAATCCATGAAGGCAGAAAGGTCAGCTGGACGCTCGGCGCGAGAGCCGACTACATGAGGGCGTTCGCGCTCGGAAAGGACAGGACGGTCTGCTCCGCATCATTCGGAATACTATTTTAAAAAATTTTATGTCAAACAGGATAAAACTGATTTATGCCGCAATACTCCTCTCCGCCTCCGCCTCGGCACAGCCGCACTCGTTTGCGGTCGTCACCGACACGCGGACGCTGAAGAACTGCGGCCCGGCAATAGAGGTATATCGAGAGTCCGTCTGCAAAGACGGACTTGACGCGTTTATTGCGGCAAAGGACTGGGAAAGCCCGGACGAGCTGAGGGACAGCCTCATGCACTATCATAAAAGCAGGGCCCTTGAAGGGGCGGTTTTCATCGGCGACATCCCGATCGCGATGATTACCGGGGCGCAGCACCTCACCTCCGCGTTCAAGATGGACGAGGGCGGAAGATGGCCGATGAGGGACTGCTCAGTGCCGTCGGACAGGTTCTACGACGACTTTGATCTCAAGTTCCGAAGCCTCGGGCGCGACAGCGTGGAGACGAACTTCTACTACTACTCCCTCGCCCCCGACTCGCCGCAGCACATCAGCTGCGACATCTACACCGGCCGCATCAAGTCTTCGGAAAAAAGGGGCGACAAGTACGGGGAAATCTCGCGCTACCTGCTCAAGGCGGCCGCTGCCAAGTCGCAGCGGAACAGGCTCGACCACCTGATGTCGTACAGCGGGAGCGGCTCGTTCTCGAACAGCCTCGCGGCGTGGAAGGACGAGACCATAACCCTTCACGAGCAGATTCCCGAGGCATTCGCAAGCTCTGACGGGGCGAAGTTCTATGTCTTCGCGATGTATCCGAACATGAAGGACATTCTCCTCAAGGAAATCGCGCGCGACGAACTCGACCTCGCGATTTTCCACGAGCACGGGATTCCGGAAAGGCAGTATGTCACGGACACGCCGCACCCGGACGAGATGGACGGCTACTACAAGGACGCGAGATACCGCATCCGGCAGCAGATAAGGAGCGCGGTCGAAAGGGGGAAGGACGCGGAAGAGGTCAAGGCTGAGATTGTCGGGAGATATGGCCTCACCCGTGAATGGGTCGATGACTGGGCAGACCCGAAGCTTGCCGTCGAAGACTCGCTCTATGACGCGGCTACGGGAATAATGCTCGACGACATCGCGGAAACCGCCCCGAACGTGTGCGTGACCATATTCGACGCCTGCTACAATGGGGATTTCAGGGAGGACGACTGCATAGCCTCGCGCTACATCTTCTCCGGCGGCAAGGCGCTCGTCGGCATAGGCAACTCCGTGAATGTCCTTCAGGACAAGTCGTCGTCCGACCTTCTCGGAATGCTCGCGCAGGGCTACAGGGTCGGGGAATGGATGCAGCAGGTCAATATCCTCGAATCCCACATACTCGGCGACCCGACGTTCCGTTTCACGGCAGCGGAGGGCGCGGTCCGTCCGGACCTTGGAAACACAAGCTGCCGCTACTGGCTGAAATACACCGGAGAGAAATACCCCTGCGACATCAGGGGACTCGCGCTCCATAAACTCTTCTCGCTGGGCTACAAGGACATGAGCCCGCTCCTTTTCAGGACATGGCAGGAGTCCGGCGAATATATGCTCCGCCTCCAGTGCCTCCACCTGCTCGCCCACTATGCGGACGGAAACTACGAAAAGGTCCTGAAGGACGGCGCCGACGACCCCTACGAGTTCATTCGCCGAAAGTCGGCCTACTACATGGGCAAGGTCGGCACGCCGGAGATGGCCGACGCGCTTGCGGACTTGTACTTCAGGGACTACAACTCGCTGAGGGTGGCGCATAATGTCGGTTTTGTCTGCGCCCATTTCCCCGACAGCCTGTTTCTCAAGGATTTCGAGAAGAAATTTGCCGAGGCCGGCTGGATTTACGACCGCGAGAGGTTCCACAAAAAGGCGGAAGGACTGTTCAGGCAGTCGTTTTCCATCGAGTCTGCCACGGGCAAGGCTCTGAGCGACCGTTCCGACAGGTTCAGGGAGTTCTACATCAGCGGGATGAGGAACCAGCCTTACCCGCAGTATGCCGGGAAGCTGCTTGAGATTGTCCGCGACGCCGACGAGAGCGAGGCGACGAGAATTCAGTGCGCCGAAGTGCTCGGATGGTTCGTGAGGGCATGGAACAGGAAGGAGATAATCAGCGGAATCGACGGGTATCTGAACTCGGAGACTGAGATTCCGGCTGCGGTGAGGGATGAACTTGTGAAGACGAAAAGCCGTCTTGTATATTACATGAAGTAAGCATGGACATGATACATACATTTTCAAAGACAATTCTTGCGGCGGTTCTCCTCGGCGGCATCGCGCTTCCAGCGGCGGCACAGGTGAGCGTCGAGAAATGCGGGGTGAAGTCCCCGACGTCGTTCGCCATATTCACCGACAGCCGGACGCTGGCCGAGTGCTCCGATGAGTTTCACGCCTACAAGAGCGTTCTTGAGGAGGAGGGACTCGGGACTTACATCGTGAGCGCGGACTGGGCAGGCCCGGAGGAGGTGAAGGCGGAGATTCTGTCCCTCGCGGCAGGAAAGCCCAAACTGGAGGGAGTGGTTTTCGCCGGGGATATCCCCATTGTGAAAGTCCGTCAGGGACAGCATCTTACTACCGCGTTCAAGATGAACGAGGAGACTTGGCCGATGGCAGAGTCTTCCGTCGCGTCAGACCGTTTCTACGACGATTTCGACCTCCGCTTCGACTACATCCGCCGCGACACAGTGGATACCGACGTGTTCTACTACCGCCTTTCGGAGGAGGGCGCACAGCATCTGCGCCCCGACATCTATTCGGCGAGGATGAAGGTTCCCGGAGCGATGAAGGGTGACAAATATGAGATTTTGAGAAAGTATCTCCGCAAGGTGGTGAAAGCCCACAGGGAGAACAATGCGCTCGACGACATCACATATTTCGCGGGACACGGATATAACTCCGACTGTCTGACGATATGGCGGCAGAAGCCCGTGGTCTTCAGAGAATATTTCCCTTATGCGTTCGACAGGGCGTCGCACGGCCGTTTCCTCAATTTCCGCGAAGACCGTCAGATGAAATGGAACCTTCTCAGCGAAGTGGCGCGGGATGACGTCGATCTCTTCGTTTTCAGCGAACACGGGGCATATGACACGCAGTATATCAATGAGACCAAGGTCGCCACGAATCTTGACGAGGACATTGATTTTCTGAAGCGTACGGTCGCCGAGACATATAAATACTACGCGGGCCGCGGATATGGAGATGACTTTCTCCGTGAGGCGGTGGATTCCGCATATCGCCTGCCGAGAAGCGTAGTTTCCGATTCCGCGCTCGCCGCCTATGCAATTGCCGATTCGCTGGAATTTGCCGGAGCGAACATATTTCTTGAAGACATAATGAAAGGCCGCAGCAACGCGAGGATGATTGTGTTCAATGCCTGCTACAACGGCTCGTTTCATAATCCGGAGGGATATGTGGCGGGATGTCATGTCTTCGGTGACGGAGAGTGCGTAGTCGCCCAGGGAAACACCGTGAACGTGCTGCAGGACAAGTGGGAGGACAAGCTGATGGGCTATCTCTCAATCGGAGAGAGGGTCGGGATGTGGCAGAAGGAAGTTCCGTATCTTGAATCGCACCTCATCGGTGACCCGACCTTCAGATTCACCGCACACGACAAGGCGGAGAGGAAAATGTGCGCGAAACTGCACCATGACCTCATCTTCAACGAGGACACGCCGTCTGTATGGGAGAAATACACGCATTCCGGCAATTCGCTTCTGCGCTGCGCCGGGATCACGCATCTGGGCTATATAGACGCGAAGAAAGCCCACGCGAGGGCGAAGGAGATGATGTCTGACCCGTCGTGGACCGTGAGGATTCATGCGTTCAACGTCCTTGCCGCGGATCCGTCTCCGGATTTCGCCGGAACTGTGCGGGCGGGACTGCACGACATCTATGAACTTGTGGCACGCGGTTCAGTGAAAATGGCGGCGGCTCTTGGAGACACGACTCTCGTGGCCGACGTCAGGGCATTCAGCGAGGCTCATCCTGAGATGGTGAGGGCGTCGGGCTATGCCGCCGAGGACGCCGTCGCGATACTCACCAATGCCGGGCACTACGGAAAGAGCGTCACCGGAGCCGCCGACAGGACCAGACCGGCGGGGAGAAGGGTGAACGACATCAGGACATTCAGGAACGCGAGAAGCGTCTATGCAGTTGACACGCTGCTCGGGATAGCCGGGGACGCTTCCGACGACGGTTATGTCCGCACGGTGGCCTGCGAGACGCTCGGATGGTACAGGGAGTCCGTCTGCCGAGGGAGGATAATCTCAGAACTTTCGGATATCCTCGGCGGAGAGGCCGGCATCCCTGAGAATGTCGCGAAAGAAATAAAGAAGACAATAAAGAGACTGAGATGGGAGTAGCATATTTACGAAAGTTTTGTGTGGCGTCGACCATTCTTGCCTGCACGGCCGGAGTCTTTGGCTCGGCGGCACAGGAGAACATGCCGTCGTCGGTGGATAATTCCACGCTGAAGTATTTTCCTCCGCTGATTGACCAGATTGGAGGCTCCTGCGCCCAGGCTTCCTACATCGGGTATATGTTCACCTACGAGATGAACCGCCTGCTCGGGCGGGACGCTTCCGCGAGCAAGGACAACCAGTTCAGCTATCTCTACACATGGAACTTCATCAACGGGGGTGAAGACGAGGGCTCTCTCGGAGTGGAGGGCCTTCAGATTGCCTTCGAGGGAGGAATCGCGACGGAGGCTGACTTTCCGTCCCAATACACGAGTTCGCAGTTCAAGTGGACCAGCGGATATGAGAACTACCTGAAGGCGATTCACCACAGGGTCAAGAAGATACACTTCTTCAATGTCCTGAGCCGCGAGGGCGTGGATGAGGTGCGGCACTATCTGTGGAACCGGGGAGAGCCGGGCAAGACGGGCGGAATAGTGACATTTTCATCGCGTTCGAGCGGCTGGACAATCGAGACGAATTACTCCGGCCCTTCCGAAACCGGCTACAAGGCGCTGCTCACCAGGCTCGCCCCTGACGGGGCGCACGCGATGACCATCGTCGGCTACGACGACCTCGTGGAGTTCAACGCCCCCGACGGCACGCTGAGCAAGGGCGCGTTCATAGTCTGCAACACATGGGGAACATACTACTACAAGCACGACCGCGGACGCTTCTACCTCCCCTACTGGTTCTGGGAACAGGCGGACAGGGACCTCGGTGCGCTCGGGGCGGACATGGTGGGGACGAACGTTGAGTACCGCGAGCCCCAGGTCGTGTTCCGGGTGAAGCTGGACTACAGTTCAAGGGATGACCTCGCGTTCAGGATAGGCATCTCCAACAAGGCCTCCGACAAGTCTCCGGTCAATGACTACGCGGTGCCGATTGCCAACTATCAGGGCGGGGACTACCCGATGCAGGGCAACGGCGCAAGCTCCGAGATTGAATTTGCCTTCGATTTCAGTTCATACGCCGGGAACATCGACGACTCTGCGGAGCCTAAGTTTTTCCTGACGGTCTGCCGGAACAAGCGCGGGAAAGTATATGGAAGCGGAAAGATGCTTGCCTTTTCCGTCTATGACTACCGCTCGGACCGCGAACACCCGAAGATTTACACCTGCGAGGGAATTGCCGGAAGGGAGATTCAGAGCGGGAACAATGTGTTCAGCATCGAGACCGTGGCGGCTAAGAAGACTTCATTCTCACCGGTACAGTGGCTCGGCTCTTCAGGTCAGCCGGCTGCGGCTCCTCTTGTGCTGAGGACGGCAGACGGGAAATACGCGAAGCTCCGGTTCTCGGACTATGACAGGGAGAACGGAACAATAAAATTAAAGTACGTCTATGCTCCCGACGGCAGCTTACGATTTGAATGATCTTTTGGTCTATATCCATTTTTTCATCGGTCACATACGCCCGGTATGCTCCCTCTTCAAAAATGAATCTATCCTCAAAAATATAATCCAAATCCCCAGCGGGCCTTTTAGCGAATACTTAATGTTTGTAAAAAAAATGAAAGCATATAGAATAATTCTGCCATTTCTTGTTGTCGGATGTCTTTGCGGCGGATGCAACCGTGGCGGCGGGCACGAGCCGGCAGTGGCGGCGGAAGTCACCATTCATGGGCTTGAAGAAGGAAAGTGGGTCTATTTCTCGGTCAAGGACGGGGCGACCGTCGGCACAAGCACATTTCTCTCGGAGTCCGAAGACGCGGAATGGGCGAAACGCACGGACTGGGACTTCGCCATCTGCGGAGACTGCCTCAAGACCAACAGCGGGACATCCGGGAATGGCGCCGGCGGCATCCTCAGAGACAACGCCCACAACTTCCAGACCCTGAAGGAAGCCCCGTCGGAGGGCTATCTCACGGACACGGAGGGAGTTGTCAAGTAGGCGTAAACATGGCGTCGCCAACGGTCTCCGCCGAGAGAAAACACGCGGCTCGGTGAAAATTTCTTGCGACAAAGGGATATTTCCGCTACTTTTGTGACCGGCAAAAATGACGATTGAAAATTGAAGGTTTCTAAAAACACATTGGACATGACATTTCAGGAAGCGGAGCTGCATTTGGAAAGACGGGAAGTGAAGCCTACGTCGAACAGGATTCTAGTGCTCAGGTCGCTTGTCGAGGCCGGAAGGCCGGTGAGCCTGTCCGACCTTGAGGCGCAGATTGCATCGATGGACAAGTCGAGCGTGTTTCGGACGCTGACGCTGTTTCTGGAGAAGGACATCGTGCATTCATTCGAGGACGGGCGCGGGGTCGTGAACTATGAACTGTGCCCGGAGGAGGGGCACTGCGACCATCACGACGCGCACGTCCATTTCTACTGCGAGCGCTGCCACAGGTCCTACTGCATGGAGCACATCGACCTCGACTGGGTGAGGGTGCCCGAGGGGTTCGAGCCGCTCGCCTACTCGTTCGTAATCAAGGGAATATGCCCGGAGTGCCGGGGATGAGCGGCGGCAGGATGCCCGGAGCCGAAAGGACACGGGACGGCAGGTTCGCGCAGGCAGGCGACTGCAACCCGGTTGCGCCATAAAGTCCATACCTTTGCAGCCGTTGAATGGTCGAGGAAACCTTCAGCGGCTTTCTTTGTGGAGAGCCGTACGAACGAAAAACAAGAATTTGATATGGACAAGAAGAAACTTTGGAGAATCATCGCGGCGGCCGTGCTGCTTGCCGGCGCATTCGCGGTGGAAAAGACGGCGAGCCTGCCGGTGTGGCAGCAGCTGCTCATCTATCTGATACCCTATCTTTTAGTCGGCTATGACGTGATTGCCGAAGCCGTGGAGGGACTTTTCCACGGAGAGCTTTTCAACGAGGACTTTCTTATGTGCATCGCCACCGTCGGGGCGCTCTGCATCGGATTCCTTCCGGGTGCAGAGACGCAGTTCCCGGAGGCGGTGTTCGTGATGCTGTTCTTTCAGGTGGGGGAACTCTTCGAGGACTACGCCGAGGGGCGCAGCCGGGAGTCCATCTCGCACCTTATGGACATACGCCCGGACACGGCCAACGTGCTGCGCGGAGGCGAGGTTACGACGGTAGCGCCCGACACGGTGGAGGTCGGCGAGACCATAGTGGTGAAGCCGGGAGAGAAGATTCCGCTCGACGGGACCGTTCTGGAGGGCAGTTCAAGCCTCAACACGGTGGCGCTCACGGGAGAGAGCCTGCCGCGTGACGTGACCGTCGGCGACGACGTGATTTCGGGATGCGTGAACATTTCCGGACTGCTGCACATAAAGGTGAACAAGACCTTCGGAGAATCGACGGCGTCGAAAATCATCGACCTCGTGGAGAACGCCGGCGAGAACAAGTCCAAGAGCGAGACATTCATAGCGAAGTTCGCCAAGGTATATACCCCGATTGTGGTGACGCTCGCGTTTGTCCTCGCGTTCCTTCCGCCGCTCGTTTCCGGAGATTTTTCAGGAAACTTCCCGACATGGCTTCAGCGCGCGCTGACCTTCCTTGTTGTGTCATGTCCATGCGCCCTCGTGATTTCCGTCCCGCTGACATTCTTCGGGGGCATCGGCGGCGCGTCGAAGAACGGCATTCTCGTCAAGGGAGCGAACTACATGGACACCCTCTCGAAGCTCGGCACGGTAGTGTTCGACAAGACCGGAACCCTCACCAAGGGGCAGTTCGAGGTGAACGCGGTGCATCCCGACAAATTCGACGAGACTCAGCTGCTGCACCTTGCGGCGCATGTCGAACGCTACTCGACCCATCCGATTGCAATTTCGCTCAAGAACGCCTACCCGAACGAGCATGACGGCTGCACGGTGGAGGATGTGGAAGAGATTTCCGGACACGGAATCCGGGCGAAGGTGAACGGGGACACGGTCTGCGTCGGCAACACGAAGATGATGGACTCCATAGGCGCGAAATGGCATCCGTGCCACAAGGTAGGAACGATAATACATGTCGCCGTGAACGGGGTGTATGCCGGGCACATCGTGATTTCGGACAGGGTGAAGGACGATTCCGCCGCCGCTATTGCAGACCTGAAGTCGCTCGGAGTGGCAAAGACGGTGATGCTCACGGGCGACCGCGAGGAGGTGGGAAAAGAGGTGGCGATACAGCTCGGACTTGACGAGTACCACGCGGAGCTTCTGCCTGCGGACAAAGTGAGCGCCGTCGAGAAGCTCATTGCGGAAAAGCCGGCCGGGACGACTCTGGCCTTCGTCGGCGACGGCATCAACGACGCCCCGGTGCTCGCCCGCGCTGATGTCGGCATAGCGATGGGCGGCCTCGGCTCCGACGCCGCCATCGAGGCCGCCGACGTGGTCCTGATGGACGACAAGCCGTCTAAGGTCGCCGCGGCCATCCGCATAGCCCGTCACACCCTGAAAATCGCAAATGAGAACGTCTGGTTTGCGATTTCTGTCAAGGTAGCCGTCCTCATCCTCGCCGGCTTCGGACTCGCCACGATGTGGATGGCAGTCTTCGCCGACGTCGGAGTCACCGTCCTCGCGGTTCTCAACGCCATGCGGACGCTGCGAAGTTAGCGTTACCGGGATGTAACCTTCCATGTGCCGCCGAAATTAGCTCCTACTCTTTCGATGACTCCCTTTTCTTTCAAAGCGGTTATATGTTTGTGGGTGTTCTTTCTTGACAGCGACAGCGCTTCCGCAATCTTGGATATTGAGGCTGACGGATTGGCGGAAACGATAGAGAGTATCTGCTTTTCAGTTTCAGTAAGGTCGTTCACCCCTCGTTCACCCCTGTCGTTCACCCCTCTGACAGCATCGACAACATAGTCAGTCCTCCGGAAAGTCACCTTGAAACAACCTCCGGACATTTCGAATTCCGGCTTAGGGACATCAGCAAGCGCACACTCATCATTCATAAGCTCAATGCCTCGTCCCCATGTCTCAAGGTATTTCCCATAGTACAAAATCTGGGCGATAAGCGGATTCTGCGCGTGTGAGAAAACTGACACAAAATCCACAAATCTTATAATTTTTATGGAGTAGACTCCTTAAATTTTATAATATTTATGGATTTTTAGTATATTTGCGGCGTAAAGATGGGCAATATGATAAGACGAATCATTGAAGATAAAATTGGCGAGACGCTCTCAAGGGGAAAGGTGGTGACGATTATCGGACCCAGACAAGTGGGCAAGTCAACGCTCGCGAGAACCGTCATTCCCAAAGATGCGAAGGTGCTTGAACTCAACGGAGACAGTACGGACATTCAGGGGATGTTTCTGGATGTCAACGAAACCGGTCTCAAGCTTCTCGTCGGAGACAATGACTTTGTCTTTGTTGACGAGGCCCAGAAAATAGGAAATATAGGAAATATGCTCAAGATTGTGAGCGACAAGATGAAGGGAGTCAAGCTGATTGTCACCGGGAGTTCGGCATTCAAACTGACCTCTGCAATCAACGAATCACTTACGGGACGGAAACGGGAGTTCAAGCTCTATCCACTTTCATTCAAGGAGATGGTCAACCACACAAGCCTTCTGGAGGAGCAGCGGATGCTTGAACACCGCATGATTTACGGCTATTATCCGGAAGTCGTCACATCACCCGGAGACGAAAACGAGACAATCAGGGAAATAATTGACAGTTACCTATATAAGGATGTTATGGAAGAAAACCATATATCCAAACCGGAAAGACTGGTGAAATTGGTTCAGGCTCTTGCTTTCCAAATCGGCTCCACCGTATCGGCAAATGAACTTTCCGGCCTCGTGGGAATCGACGTGAAGACGGTGGAACGCTACATTGAAATCCTCGAAAAAAGCTTCATCATATATACGCTTCCGTCATACGCAAAAAATCAGAGAAACGAACTGAAGTTTTCCAGAAAACTCTATTTCTGGGATATGGGAATACGCAACGGCGTTATAGGGAACATGGCGCCGGTGAGTATGCGGTCCGACGAAGAATTGGGGCATATATGGGAGAACTTCATCATTACGGAAAGAATAAAACGAAACACATATGCAGGACGCACATTCGTGCAGCACTATTTCTGGAGGACGCAGCAGAAGAAAGAGATTGATCTGATAGAACTCGAAGACGGGATGATGACGGGCTTCGAGATGAAGAGGAAGAGCGGCAAGAAAGTCGGAATGCCGGAACAATTCGCGAAAGCCTATCCCGACGCGAAGTTCGAGTGCATCACGCCGTCAGAGATTGCCGGGTTTTTATTATAATGTTTCTCCGGACAAGTCTGGTCCCATAAGGCATGAATATAAAACGCATTCTTGCAACAGACGCGGATTTGTCGTATTTTTGCGGACAAATCTATCTGCATGAACCTTACCGGACTGATAATAGGAATCTCGTCATTCCTGATGATAGGGCTGTTTCACCCGATTGTAATCAAGGCTGAATACCATTTCGGCACCGGCTGCTGGTGGGTATTCCTCGTTGTCGGACTCGCCGCTGCGGCCGCGTCGCTCTTCATCGGGAACATCATCGCCTCCACAATCCTCGGAGTCTTCGCATTCTCCAGTTTCTGGAGCATCCACGAACTGTTCGCGCAGCGCAGGAGGGTCGAGAAGGGCTGGTTCCCGGCAAATCCAAAAAGGACGAAGAAATCATAGCTCCGGAACCGTCATCCGTGCGCGTGGAGTTCCTGGGCCACGACGGCTTCCTATACCGTTCAGGAAAAATTCCGAGTTTTTACACCATAAAATCAGGAATTATTCCCTAAAAGTCCGAAATCTCGACGATGTGGTTGAGGATGGCATAGACCGTGAGGCCGGCGATGGAATTGATGCCGGTCTTGCGGGCGATGTTCTTGCGGTGGGTGACGACGGTGTTGATGGAGATGAAGAGGTCGTCGGCGATTTCCTTGTTCGTCTTGCCATGAGCCACCGCCGCGAGGATTTCCTTCTCTCGTTGGGAGAGCACCTCGGAGTCGTCATCGCCGTCCTGTGACCCGACCCCGTCCATAAGGTTTAAGACAAGCGGGTTGAACAGCCTCTCTTCGACCCTCATGTGGTTGCGCATATCCGCCTCCATCGCGAGGAGATGGTTCAGCATGCTGTAGCGCGAGGCGTTCGTCCCGTTGTCCGGAAGATATTTTATCACGATATTCTTCAGGTCGTCGAGCTTTTCGAGGAACTGGCTGTGGCACTCCTCCGACTCGGTTTCATAGTGCCCGCTTCCGATGCTGTTGAATATTCGCTCCTCGTGCTCAAAATGCGCGTTCAGTCTCTCGACAAGTTCATCGAAGAACTTGTTCAGCGCGTCGGCGAACGATGTTCCCACCTCACCGAGCATCGTGTGTATGAGCCCGTGGAGATGAGGAACAGACACCGCTGAATAGTATTTGTGTGATGAGCGGATGTAGTCGGCCAACAGGGCGATGTCGTTCCGCCCGAGCCGTGAAAGGTCAGGGGAATACTCGGGGCTTGCGAAGACATTGGCTATTTCAACAAAAAGTTCGGCCGGAAACGAATGGTTCCTGCACACCTCGGCAATCGTCGTGTCCCCGAATCCGAGCCTGAAATGCAGCCGTTCGAGGACCGATAGCATCCTGTTGTCCGAAAGGATGTCGGCCATCTTCATATTCTTCGAGTATGGAAGTCCGTCACTCATAATCTTTTATGTTTTATAAATCATTCAAGGCAATCCTGCGTCGTTCCAATCCGCCGCCGGTCAAAAAAAACGCACAAATATACTCAATTTCCTGCGTTATGCGTAAGCCTCACTCATACTGCGCGGCGGCATTCCGCAGCCTGCTCCGAATCGAGCGCACCAGTGACTTCGGCCGCAGCACCTTCACGCCGTCGGCAAATTCCAGCAGAGCCTTTTCAAGTTCGAAATTGACGCATACATTCAGCTGGAACGTGACAGAGCCGTCCTCATGCCTCTCGGCTACCATCTGCGAGCGATGGAGCGGCTTGGTCTCGATGTACGGAGCGAATTTCGCCGTTGCACGGAAGCGCACAGTCGTCTCGCGGTCCATGGTCCCGGGAATCTTCGTGACTCCGATCATGTCGAGGAAATATCTCTCCGGAACGAACGACGGGTCCTCGACGAACTTAGCACCGTCCGCGTTCCCCACCGCCTCAATCCTGTCAAGGGCGAGGTTCACCACGAACCTGTCCCTCTCCCCTCGTCCGAAGACAAACCAGCGGTTGCGGTATTCCTTTAATATATACGGGCTGAACACGAAAGTGCGCCCGGTCTCAGACTTGAATGAATGATATGTCAGGCGGACGGGGGATTTCGAAACTATGGCGTCGTAGAGCGGGGACATGAATTCGAGTCCCCTAAGGCGTTCGTTGGACTCAAGGTATATCGCCGGCCTCCGCACCTTGCGGACTGCATTCACATGGTCTTCAAGCCGGCCGACGATGTCCTCCATCCCCGAAAACCCGCCGAATCCCGAAAGCTGTTTCAGGATGCCGACGGCCTCGCGCATCCGGGTCAGGTCGGAGTCGGTCAGTGGCGTGTCGGTTATGGAATAGTCCGGGTCGGAGTAGCTGTAGTACTTCCTGTCCTGCACGACTATCGGGGCGTTGTAGCCGAGCTCGTCCGAGCGCATCTTCTGAATATCGAGCTGTATCGTCCTGACCGACAGGTAGTCGTCCTTGCCGGAGTACTCGTAGAGCGCGTCTGAGCAGGCCGTCACGAGGTCTTCGAGCGTCCATCTGCGGGAGCGGTTCCGCAGGCATTTGTCAATGGTCTTGTAGCGCAGGAGCGCGTTCTTGTTCGCTGGCATAATTGCGTTTTTTGCGGGCCTTTCCGTCCGGAGCCCCGATGGTTATGAACAGGCACGAGGCAAATTTTCAGCAAATTTTGCAAAAAATTTTTAACTGCGCAAAAAGATTGCGCAGTCGCGTCCTTACTTTGCATCGTGAAACAAAAAAAGGCCGTGATTACGGTGGACTGAAAAAATTATATTGTCATGAAAGAGATGCTAATAAACGACACGCCCGTGAAGATTTGGGCGAACACAGTGGATCCGAAGGCATTCGGACAGATATACAACCTCGCGAGACTTCCGTTCGTGTTTCATCACCTCGCCTTCATGCCGGACGTTCACGCCGGAGTGGGAATGCCTATCGGAGGAGTGCTCGCGACAAAGGGAGTCGTGGTCCCTAATGCCGTCGGGGTCGATATCGGTTGCGGGATGTGCGCGATAAAGACCAATGTCAGGGTTGAGGAACTTACTCCGGACATACTCCGCAAGGGGTTCATGCGCGGCATTCGCAAGAGGATTCCTCTCGGGATGGAGCGCCACAAGACCGCGCAGGACGAGGCGCTCATGCCGCAGGGCTTCGACATCGACTCGATGCAGGTCGTGCGGAACCAGTACGCCTCCGCGCTCAAGCAGCTCGGGACGCTCGGCGGGGGAAACCACTTCATAGAGCTTCAGAAGGACGGCGACGGCCTCATGTGGATTATGATTCACTCCGGCTCGCGCAATCTCGGCAAGCTGGTCTGCGACCGCTACAGCGAGATTGCCGGCAGGCTCAACGCCATGTGGTTCTCCGGCGTCGACCCGGACAACGGTCTCCCGTTCCTCCCGATGAAATCCGACGAGGGCAAGGCATACTGGAACGAGATGAGCTACTGCATATCCTTTGCGCTCGCGAACAGGGAACTGATGATGCGGCGCATCTGCGAGGTCATCAAGGACAGCCTTCCGGAGGCGGAGTTCGAACCGATGATTAACATCGCGCACAACTATGCGGCATGGGAGAACCACTTCGACGAGAATGTCATCATTCATCGCAAGGGAGCCACCAGCGCACGCGAGGGGGAGGTCGGCATCATCCCGGGGTCGCAGGGCACGCGCTCCTTCATCACCGAGGGGCTCGGCAACCCGGACTCGTTCCGCTCGTGCAGCCACGGAGCCGGCCGAGTGATGTCCCGAACGGAGGCCGTCCGCAGCCTCAATCTCGACGAGGAGATTCGGAAACTAGACGAGAAGGGCATCGTCCACGCCATCCGCAGCCAGAAGGACCTTGAGGAGGCAGCCTCTGCCTACAAGAACATCGACGAGGTGATGGCCTGTCAGAGCGACCTCACGAAGATTCTGGTGACGCTTGAGCCGATTGCGGTCATCAAGGGCATATAGAAAACTTTTTCTGCAAAGACGCGGGGCGGCAATCCGGCCGCCCTCTCCTGAAAGAATGAACACCTGAAAAAAATGAACATGGGAAGATACCCAAGCGGTCAACGGGAACAGACTGTAAATCTGTCGGCGTGAGCCTTCGGAGGTTCAAATCCTCCTCTTCCCACTATACCTTGCGGCCATGGCGCTGATGCATTCGCGCATTTCGTCGCGGAGGGAGGCCGGGGAAAGGACTTCGGCGTCGGGGCCGAGAGCCAGGATGCGGTTGCGGAAATCAACTGTCGGACGTATGCGGTACTCGAACACCGTCGCGCCCTCCTCTGTCGCGGCAATCCTCTGGCTGTGATGAAGAGGAAGGGTCCTGAGGTAGTCCTGCTGCCCGCCATAGACACGGAGCCGCACAGTCTCCGGGACATCGTTGTCACTGACTATGGCACCGTAGCTGTCACGGAAATATTCCTTTAGGCTAAAATCCTTAGGACGCTCGAAATGATGCTCGGTGATGTCAATGTCAAGGATTCTGTCAAGTCCCCATATCCGTATTTTCCCGAACTCATTGAGCCCCACCATATACCACCGTCTCTCGATTACCCGCAGCCCATAGGGCGCGACCTCGTATGTCGCGGCCTCGTCATGCCAGAAGCTTTTGTGGGTGATGCTCACCGTCACGCCCTCGCGCATCGCGTCAATGATGTTGGAAAGGAACTCGCCACCGGACGGGATGTCCTCGAACATGATGCGGTCGTTGAGGTCGCGGCTTTCGCCTATCATGTTGGCGACCGCAAGCGACTCGTACTGCCAGCGGATGAGGTTGTTGTCTGAATCTATGCCCTGTGCGACATAGTAGGAGTATCCGTCCTTTCGGTCGCAGGCTATCTCAGCCCCGAATGTCTCCGCGATGCCCTTGCAGTAATTCTGAAAGGTCTTTTTGTTCAGGTCCTCACCATACGGGTTCACGGCGGAAGCATCCTTCCATTCCCTGTTGAGGTCAGCGAAGCTGATGCGCCCGCGCCGCTGTATCGTCTGGAAAATCCAGATATATCTGTTCAATAATGTACTCATTCGCTATAAATTTACAGCAGTTTCAGGGCGATGGCGGCGCAGGCCTCGGCATCAGCGAGGGCGTGGTGGTGGTTGACAAGGTCGTAGCCGCACCATACCGCCACCGTCTGAAGCTGGTGGTTCGGGACGCGGTCTCCGAGAATGCGCCGTGAGGCCGCGAGTGTGTCGTGGAAGACATAGTCAGGCCAGTCCATCCCATAGGTGCGGAAAGCCTCGCGGAGACAGCCTTCGTCGAAGGGACTGTTGTGCGCGACGAGAGGGAGTCCCTCAACCATCGGAGCGATTTTCTCCCAAACCTTCGGAAACACGGGGGCATCCTCCGTGTCCTCCGGGGTCAGGCCGTGCACCTGCTGGCAGAACCACCGGTAGTGCTCCGGCTCGGGATGGATAAGGGAATAGAAACTGTCGGCAATCTCGCCGTTTCTCACGATGACGACTCCGACGCTGCACACGCTGCTGCGGCACTCGTTCGCCGTCTCAAAGTCTATGGCTGCAAAATCTTTCATATCGCCGGCAAAGTTACTCCAAACTTGGGAAAATTTCATACGCATGACATGACAAAACAGTCAGACAACGCCGAGAGTCGCGATGCTGATGCGGACGGACGGACCGAAGAAATCGTGCAGCGGCCGCCAGCAGTTGTAGAGAGTCGAGCCTGTGGTGAACACGTCATCGACGAGAAGTATATGCCTGACGGTCACGGAATTTCGTTCTCCGGGAATCATATTTGACGATGATGTTCCGTCGGCGGTTTCGGGAGCATGAAAACGCCGGCGGAACTTTTTGCCAACAGCGAATGCGCCCATGACATTGCGAGCCTTTTCCTCGACTCCGAACTTAGTCTGAGTCGACGTGCGCCGTCTCCGCTCCAGAACATCCGTCCTAAGACGCGCCCCGAGCGCCTTTGCCACCTCCGCAGCAATAACCTCCGCCTGGTTGTACCCTCTCCGGAGCCGTCTCGTCCAATGGAGCGGAACCGGAATCACCGTGTCAACGTCCGAAAGCCACTGCGCAGCAGCGGCCCGCTCACCGAGCATCGCCGCGAAAAAACGCCCCTCACGAACGTCGCGTGAATATTTCAGGCGATATGTTATATTCCTGTATCCTCCGGCATTTCCGTCTTCTCCGCCTTTCACGAAATCGAAGAGCGCGACGGCATAAACATATTTCGAGAAACAACCCTCCGCCGATGCATCAGATTTCCGGGATATTGTTTCAGCATCCTCCATTTCCGGGGAAATGAGTTCGCTCGCTGCATCCGGCGGACACGCCTCCGATTCCGAGATCTCGCGTCCCGCGATGAGCGCGTTGAACCGCTCCGCCATAGGATTGCGCCGAACCAGCCAGTTGTGGGTCAGCGGCATATCTGCCAGACAGTTCAGGCAAATGTACCGTTCGCTGCGCCCCAGCTCCCCGCCGCAGACGCAGCAAAGCCTCGGCAGGAGCAGGTCCGCCAAGGCCGTCAGCACATTTTCAGAATCCATTTTCATAAAACAGCAAGGTGTTAGCCATCATAGCCGCGCATTGGCACGAATATACTTAGAAGCTGTTTTAATTTTTCTCACATTTATTTTTATATGTTCGTTCTTTTGGTGTCTTTTTGGTCATATTTTCCCATTTTGTTCACTTTGTGCCACTTTCTCACGTTCGGCAAAATGAATTTTTAATTCACTTTGCTCTCACTAAATCGAAAGGTTCGTCATTTAGCACCGCTAAACTCCTCTCAAAACGAAAAAATCTGACTCAAAAATACATCTCAAAATAACTGAACAAAAAATTAAAACAGCTTCTTATGCTCTTCATCCCGCATACAGCGACATTATTACGCCGGAAGGTTTGAGATTTATTTTTGAGGATAGATTTGTCTTTGAAGAGGGAGTGTACCGGGCGTACACGACCGATGAGAAGGCAAATATAGACCAAAAAGAAACTCAAACCCTCAGCAGTGCATGGCGCCACAGACGTTCAGCACCTGCCCGCTCACATACGAGGAAAGGTCGCTCGCCAGAAACAGCGCCACCTTGGCAACCTCCTCAGGCGTGCCCCCTCGGCGCAGCGGAATCGTCTTCTCCCACGCCTTGCGCACGTCCTCCGGCATCGCGGCCGTCATGTCCGAGATGATGAATCCCGGAGCTATGCAGTTCGCGCGTATGCCTCTCGGGCCCATCTCCTTGGCTATCGACTTGGCAAGCCCTATCATCCCGGCCTTCGACGCGGAGTAGTTGCACTGTCCGGCATTTCCCGCCTCACCGACAACCGAGGACATATTTATGATGCTGCCCCCGCGCTGAGCCATCATCACCGGGGTACAGGCATGGATGTAGTTGAAAGCGGACTTGAGGTTCACCGTCAGCACCGCATCCCACTGTGCCTCCGTCATCCGCAGCATCAGACCGTCCTTTGTGATGCCGGCGTTGTTCACAAGAATGTCGATATGCCCGAAATCCGCATGAACCCGCTTCACGACCTCGTGGGCCTGCTCAAAGTCGGCGGCATTCGAGGCATAAGCCTTCACCTTCACGCCGTACGCCTCAAGCTCGGCGACAGTCTGCAGCGCCGTCTCATTGATTACAAGGTCCGTGAACGCGATGTCTGCGCCCTCCTCGGCGAATTTCAGCGCCACGGCCTTTCCGATTCCTTTCGCCGCGCCCGTAATCAGCGCGACCTTATTGCTTAATAGTCCCATATGTTTACGAATTACACATTTTCCTGTTTCCCGTCAAAAGCGTGTCCCGGATACAGCCCCTGAGAAACCCCGGCTGTCCGTGAAGAGGACATTTTCAAATCCCAAGGGGTTCATGCCCCGCTCACGACCCCGCTAATTTAAGGCCTCTTTCTCACTTTTACAAATATTTTACTATCTTTGCAGTTCCGCAAGTTGAGACCGCGACCGTCAAAAGTCCTCCCGAAAACTTGCAGGAGGCAGCTTTGGTGGTGGAATTGGTAGACACGCGGGACTTAAAATCCCGTGGGCAGAAATGTCCGTACGGGTTCGATTCCCGTCCGAAGCACTGTTTAAAATCCCCCTCCTTGTTTAAAATCCCCTCCCGTCCCCCTTTTGCGGGGGAACATAATCTCAGGCTTCGGCCCAGCTGTCGACGGTGCGGGTTTCGGACGAAAAGTTGATGCCGAGACGGATGATTTGCTTGCCGCTGGCGAGGAACGGCTTGTCGTAGCCCTTTTCCTCTATTTGCTTGAGGGCGATTTCCGGAGACAAGTCGCGTTTGAGTTCGATGATGTAGACATACTTATCCGTGTCGAAGATTATGTCAATCCGGCCGTTTGCCGTGTGGTACTCGGTCTTGACATAAAGTCCCATCATCTTGAGCATCACTGACATCGTGTTCTGGAAATAGAGTTCGAGGTCGCCCTGAATTTCGTAGTCATTGCCGGAAAGGAAGGCTGTGAAGCGGTTCATGAAAGCCTCAACATCACCCCGCTCAATGTCATCGACAAAGTTATATACCGAAAATTCGCTGTTAATCAGAGCGGGGGCATAAAGCTGGCTCAACGAATTGAGGAAGCCTGTCTTCACTTCTTCGTTAGGATAGTCAAGACTGTAGGCATTGAAACGCCTGTCATAGCCGGTGATTGTCAGATAGCCCGCCTGATACATAAGAGTTATCGGAGCCGGGCTCACATAGTTTGCTCCGGTGAGAGTTTCCTCAGACACCTTGTTCTTCGATATGTTGTCGAGATTGTATCGTCCCTGCTTGAGATAGCGGACGAGAAAAGTCGGAGTTCCTGTCTCGAACCAGTACATACGGAAACGGTTCGCCTTGAAAGTATTCAGCAGACTGAACGGGTTATAGACCCCGGGAGCATCCTCGCAGAAATGATAGCCGTCATACATCTTCTTCAGCTTCCCATAGCAATCCTCCCGGCTCATCCGGCAGGCTTTCGCAAGAACGGTGACGCTTTCGTCAAAATATGACTTCAGCTCTACCTCCGACACACCGCAGATGTCAGAGAAACTCAGGTCCATAGAAATGTCATTCAGATTGTTCAATCCGCTGAATATGCTCATCTTACCGAGCTTCGTCACACCCGTCAGGAACGCAAAGCGGATAAAATCATCCTTGCCCTTGATGACGCTGTAGAAGCCCTGGAGTTCGCGGCGGAACTGCTCCATCAGCTCCGGATTGTCTATGTTATCTATAATCGGCTTTTCATATTCGTCGATGAGAATGACAACCTTGCTGCCTGTCCTCGCGCAGGCGGCATCAATAACGGCCTTAAACCGCGCGGCTGGTTCTTCAAACTTTTGGCCGACGTTGTAGCGTTTTTCCCAAAATGTCAAATGCTGATCAAGGTTAATCAGCAAATCTTCCACAGACATATACCTGCTTCCCGTCAAATCCAGACGAAGAACAGGATATTCCACCCACTCTTTCTCAAGGTCGGCTATCGCCAGGCCATTGAAAAGTTCTTTCCTCCCGCTGAAATATGCCTCCATCGTGGAAATGAGAAGACTCTTTCCAAACCTCCTCGGACGGCTCAGGAAATAATATTTCCCTGTCGAGGCAAGATTATAGACAGCGGCTGTCTTGTCCACATAAACATATCCGCCTTCACGGATTTCCGAAAAACTCTGTATTCCAATCGGGTATAACATATCCGTCCGTATTTTCATATGCCACTTTTCTGCGCTCGGCAACATCAATGCCAAGAGCGTATGATTCGCAAAGTTAAGTTTTTGCAGACAAAAAGAGAAAAGTTTTTGTCTTTTTGCCTGCAAAGTCGAGGCGGAATCAGAACCGATAAACCAGACCGACGCCATTTGAGGTGGAGGCTATGCCGAGTTCCGAGACGGTCTTGGAATGAGATGCATTGGCGGCGTTATTGTAGATGTCAATTCCACGTCTTCCTATTGATTTCGCAATCGGGAACATCACGCCGCCGACTACAGTGACACCCGCGCCGACTCCCATCAAGGCAAGTTCAAAGTCCAGCATATCGTCGTCTGTATTACAAGCGACACCAATTACGCTCCCCAAAATAATGCCGGCACCGACGCCGCACACATACATTGCAGCATAGTACCATCTTTTTCCGGAACGGTAGCACATCAGCGCATCCGTATCGGGGCACGTCTTCACGATATTCCCATATTCTTCATAAGTTTTCTTATCCTTGTAGTACTGAAACACCTTCTTACGGTCCAGCAGAGGCATATTCGCGAACTCTTCGGAAACCTTTTCAAACTCCACAAAGGCTATGTCGCTTGTCTTTTTATCTCCCTTGATTGAAGAATGTGAACCGTTAATATCGACCTGACATTTCAATGTTCCGTTTGCCGACGGTTCCGTGTCCATAGTGAAAAGATATGTCGTCAGGTTCGCCGACGCGACGTCGTTCTCCTGCGCCGCCGTCACGGTGACACTCCCGAGACCGCTTACCAGATTGCCGCCCGTGCCTCCGATTGAACTGCCTACCATATCAAGCAGAATACGCTGTGCGTCGTACCCGGCAGAAGACGGATTATAGCGTTTGTCAGCACCGAAAGCGAACTTGCATTTGTCACCGGGAAGATTCACTACCGCAGTCTGAGAGATGAAGCTGTCGTCATAAACGGCAGATGTCGGATCTATCGTTATACGCAGTTTTCCGCCGGCCTCCCTGATGTCGATGATTGCCCAGGAACGATGATCCGCATTTGTCCGCCAGTCCGTCGTCACCCATCGTCCCTGCAGGGCATCAATTTTCGCATCATATTGCTCTGATTTCATTGCGATGAACTCCAGACGGTTTATTATTGTCTGCACATTGTTCATCTCCGCGCCCTGCGGGTCCAGTTCCTGATATTTCCGGAAAAACGTGATTGCATTCTCCGAATTCTCCACATCCTGCCCCTTTGAAGCGTAAGCTTCGCCGAGACGGTAATATGCCGCCGGGCTGTCAGGAGCATACACTATTATTTTCTTATACAGCATGATGGCATCATCCCAAAGCTGCATCTCCTCGGCCATCCCGGCCTGATCATACAGTTTCTTGATGTCAACTTGGGCAAATGTGCCGAGGCTCAACATAAGCAAGACAATTGAAAAGATAATTTTCTTCATGGCTTTATCTATTATGGTTAATTCACAAAATCCGGTTCGTTCATCAGTATCGCAGATTCAATGCCCAAGCGCGACAAATTTAGGAAAAATATTGTAACTTTGCGCGTTCCTTCGGGAGTTTGGGATTGGATTGATTTATTTGATTTAATTGGATTTGCACGATGAAACGGATTCTCAATGAGATTTGCGGGCGCTACACCGCCCCGCAGGACTTGCAGGCCCTTGGCATTTACCCTTACTACAAACCCATTTCATCGGGGCAGGATCCCGTCGTCACGATGGCGGACGGGAAGAAAGTGCTGATGTTCGGCTCGAACTCCTACCTCGGACTTTCAGACGACCCCCGCCTCAAGGAGGCGGCCATAGCGGCAATAAAGAAATATGGGACAAGTTGTTCCGGCAGCCGTTTCCTGAACGGGACGCTGGACTTGCACGAGGAACTGGAGGCAAAGCTGGCAAAGTTTGTCGGGAAGGAGGCCGCCGTCACCTACAGCACGGGATTTCAGGTCAATCTCGGTGTGGTGAGCTGCCTCGGTTTCAGGGGAGGCTACACATTCCTGGATTCCCTCGACCACGCCTGCATAATTGACGGCAGCCGGCTCGGATTTGCCGACGTCAGAAAATTCTCCCACAACGACATGGCCATGCTGGAGCACAAGATGAGCCTTGCCCCGGCCGACGCTCCGAAACTGGTAGTCATCGACGGAGTCTATTCGATGGAAGGCGACATCGCGCCGCTGCCGGAGATTGTCGCACTGTGCGAGAAATACAACGCATCGGTCATGGTCGATGACGCGCACTCGCTCGGAGTATTCGGAGAGAATGGCTCCGGGACGGCAAGCCATTTCGGTCTCACCGACAAGACAGATCTGATAATGGGAACTTTCTCAAAAAGCTTCGGCTCTCTCGGAGGGTTCATCGCGGGCGACGGCGAGGTCATCTCGTTCATCAAGCACAATTCCCGTTCGCTGATTTTCAGCGCCTCCATGACTCCGGCGGCCGTGGCCGCCGCATCAAAGGCACTGGACATCATGATTTCCGAACCGGAACGCCGCGAGAACCTCTGGAAAGTCACAAGGCACGCGCAGAAGGCATTTAAGGACAACGGTTTCGACACGGGGCACACCCAGTCTCCGATTATCCCGCTTTTTGTCCGCGACACAATCAAGGCGATGAGAATTGTCCGCGCCGCCTACGAGCAGGGTCTCTTCGTGACCCCGGTCATTGCGCCGGCCGTCCCGGAGAATGATGTGCTGATAAGATTCGCGCTGATGGCGACGCACTCCATAGCCCAGGTCGACGAGGCCGTGGAAAAGCTCACGGCAATTTTCGCGTCCGAAGGAGCGCTGAATGACCGGTAAGGCCCTGTTCCGGGTTGTCCCCTGAAGTCCAGAATCCCCGGAGAAAGCCCGTAAATGTCAGAAAGATTTTAAACATTTACTTAACATTTCAGGAGGTCATTCGTTCTTAAGAACATGAAAACGACGGAAAAAATCTTCAAGGCGGCAGCAGCTGTCGTCCTTGCATTGTCGGCGGTATGGCTGACAGTAACGGACGCTTCCGCCCGGAGTTCGGGAGTAAGCGCGAGGGCATCTGCGGAAATGGACTGGAAAGTGCGGAAGGGACTTCATCTCAGTGCAGGATATGAGCTCAGGACAAAAAAATCGCTTGCTGGAGTAGAACGGCATCAGGCCTCCATCGGGCTCGAATACAAGGTCTGCAACTATTTCAATGTCGGCGGGGAATACATCTTCATCGGGCACTTCAATTCGGCGAACACCTTCAGGCCGCGCCACCGCTTCTCCCTGAACCTGACCGGTCAGTACGACACCGGTAACTGGAAGTTCTCCCTCCGCGAAAAGCTTCAGCTCACGCACTATGCCTACGACCTCAACGAGTTCCAGGATGTTCCCAACGCGCTCCAGCTGAAGTCCCGATTCACAGTGAAGTATCAGGGGCTCAAACACATAGAACCTTTTGTATATGTCGAACTGCGCAATATATTCAACGCCCCGAAATGTTCCGCCACATGGAGCGAGACCTCGGCGGCCTACACGAACTACCAGTTCCTCGGCTACAGCCACGCCTACCTCAACCGCGTACGCACCGCCGCCGGCTTCGACTGGAACATCACGCGGGCGCACAGCATCGAGTTCACGCTGATGTACAACTGGGTTCATTCCCTCGAAATCGACACGAATAAGGAAGGGACGGTACTCAAGAGCCTCTACTGGAAGACAAAGCACGAGTTCCCCCTCTGCGTCGGCTACAAGTTCTCGTTCTGAAATGAGAGATGAACTGATATGTGAACATTTCTCGAAGACATTACGATATTACCGCGCAGACAGCAGCCACTTCCATGCGGGGACAACCCTTATCGTCTTCCCCTCATTTACCATTTCCGAAGACTCGCCGTTCGTGACTATCGTCAGATTATCACATCCTGTCACTTCTGATGCCTCCACAAGACCGGCAACCTCGCGACTTCGTGTTTCCGGAGAGGACATGTCCCAGCACACCTGTATCAGTTCCGACACCGCATCTTCACGCTGCAGGACAAAGTCGCATTCTGTCTTCCCAAGATAATATGACACTTTTTCAAACGGCTGCATCGTCCTTTTCAGATGCAGCAAGACAGTGTTTTCCAGCAGTCTGCCGTCATCCCCGCTCTGAGGCAGAAGCACTGAGTTCCGGAGTCCGTTGTCTATACAATAATATTTGCACAGAGCCTTCTGCCCCTTGGCCAGCGACCGCTCGTATTTTGGAACACGAACAAACATAAATATCGAACAGGCATAATCAGCCCACTGATACAGGTCATCCTTTGATATTTTCAGACCCTGGGACTTTATGTCATTGTATATCGCGAGTATGGACGCAGGCTTCGATAGGCTGGACATTATACGCTTCAGAAAATACCGAAGCACCGGAATGTTCGATATGCGGTAATGCTCCGCCAAATCATTAAGAAGCATTGTGTCGAAATAGCCCTGCAGCAGCCTCGTCTGTTCCGAACGGCTTTTTGTCAGCACAATCTCGGGAAAGCCGCCATAGCGGTTGTAGTCCGGGAAGGAACTTCGCACCATCGCAATGTCCTGCTCAAGATAACTTTCCGCATCCACACCCCGGAACCTGCAATATTCACGAAATGAAAGAGGCCATGTCTCATACTCAAGAGGCCAGCCGCGGAGCACGGATTTAAGTTCCGAGGACAACATAGTAGCGTTACTACCGCTTATATAGATGTTCCGACAATAATTCTTGTAAAGCCGCATCACGAAATATTCCCAGCCCGAGACAAGCTGTATTTCGTCAAAAAACATATATGAGTCCTTGACAGGAATGTCAGGAAACATTTCCATATAGGACTCCACAATCATATCAAGCTGTTCCGGAGTCATTGCACGCAAGCGTTCATCGTCAA